>NZ_JBHVOC010000044.1:0-32271 GCF_044142145.1 Streptomyces sp. BK79
TGACGCGGCCGGCCGGGTGTCGTCCCGCAGCGCGTCGACGGCGGCGAGCAGCCGGCGCCGGTCCTCGCGTCCGGGCACCTCGGCGGCGGCGCGCTCGTAGAGCCGGGCACCCTCCTCCAGCACCAGGCCGGTGTCCTGGCCCGCCGGGATCTTGATCTGCGCGTGGTGCCGCCAGGTGGTGACCGGATCGCCCCACGCCTCCACGGAGTACGACCACCGTCCGGGCTCGCCGGCGGTGACGGTGGCGCCCCAGCGGTCGGTACCCGGGGCCAGTTCGCGCATCGGCGTCCACGGGCCCGGCCGGCCCCGCGGGTCCGTGAGGACGACGTTGGCGGCGACCGCGTCGTGCCCTTCCCGGAACACGGTGGCCGAGATCTCGAACGACTCACCGGTGACGGCCTTCGCGGGCCTGCGCCCGTGCATGACGACCGGACGGACGTCCAGGACGGGGATGCGCCCGACGACGGTGGCGCCGTCCCCGAGTGGTGCCTCGCGGGGGACTTCGAGTGAAGCGCCGGAGCGCGCTCCGGGAGCCGCTCCGGGGGGTGCTGACGAGTGGTGCGTGGCGGGCATGACCGCTCCTGTCCGCGTCAACGTGGGTGGGCGGATGTCTCTGGGGAGGTGGGTCCTGCGGCGGTGCGTACGGGGCGTACCGCAGGAGCCTTCCCCCACTCTTCGGGTGGGCAATCCGGCACTTTGTTAACTACTCACGCGTATGTCGACACACGCGACGACCCTGTTCCGACACCTTCCCCGCCGGGAGATCGTCACGCCGGTGGTTATTAGCCCGTCCGGAGAACGGGGACGACGCCGTTCAGGCCGAATCGGAGTTCTGCGAGCGAAGCCCCCGGCGAGGGACACACCGCGCCGGTAACGTCGGAGGGGTGAAGGCGATTCGTCGACTGACCGTCCGTCCCGTTCTCCCCGACCCCCTCCGGCCGCTCAGTGATCTGGCCCGGAATCTGCGCTGGTCCTGGCATCCGGAGACCCGCGACCTCTTCCAGTCCGTCGACCCCGAGTGCTGGGCCGCGTCCGGCCGCGACCCGGTCCGGCTGCTCGGCACCGTCCCGGCCGCGCGTCTCGCGGAACTGGCCGAGGACCGGCGCTTCCTGCGCCGGCTGACCGCGGTGGCCGACGACCTCGACCACTACATGAGCGGCGACCGCTGGTACCAGGCCCAGACCGGCCGACTGCCCGCCGCCGTCGCCTACTTCTCGCCCGAGTTCGGCATCACCGCCGCCCTGCCCCAGTACTCGGGCGGCCTCGGCATCCTGGCCGGCGACCACCTGAAGGCCGCCAGCGACCTCGGTGTGCCGCTCATCGGCGTCGGCCTGCTCTACCGCCACGGCTACTTCCGCCAGTCCCTCTCCCGGGACGGCTGGCAGCAGGAGCACTATCCCGTCCTCGACCCCCACGAACTGCCCCTCGTCCTCCTGGAGGAGCCCGACGGCACCCCCGCCCACGTCGCCCTCGCCCTGCCCGGCGGCCGGGAACTGCGGGCGCGGATCTGGCTGGCCCAGGTCGGCCGGGTGCCGCTGCTCCTGCTGGACTCGGACGTCGAGGAGAACGACCTCGGCGAACGCGGCGTCACCGACCGGCTCTACGGCGGCGGCAGCGAGCACCGGCTGCTCCAGGAGATGCTGCTCGGCATAGGAGGTGTCCGGGCGGTACGGACGTACTGCCGGCTCACCGGCCACGCCGCGCCGGAGGTGTTCCACACCAACGAGGGCCACGCCGGTTTCCTCGGCCTGGAGCGCATCTCCGAACTCTGCGACGAGGGCCTGGAGTTCGGCTCCGCGCTGGAGGCGGTCCGGGCCGGGACCGTCTTCACCACCCACACGCCCGTCCCGGCCGGCATCGACCGCTTCGACCGCGAACTGGTCGCCCGCCACTTCGGCCCCGACTCCGAACTCCCGCGCATCGACGTCGAGCGCGTCCTCAGGCTCGGCATGGAGACCTACCCCGGCGGCGAGCCCAACCTCTTCAACATGGCCGTGATGGGCCTGCGCCTGGCCCAGCGCGCCAACGGCGTCTCCCTGCTGCACGGCGGGGTCAGCCGGGAGATGTTCGCCGGACTGTGGCCCGGCTTCGACGCCGACGAGGTGCCGATCACCTCCGTCACCAACGGTGTGCACGCCCCGACCTGGGTCGCCCCCGAGGTGTTCCGGCTCGGCGCCCGGCAGATCGGCGTCCAGCGGGCCGAGGACGCGCTGACCGTCGGCGGCTCGGACCGCTGGGACTCGGTCGCCGACATCCCCGACCAGGACATCTGGGAGCTGCGCCGCACCCTGCGCGAGCAGCTCGTCGAGGAGGTGCGGCAGCGGCTGCGCGCCTCCTGGCGGCAGCGCGGCGCCGGGACGGCCGAACTGGGCTGGATCGACGACGTCCTCGACCCGGACGTGCTCACCATCGGGTTCGCGCGGCGCGTCCCGTCGTACAAGCGCCTCACGCTGATGCTGCGGGACCGCGACCGGCTGATGGACCTGCTGCTGCACTCCGAGCGGCCGGTCCAGATCGTCGTCGCCGGCAAGGCGCACCCGGCGGACGACGGCGGCAAGCGGCTGGTGCAGGAACTGGTGCGGTTCGCGGACGACCCCCGGGTGCGGCACCGGATCGTGTTCCTGCCGGACTACGGCATGGCGATGGCGCAGAAGCTCTACCCGGGCTGCGACATCTGGCTGAACAACCCCTTGCGGCCCCTGGAGGCGTGCGGCACCAGCGGCATGAAGGCGGCCCTCAACGGCTGTCTCAACCTGTCCGTCCTCGACGGCTGGTGGGACGAGTGGTACCAGCCGGACTTCGGCTGGGCGATCCCCACCGCCGACGGCACGGGCACCGACCCGGACCGGCGCGACGCCATAGAGGCCAACGCCCTCTACGACCTGCTGGAGCAGCGGATCACCCCCCGCTTCTACGAGCGGGGCGCCGGCGGGCTGCCCGACCGGTGGATCGAGATGGTCCGCCGGACCCTGAGCCTGCTCGGACCGAAGGTGCTGGCCGGCCGCATGGTCCGCGAGTACGTCGAGCGGCTCTACGCCCCGGCCGCCGAGGCGCACCGCGCGATGGACCCGGACTCCGCCCGCGCGCTGGCCGAGTGGAAGGCCCGGGTGCGGTCGGCCTGGCCCGGGGTGAGCGTCGACCACGTGGAGACGTCCGCCGCCTCCGCCCTGGCCGAGCTGGGCTCGACGCTCGGGCTGCGGGTGCGGGTGAAGCTCGGGGACCTCGCCCCGGACGACGTCGAGGTGCAGGCGGTGTCGGGCCGGGTGGACTCCGAGGACCGGATCACCGACGCGGCGAGTGTGCCGCTGAAACCGGTGGGCGGCCCGGACCTGGAGGGCCGCTGGGTGTACGAGGGGCCGCTCGCCCTGGACCGCACCGGCCCCTTCGGCTACACGGTCCGCATCCTGCCCGCGCACCGGCTGCTGGCCTCCGGCGCGGAGACGGGGCTGGTCGCGGTGCCGTCGGACGACCTGGCCCAGGCGGCGGGGCTCCTGATGCGCTGAGCGTGCCCGGGGCGGCGGGCGGGGAGTGGCCCGTGCGGGCTCAGTCCTCCTCGTCGCCCCCGCTCAGCCGCCGCAGGACGGTGCCGCAGCGGCGGGCGTAGGCGTGCTGGAAGGCGCGGGCGGCCGGCCCGCCGGCCTTGGCGTACCACTTGGCGGGGCGGCTGAAGGCGGTCACGGTCAGCCAGACCGTGCCGTCACCCGTGCGGTCGACCACGAAGGCCTCCTCGCCGGACTCGGGGTGGCCGGGCAGCGTCCCGTACGCCCACCCCGCCCGGCGGTGTTCCTCCAGCGTCCACACCACCCGGCAGGGCGCCTTGATCATCCCGGCGAGGGTGACGGTGACGTCGACGCCGGGCGCGGCGCGCTCGGCGCTCGCGTCGATGCCGACGCCCATCTCCCGGTGCATCTCCCAGGTGAGCACGGCCTCGGCCGCGCGCCGGAACACCGGTTCGCCCTCCCCGAGGCGGGTGCGTACGTGCATGGGGCGGAAGCCGGGCGGGCAGGCACCCTGCTCGCGGGTGGCGCCGACGTCGTCGTACGTGAAGGACATGGGCACCAAGGGTAGGGCGGCTTTCGGGAACCCGGTGTTCCGGGTGGCGCCGCCGGGCCGTGGGGAGGGCGCCGCCCCGGGGATTCGAACCGCCGGGACGGCGCCCTGACCGTGGGGTCCCGCGGGGGGCCTACGGGAAGGTGAGCTTGAAGGAGTTGATGTAGCCGGTGTCGCGGGCGGCCACGTCCTGGACGCGCAGCTTCCAGGTGCCGTTCGCGGTCTCCGAGGAGGCGTTCACCGTGTACGTCTGGTTGACGTTGTCCGCCGAGTCCGAGGAACTGGAGTTCTTCAGGCGGTACGCGGTGCCGTCCGGGGCCAGCAGGTCGACCACCAGGTCGCCGCGGTACGTGTGCACGACGTCGACCGCGGCCTGCAGGTTGGCGGGCGCGTTGCCGGCCCGTCCGGTCACGGTGACCGACGAGGTGACCGCCGCGCCGTTGTCCGGGATCGCCACGTCGGCGGCGTTCTCGAAGGAGGTGCCGCCGCCACCGCCGCCGCCGGAGCGCGCGCCGACGTTGACGCCGGCCCACGCGTCCTGCACCGCCTTGTACTCGGTGCTGGTGGTGCCGTACAGCTCACCGGCCGCCGCGAGGGTGCCGGTGCGGGCGCCCGCGTAGTTGGTGGTCGACGTGAACTTCGTGGTCAGCGCGCGGAACCAGATCTTCGCCGCCTTGTCGCGGCCGATGCCGGCGACCGGGAGACCGTCCGAGGTGGGCGAGTCGTAGGTGACACCGTTGATGGTCTTGGTGCCGCTGCCCTCGCTCAGCAGGTAGAAGAAGTGGTTGGCCGGACCCGACGAGTAGTGGACGTCGATCCCGCCGATCCCCGAGTACCAGGCGTCCTTGGACGCGCCGTCCCTGCTGGGCTTGTCCATGTAGCGCAACGGGGTGCCGTCGCCGTTGATGTCGATCTCCTCGCCGATGAGGTAGTCACCGACGTCGGAGGAGTTGTTCGCGTGGAACTCGACGGCCGCGCCGAAGATGTCGCTGGTCGCCTCGTTCAGGCCGCCGGACTCGCCGCTGTAGACCAGGCCCGCCGTGTTGGAGGTGACGCCGTGCGTCATCTCGTGCGCGGCCACGTCGATGGACGTCAGCGGGTTGGCGTTGCCCGCGCCGTCGCCGTACGTCATGCAGAAGCAGGAGTCCGACCAGAAGGCGTTGACGTAGTTGTTGCCGTAGTGGACCCGGGAGTAGGCGCCCACGCCGTCCCCGCGGATTCCGGAGCGGCCCTGGACGTTCTTGAAGTAGTCCCAGGTCAGCGCGGCCCCGTAGTGGGCGTCGGCGCCGGCGGTCTCGGCGTTGGCGGCGGTGCCGTTGCCCCACACGTCGTCGGGGCCGGAGAAGAGCGTGCCGGTGCCGGAGGTGCCCCGGTTGAGGTTGTACGTCTTGTGGTTGCCGCGGGTCGTGTCGGTCAGCGTGTACGACGACCCGGACTGCGCGGTGCCCAGCGTCACCGTGCCGCTGTACAGGGTGTTGCCGGTGCCGTTGTGGATCGCCTGGTACTCGAAGAGCTTGGCGCCGGTGGCGGCGTCGGTGACGACGTGCAGCTCGTTGGGGGTGCCGTCCTCCTGGAGGCCGCCGACGACCGTCTCGTACGCCAGGACCGGGGTGCCGTTCGCCGCCCAGACGACCTTGCGCGGGGCGCGGTCGGCGTCCGCCGCCTTCGCGCCGGCGGCCTTCGCGGCGGACACGGCCTGCGTCTCGGCCTTCGCGGCGGAGATCCTCGGCGTCACCGTGGCCGGCGCGATCGGCTTCCGGGTGGCCTTCACGACCCGCTCGGTCTTCCCGCCGTCGGTGGTGACGACCAGGTCGCCGCCGAGGACGGGCAGCCCGTCGTAGGTGCGCTCGTAGCGGGTGTGCACGGTGCCGTCGCGGTCCTTGAGGACGTCGCGGACGACCAGCTTCTCCTTGGCACCCAGGCCGAGGCCGTCGGCGGTCCGCGCCTTGGCGGCGTCGGCGTCGCGTATCAGCTCGGCGCGCTGGGCGGGGGTGAGCTTCACGGACTCGGCGCCCGGGACGGGGGCCTGCCGGGGGGCCGCGGTCGCGGCGCCGGACTGGACGGCGGTGGCGATCAGCGCGGCGACACCGGCCAGGGCGACGGCGGCGGCGCGGCGGTGGGTGGTGCGGTACGCGGTGTGGGAGGTGCGTCTGTGGGGAGTGCTGCTGCTCAACACTGACTCCTTCTGCGTGGCCGCGGGTCGCGCGGCCAGGGGAGACCGGACGGCGGGTGGGCCGGCCGGGCGGTGCTTGGCGGTACGCAGAAACCACGTGCAAGGAGCTGACCGCCGCGCGGCGCTGGGGGAGAAGCTGTGGGGGCGCTGTGCGGCGGGCCGTGGGAAGAGTGGCAGGAGATCCCGCCTTCTGTCAGGAGCGCGTCAGAAGGTTGGCCGGAAATCGTTCGTTGTCCGGGCGTTCATGTTCGCTATACGGATGAGTCGCCGACGCGTCGCCGAGGCGTGCGACCGACTGCCCGGTCAGTCAGTACCGGGCTCCGTGGCGGGCTCGCCCGCGGCCGCCACGGACTCCCCGTGCCACGAACCCCACAGCGCCGCGTACGCCCCGCCGGCCGCCACCAGGGCGTCGTGCGTGCCCAGTTCGGTCAGCCGGCCGTCCTCCATCACGGCGACCCGGTCGGCGTCGTGCGCGGTGTGCAGCCGGTGCGCGACGGCGATGACCGTACGGCCCTCCAGTACGGCGGCCAGGGCCCGCTCGGTGTGCCGGGCCGTCGTCGGGTCCAGCAGGGCGGTGGCCTCGTCCAGGATCAGCGTGTGCGGGTCGGCCAGCACCACGCGGGCCAGGGCGAGCTGCTGGGCCTGCGAGCCGTCCGTCCGGTGGCCGTTCGCGCCCAGGTCGGCGCCGAGGCCGCCGGGCAGCTCCCGCACCCACTCCTCGGCGCCCACGGCCGCGAGCGCGGCCCACAACTCCTCGTCCGCGGCGTCCGGTTCGGCGATGAGCAGGTTGTCGCGGACCGTGCCCAGGAAGACGTGGTGCTCCTGGGTGACCAGCGCGACCTGGCGCCGCAGCCGCTTAGGACCGAGGGCGACCACGGGCACGCCGCCCACCGTCACCGAGCCCCCGGTCGGCGCGTCGACGCCCGCCAGCAGCCGGCTCAGCGTGGTCTTGCCGGCCCCGGACGGCCCGACCACCGCCAGCCGTTCCCCGGGCCGCACGGTCAGGTCCACCCCGCGCAGCACCTCGCCGCCCCGCTCATAGGCGTACCGCGCCCCGGACACCTCGATCCGGTCGTCCGCCGGGACCGCCGACCCGTCCGTGCCCGCACGCGGCGCGCGCGCCAGCCCCTCCACCCGGGCGAAGGACGCGCCGCCGGCCTGGAGCTGCTCGATCCGCATCAGCACCTCGTCGAGCGGCCCGGCGAGCTGCTGGAGGTACACGGCGCACGTCACCACCGCCCCGAGGCTCACCGCGCCGCGCCCGTGCAGGACACCGCCGAGCAGCAGCACGCCCGCGACGGGCAGGACGTACGAGACGTCCACCGTCGGGAAGAAGACGCTGCGCAGGTACAGCGTGTGGAAGCGGGTGCGCCGCGAGACCTCCAGTGCCTCCCGGTTGGTGCCGACGCGCCGGGCGGACAGCCCGAACGCCTCGACCGTGCGGGCCCCGGCCACCGTGGCGGTGAGGGTCTCGGCGACGTCCGAGGTCGCCGCGCCCTCGGCGAGATAGCCGGCCCGCGCCCGGCGCAGGTACCAGCGCAACCCGCACCAGGCGGGCGCCAGCCCCAGCACCCCGACCAGCCCGAGCAGCGGGTCGAGGACGAACACCGCGGCGGCGAGGAACACCGCCTGCACCGAGTTGACCAGCAGCTCGGGACCGGCGTCGCGCAGGGTGGTGCCGACCGTGGTGACGTCGGCGGTGCCGCGCGTCGTCAGGTCCCCGGTGCCCGCCCGCTCCACCACCGACGCGGGCAGGGCCAGCGCCCGGTCCACGAACCGCTCCCGCACCCGGGCGAGGGTCCGCTCCCCGAAGCGGTGCCCCGCGTACCGGGCCCAGCGGGCCAGCAGCAGCTGGGCCAGCGAGCACAGCAGGATGGCGAGCGCCATCCGGTCCACGGCGCCGACACCGCCCCCGGCCCTTACCTCGTCGACGATCCGGCCCAGCAGCCACGGCCCCGCGAGCCCGGCGAGGGCCGCCAGCGCGTTCAGGCCGACGACGAGGGCGAAGACGCGCCGGTCGGCGCGGACCAGGCGGGCCGCCGCGCGGCGGACGTCGGTGCGCTCGGCGACGGGGAGCTGTCCCGGGGACGTCATCGGACCACCTCGTCGTCGCGCGCGACCAGGGCGCGGTATCCCGGCTCGGTGTCGAGGAGTTCGCGGTGGGTGCCGGTGGCGACGACCTTGCCGTCGACCAGGTGGTGCACGACGTCCGCCCGGTCGAGCACCAGCGGGGAGGTGCCGGCCACCACGGTCGTACGGCCCTCGCGCGCCTCCCGCAGCCGGCCCGCCACGGTGGCCTCGGTGTGGGCGTCCAGCGCGGACGTCGGCTCCACGGCGAGCAGCACCTCGGGGTCGGCGAACAGAGCCCGCGCCAGCCGCACGCGCTGGCGCTGGCCGCCGGAGAGGGTACGGCCCTGGGCGGCGACGGGGGAGTCGAGGCCGTCGGGGAGGGACTGGACGACGTCCTCGGCCGCGGCCGCGTGGACCGCCCGGCGGAGCCGCTCGTGGTCACCGCCCGGGCCGGTGGGGCCGGTCGCCCCCTCGCCGATCATCTCGCGCAGGGTGCCCGCGAAGAGGTCGGCCTCCGCGTCGGCGACCAGGATGCGGGAACGGACCTGGGCGAGGCGCACCTCGGACAGCGGGACCTCCCCCCAGGTCACCTCCGAGGGCGCGTAGCGGCCCAGGCGGTCGATCACCTCGGCGGCGTCGGCGGGGCGGGCACCGGCCAGGGCGGTCAGGCGGCCCGGCCGGACCCGGACCCCGGAGGCCGGGTCGTACAGCACCGCCGGTTCCGCGGGGGCGTCGCGCGTGCCGGTGTCCGGCTCCGGCTCCAGCCGCAGGAACGCGACCACCCGGCGGGCGGCCACCACCCCCCGGCTGAGCTGGTGGCCCATCTCGATCAGGAACGCCACCGGCCACCCCAGCGCCACCACATAGCCGTACACCGACACCAGTTCGCCCACGCTGATGTGCCCCCGCACGGCCAGCCGGGCGCCCAGCCAGGTCACCAGCGCCAGGAACAGCATCGGCAGACCCACCCCGAGGGCCTGGATCCAGCTGGTCACCGCCCCGACCCGGTACCCCTGCTCGCGCAGCCGCCCCGAGTCCCGCCGGAACGCGTCCGCGACCAGCCCCTTGCCGCCCAGCCCGTTCAGCACCCGCAGCCCGCCCGCGAGGTCGCCGATCCGCGCGGTCAGCACCGCCTGCCGCTCCCGGTACTCGGCCTCCCGGCCCTGCAACCGCCCCATGAGCGGCCCCAGCAGCAGGCCGAGCACCGGCACCCCGATCAGCACCACCAGGGCGAGCCGCGCCGACACCGACAGCATCAGCCCGCCGACGGCCGCGTAGGCGACGACCGCGCCGACGCCCGGGCCCACGGCCGTCAGGGACGCGCTGATGGTCTGCACGTCACCCACCCCGATGGTGACGACCTCCCCGGCCCCCACCTGCCGGCGCAGCGCCGCTCCGAGCCGTGCCGCGTGCCCCACGACCACCTTGACCGTGCGGAAGTTGGCGTCCATCCGCACCCGCGTCATGGTGCGGTGCCGCATGACGCCCAGCCAGGCGTTGAGCACCCCGACCGCGACCAGCGCACCCGTCCAGCCCGCCAGCGCCCCCAGGTCACCGGGCTCCAGGCCGTGGTCGATCGCCCGCGCCATCAGGTACGGCGTCGCCGCCAGCAGCACCATCCAGACACTCGCGAACACCGCCCCCGCCAGCGCGCGCGGCCACTGCCGCCGGACCAGCCACGCCAGGTACCGCCAGCCGCCCCGCCGGTCGGGCGTACCGGGATCCTCGTACGCGTCGATCATCACCCGTCCCCCCGTCGGCCCGCCCTCACGCCAGGCTGTCCCGCCACGCCCGGTGCAGGTCCGCGAACCGGCCGGTGGCGGCGATCAGTTCGGCGGGCGTGCCGTCCTCCACGATCCGGCCGTGCTCCATCACCAGCACCCGGTCGGCGATCTCCACGGTGGACAGCCGGTGCGCGATCACGACCGCCGTACGGCCCTTCAGGACCGTCGCCATCGCCCGCTGCACAGCCCGCTCGCCGGGGACGTCCAGCGAACTGGTCGCCTCGTCCAGGATCAGCACCGCAGGGTCGGCGAGCAGCGCCCGCGCGAACGCCACGAGTTGCCGCTGACCGGCGGAGATCCGGCCGCCCCGCTTGCGGACGTCGGTGTCGTAGCCGTCGGGCAGCGCGGCGACGAAGTCGTGGGCGCCGATCGCCTTCGCGGCCCGCTCGATCTCCTCCCGCGCGGCCTCCGGACGCCCGATGGCGATGTTCTCGGCGACCGTCCCGGAGAACAGGAACGCCTCCTGCGTCACCATCACCACCCCGCGCCGCAGTTCGGGCACGGCGAGGTCACGCAGATCGGTGCCGTCCAGCAGGACCCGCCCCTCGGAGGGGTCGTAGAACCGGGCGAGCAGCTTGGCCAGCGTCGACTTGCCCGCGCCGGTCGAGCCCACGACGGCGACCGTCTGCCCGGCCGGGATCGTCAGGTCGAAGCGGGGCAGCACCTCGCCGCCGGTGCGGTAGGCGAAGCGGACGCCGTCGAAGACGACCTCGCGGCCCGGGTGCTCCGACTCCAGGGGCGGCAGCTCCTTCGGCGCGGCCGGCTCCGGCACCGTCGGCGTCTGCGCCAGCAGCCCGGCGATCTTCTCCAGGGAGGCCGCCGCCGACTGGTAGGAGTTCAGGAACATGCCGAGCCGGTCGATCGGGTCGTACAGCCGCCGCAGGTACAGCACCGCCGCCGCCAGCACACCGAGCGCCAGCGTGCCGTCCGCGACGCGGTAGGCGCCCCACAGGACGATGCCCGCGACCGCCGTGTTGGCGACCAGCCGGGAGCCGACGACGTAGCGGGCCATCTCCAGGAGCGCGTCGCCGTTGGTCCGCTCGTGGCGCCGGTTCAGCACGGCGAAGGCCGCGTCGTTGGCGGCCTCCCGGCGGAAGGCGCGCACCGGACGGATGCCGTTCATCGTCTCCACGAACCTCACGATCACCGCCGCGATCGCCGTGGACCGCTGCCGGTACACCCGCCCCGCGCGTCGCCGGTACAGCCGCACCAGCGCGTACAGCGGCACGAACGACGCCACCGCGACGCCGCCGAGCCCCAGGTCCAGCCAGAGCAGCAGCGCGGCGATGTAGACGAAGGACAGGACGACCGTCACCAGTTCCTGGAGGCCCTCGTCGAGCAGCTCCCGCAGCGACTCCACGTCGGTGGTGGCACGGGAGATGAGCCGGCCCGAGGTGTAGCGCTCGTGGAAGTCGACGCTCAGCGCCTGCGCGTGGCGGAAGATCCGGCCCCTGAGGTCCAGCAGCACGTCCTGGCTGACGCGGGCCGCGACGGCGACGAACGCGTACTGCAGCCCGCCCGCGCCCAGCGCGCACAGCAGATACCCGGCGCCCACCGCGATCAGCGGGCCGTGGGCGTCGTCGCGCAGGGCCGGTACGGCGTGGTCGATGGCGTACGCCACCAGCAGCGGGCCCGCCTGTACCGCCGCCTGCTGGAGCAGCAGCAGGAAGGTCGTCAGGGCGACGCGGGCCTTCATGGGCGCCAGCAGGGAGCGCAGCAGGGCGGCGGTCGCACCCGGCGGGCTGGGCAGGACGTCCCGGTCGAAGGCGTCGCCGGCCGGGACCGCCGGGTTCTCGGCTCCCGGGCCGCCCTCGGGCCGGCCCTTGTCCGGCGCGGTGGCCGTGGGCGCGGTCATCGGCGGTCCCCTTCCTCAAGATCGCCGGGCTCCTCGTGCCCGTCGGGCCCGGACATCAGGTGGGCGTACTCGGCGCTGGTGCGCAGCAGTTCCTGGTGGGTGCCGACGGCGGCGACCCGGCCGCCGGAGAGCAGCGCGACGCGGTCGGCGAGCAGCACCGTGGAGGGGCGGTGGGCCACGATCAGGGCGGTGGTGTCCGCGAGGACCCGCCGCAGCGCCGCCTCGACGGCGGCCTCCGTGTGCACGTCCAGCGCGGACAGCGGGTCGTCCAGGATCAGGAACCTCGGTCCGCCGACCACCGCGCGGGCGAGCGCGAGGCGCTGGCGCTGGCCGCCGGACAGGCTCAGGCCCTGCTCGCCGACCTGGGTGCCGGTGCCCTGGGGAAGGGCGTGGGCGAAGTCGGCCTGCGCGACGGCGAGGGCCCGGGCCAGCTCCTCGTCGCCGGCGTCGTCGCCGGCTCCCATCAGCACGTTCTCGCCGACGGTCGCCGAGAAGAGGGTGGGCTCCTCGAAGGCCACGGCGACCAGCGAGCGCAGCTCCTCGCGGGACAGGGCGCGGATGTCCTCGCCGTCCAGCGTGATCCGGCCGCCGGTCACCTCGTGCAGACGGGGGACGAGCGCGGTGAGCGTCGTCTTGCCGCTGCCGGTGGCGCCGACCAGCGCCATGGACTCGCCGGGGCGGACGTGCAGGTCGACGCCGTCGAGGAGCGGCGGGGAGTCGGGAGGCGCGTCGGGGTACCGGAACGTGACGGACTGGAAGGCGAGACCTTCGGCCCGCACCGCCGCGCCGCGCTCCCCGCCTCCCGGCACCGGCGCCGGGCCACCGGCACCCCCCGGCGACTCCACCTCCGCGTCCATCACCTCGAAGTACCGGTCCGTGGCGGTCGCCGCCTCCTGGCTCATCGCGAGCAGGAAGCCGATCGACTCCACCGGCCACCTGAGCGCCAGCGCCGTGGACAGGAACGCCACCAGCGTCCCCGCCGACAGCGACCCGTCCGCCACCTGGACCGCCCCCACCACCAGCGCCGCCCCGATCGCCAGCTCCGGCAGCGTCACGATGACGGCCCAGATGGACGCCAGCAGCCGCGCCTTGCGCAGCTCCGTCCCGCGCAGCGTGTGGGACAGCTCGTGGAAGGCGCGGGCCTGGCTGCGGTGCCGGCCGAACCCCTTGATGATCCGGATGCCGAGCACGCTCTCCTCGACCACGGTCGTCAGATCCCCGACCTGGTCCTGCGCGCGCCGCGCCACCGCGGAGTACTTCTTCTCGAAGACCGCGCACGTGATCATCACGGGGAGGGCGGGCCCCAGGATCACCAGCCCCAGCATCCAGTCCTGGACCAGCATGATGCCCACGCCGACCAGGATGGTCACGCCGTTCACCAGCAGGAACGTGAGCGGGAAGGCCAGGAACATGCGCAGCAGCATCAGGTCCGTCGTGCCGCGCGACAGCAACTGCCCCGACGCCCACCGGTCGTGGAAGGCCACCGGCAGCCGTTGCAGGTGCCGGTACAGGTCCGCCCGCATGCCCGCCTCGACACCCGCCAGCGGCCGGGCCACCAGCCACCGCCGCAGCCCGAACAGCAGCGCCTCCGCCAGGCCGAGGAGCAGCAGGTACAGCGCGCCGAGCCACACGCCGGACGGATCGCGGTCGGCGACCGGCCCGTCCACCATCCACTTCAGGACGAGGGGGATCACCAGCCCCGCGCACGAGGCGAGGATCGCTATGACCGCCGCCGTCGCCAACCGAGCCCGCACGGGCCGCACATAGGGCCACAACCGCAGCAGCGAGCGGACGGTGGACCGTGACGTGGCGGGGCTCTCGGCGGAGGCGGGTGTCGTCGGCATCAGCAGCGAGCCTACGGTTCACCACTGACACTGCCCACCGGGTTTTCGCGCGCACCGGGGTCGTACGGGGGCATCAGCCGATCGGCTGACGCGCCTTCGAGCGCGTCGGCCGATGTGCCGGGCGCCCGTACCCCGGGAGGCTGGTGCCATGCCCGTCATCGAAGTCACCGACCTGCGCAAGTCCTACGGCGGCCGGCCCGCCGTCGACGGTGTGTCGTTCGCCGTCGAGGAGGGTGAGATCTTCGGGATCCTCGGCCCGAACGGCGCCGGCAAGACCACCACCGTCGAGTGCGTCGAGGGCCTGCGCGTCCCCGACGCGGGCCGCGTCCGCGTCACCGGCCTCGACCCCGTCGCCGACCACAAGGAGGTCACCCGCGTCCTGGGCGCCCAGCTCCAGCAGAGCGCGCTCCAGCCCAAACTCACCGTCCGCGAGGCCCTGGAGCTGTACGCCGGTTTCTACCCGAAGCCCGCCGACTGGCGCACGCTCGCCGAACGCCTCGGACTCACCCCCAAGCTGAACTCCCGGTTCGCCAAGCTCTCCGGCGGTCAGAAGCAGCGCCTGTTCATCGCGCTCGCCCTGATCGGCGACCCGCGGATCGTGGTACTGGACGAGCTGACCACCGGCCTCGACCCGCGCGCACGGCGCGACACGTGGCAGCTCATCGAGGACATCCGGGCGGCCGGCGTCACCGTCCTGCTGGTCACGCACTTCATGGAGGAGGCACAGCGCCTCTGCGACCGGATCGCCGTGATCGACAAGGGGAGGGTCGCCGCCCTGGACACCCCGGCCGGGCTGATCCGCCGGTCGGCGGGCGCCACGGTCATCAGCTTCACGCCGTCCACCCCGCTGCACGACGACGACCTCGACGCGCTGCCGGGGCTGGCCTCCACCGACCACAAGGACGGCCGCGTCACCCTGGCCGGCACCGACGAGACGGTCAACGCCGTCATCACCCTCCTCGCCCGCACCCGCGTCACGGCCCACCAGTTGCGGGTGACCGACGCCACGCTGGACGACGCCTTCCTGGACCTCACGGAGGCCACGGCATGAGCACCGACATCCTCCACACCGCCGTACTGAAGGCGGAGATCCGCCTCTTCCGGCGCGAACCCGGCGGCATCTTCTGGATGCTGTTCTTCCCCACCCTGCTCCTGGTCGTCCTGGGCTCCATCCCCTCCTTCCGCGAGACCGACCCGAACCTCGGTGGGCTGCGGCCGGTCGACGCCTATGTGCCGGTGGCCGTCCTTCTCGGGCTGATCGTCGGTGGTCTGCAGGGCCTGCCGCCGACGATCGCCGGCTACCGGGAGAACGGCATCCTGCGCCGGATGTCCACCACCCCCGTGCGCCCCTCCGCCCTGCTGTCGGCGCAGATGCTGGTGGCCGGTGGTGCCGCGCTGCTCTCCGCCCTGGTCACCCTCGCGGTCGGCCGGCTCGCCTTCGACGTGACGCTGCCGGAGCAGCCGTTCGGCTACCTCCTCGCCCTGTTGCTCGCCCTGCTCGCCTGCCTCGCCCTGGGGGCCCTTCTCGCCGCCCTGTCCCGCACGTCGAAGATCGCCACCGCGCTGGGGTCGACGGCGCTCTTCCCCGCGATGTTCTGCGCGGGCGTGTGGCTGCCGGTGGAGGCCATGCCGGACGTACTGGCCGGCATCGTCGGCTGGACCCCGTTCGGCGCCGCCGCGCAGGCCCTGAACGACGCCGCGGCGGGCGACTGGCCGGGCTGGACCCACCTCGGTGTCCTGGCGGCCTGGACGGTGCTGCTCACGGCGGCGGCCTCGCGCTGGTTCCGCTGGGAGTGAGCGCCGCCGTGACCCACACTGGTGCCATGACGGACGTCGCGGGGGTGGAGCAGCGCTGGGCGGCCGTTCGTCGCTGGGGGCCGTACGCGATGCTGGGCGTCGGCACCGCACTCACCCTCGCGACCATGGACGTGTTCGGCATGAGCGCGGTCGAGCGGTGGGCCACCGCCGCGCTCGTCGTGGCCGTCCTGCTGTGGCAGCTGTGGTGGGACCGGCGGTCCGCCCGCACCCCGGCCGTCCGGACGCCGGTCTCCGCCTGCTACTACCTGGCGCGCGCCGCCGCCACCTTCGCGCTGAGCTGGCTGAACCCGTTCTTCGCCTTCCTCGCCGCCGTCGGCTACTTCGACGCCGACCGGCTGCTGCCGCCCCGGCTGGTCAAGCCCGGCCTGCTCGTCACCGCGCTGACGATCGCCGGGTCCCAGTCCGGCGGGCTGCCTCCGCACGGGCCGCTCGGCTGGGGGGTGTTCGGGGCCCTGCTCTGCGTCCACCTCTGCATGATCGCCGTCTTCGGCCACCTCACCGCCCGAGAGGAGGAGCGCACCCGGGTCCAGGCCGCCACCATCGCCGAACTGGAGCGCACCAACACCGCCCTGCAGCAGGCCCTCGACGAGAACGCCGCCCTGCACGCACAGCTCCTCGTGCAGGCCCGGGAGGCCGGCGTCGCCGACGAACGCCGCCGGCTGGCCGCGGAGATCCACGACACCCTCGCCCAGGGCCTGACCGGCATCATCGCCCAGCTCCAGGTCGTCGCGAACACCAAGGACGCGGAGCTGGCCCGCGCACACACGGACAGGGCCCTCGCCCTCGCCCGGCACAGCCTCGGCGAGGCCCGCCGCTCCGTGCACAACCTCTCCCCGGTCGACCTGGCCGACGGCGGGCTGCCGGACGCGCTGAAGAAGACGGTGACGGAGTGGGGCGAACGTACCGGCGTCCAGGCCGGGTTCGCCGTCACCGGCACCGCCGAGCCGCTCCACGACGAGGTCGCCGCCACCCTCCTGCGCATCGCCCAGGAGGCCCTTTCCAACACCGCCCGGCACGCCGCCGCCGGCCGGGCCGGCGTCACCCTCTCCTACATGGGCGACGAGGTCACCCTCGACATCCGCGACGACGGCCGGGGTTTCGACCCGCTCGCCCTGCCCGCACGCACCCGCACCGGAGGATTCGGCCTCGCCGGCATGCGGGCCCGTGCCGAACGCATCGCCGGTTCGCTCACCGTCGAGGCGGAACCCGGCCAGGGCACGGCCGTGTCGGCTCGCGTACCGTTGGTCCGCCATGACCGATGACGCCGTGATCTCCCTCCTCATCGTCGACGACCACCCCGTCGTACGCGACGGCCTGCGCGGCATGTTCGAGTCCGCGCCCGGCTTCCGCGTCCTCGGCGAGGCCGCCGACGGCGTCGAGGCGCTGGAGCGGGCCGCCGCACTCGACCCGGACGTGATCCTCATGGACCTGCGGATGCCGGGCGGCCCCGGCGTGGACGCCATCCGGGAACTGGCCCGGCGCGGCGCCCGCGCCAAGGTCCTCGTACTGACCACGTACGACACCGACTCCGACACCCTGCCCGCGATCGAGGCGGGTGCGACGGGCTACCTCCTCAAGGACGCGCCCCGCGACGAGCTGTTCACCGCGGTCCGCGCCGCCGCCCAGGGCCGCACCGTCCTTTCCCCGGCCGTCGCCACCCGCCTGGTCTCCGCGGTCCGCGCGCCCAGGACGGCCGGCGGCGAGCCCCTGTCCGCTCGCGAGCGCGAGGTGCTGGTCCTGGTCGCCCGGGGGACGTCCAACCGCGAGATCGCCCGTGAACTGTTCATCAGCGAGGCGACCGTGAAGACCCACCTCACGCACCTCTACGCCAAGCTCGGCGTCAACGACCGCGCGGCGGCGGTGGCGGTGGCGTACGACCGGGGCATCCTCGGCTGAGCCGCGGCCTGCCTCAGCGGGCCGGGTAGGGCAGCAGTCCGGCGTCCACCTTCTCCCAGGCCGCCCGCAGTTCGGCCAGCAGCCCGGGCCGGGCGGCGGCGAGGTCGGCCTGCTCGCGGACGTCGGTGCCGAGGTCGTACAGGTGGTCCCCGCCGTTCGCGTCCCGGTAGTACTTCCAGTCGCCGCGGCGCAGCGCCCGGTTGCCCCGCACCCGCCAGAACAGGTCGCGCTCGGGCACGTCCTCGCCGCGCAGGAGATAGCCGGCCAGGCTGTGGCCGTCCAGCGGGTACGCCGGGTCGGGGCGGGCGCCGCCCAGCTCCAGCAGCGTCGCCGTCCAGTCCGGTGAGTACACCGGCTCATGGCTGACCTGGCGCCCGTCGAGCCGGGCCGGCCAGCGCACCAGGGTGGGCACGCGGATGCCGCCCTCCAGCAGGGACGCCTTCTCGCCGCTGAGCGGCCACTGGTAGGAGAACCGCTCGCCGCCGTTGTCGCTGGAGAACACGACGACGGTGTCGTCCTCCTGGCCGGAGCGGCGCAGCGCGGCGAGCACCTTGCCGACGGCCGTGTCCAGGCTCTCCACCATCTCCTTGTACTTCTCCACCGAGCCGCCGTCGTCGTGCCGCAGCCCGCCCATCACGTCGCCGCCGCGGACCCGGGCGGCGAGCCGTGCGGCCTCCTCCTCGTCGCCCTCGGCGATCCAGGGCCAGTGCGGAGTGGTGAAGTTCAGGTTGAGCAGCCACGGCCGCGAGCGCCGGCGGCTGACGTGGTCGACGGCCCGCTCGGTGAGCACGGTGGTGTAGTAGCGCAGGTCCTGGTAGGTGGCGTCGCCCTCGTACAGGTCGTACGAGCCGTCCTGGCCGAGCTTGGAGAAGTACTCCAGGGCACCGCCGAAATTGCCGAAGAACTCGTCCCAGCCCGACTTGGTGGGGCTGTGGTCGGGCAGCCAGCCGCAGTGCCACTTGCCGATCAGGGCGGTGTCGTAACCGGCCTTCCTCAGCAGGGAGGCGAGGGTCGGGTGGCTCGGGTCCAGGCCCTGGGTCCTGCTGGCGATGGGCTCGGCCAGCCCGCCCTTCGTACGGCCCGGGTAGCGGCCGGTGTAGAGGCTGAACCGGGTGGGGGAGCAGGTGGCCGACCCCGCGTAGGCGTCGGTGAACCGCACACCCTGGGCGGCGAGCCGGTCCAGGTGCGGGGTCCTGATGTGCGGAGAGCCGTACGAGGACAGGTCGGCCCAGCCGAGGTCGTCCGCGATGATGAAGAGGAAGTTGGGCCGTCTGCCGGGCCGGCCGGCGGGACGGGCCCGGAACGGGCGCTCGGCGGCCCCGGCGGCCGTGGCCGTGGCCGTACCGGCGACGGCGGTCACCGCGCCGCCGCCGACCAGACCGGCGAAGCCGCGACGGGATATTTCGGGCATGCGTGATCCCTGGAGTCGAGAGAGGAAGGAAGAGAAGGAGAGCGCGCGCGGTCAGCGACAGACGGCGCTGGACTGCCGGCACAGGTCGACGTGGCGTCGCACCACGAGTGCGACGCCCACGCACCGGCGGGCAGCGGAGGGCCTCATGACCGGGGACGCTGCCAGCCGGGCCGTTCGCCGGTCAAGAAGATCGCCGCCGCGTTCACGGAGCCGAAACGCGCCGCAACCAGCCGAAACGAAAGCTCGGCCGACGGCCCGGAACGAACGCTCAGCCGACGGCCCGGAACGCACGCTCAGTCGGCCACCCGCAGCAGCAGCACCGACCGCGCCGGCACCGTGATCTGCGTGCCCGCCGGGTGCGTACCGCCCGGGGCGTCGGCCTGGTCCTCACGGCCGGTGTCGACGACCACCTCGTACCGCCGCGCCCACGGCGGCCCCGGCAGCGCGAAGGCGACCGGTTCCCCACCCGCGTGCAGGACGGCCAGGAAGCTGTCGTCGGTGATCGCCTCGCCGCGCTCGTCGCGGCCCGGTATGTCCCGCCCGGAGAGGTACATGCCCAGGGTGGCGGCGGGGGCGTACCAGTCCCGCTCCGTCATCTCCGTGCCCCGCGCGGTGAACCACGCCAGGTCGCGCAGGCCGTCCGCGGAGTGCGCGCGGCCGGAGAAGAAGGCCCGCCGGCGCAGCACCGGGTGCGCGTGCCGCAGCGCGATCAGCCGGGAGGTCAGCTCGAACAGGGGCCGCCACCGGGGGTCGTCCAGCAGGCTCCAGTCCACCCAGCTGATCTCGTTGTCCTGGCAGTAGGCGTTGTTGCTGCCGCCCTGCGTACGGCCCAGCTCGTCGCCCGCCACCAGCATCGGCACGCCCGTCGACAGCAGCAGCGTGGTCAGCAGGTTCCGCAGCTGGCGCCGCCGCAGCGCCTGCACGGCCTCGTCGTCCGTCTCCCCCTCCACCCCGCAGTTCCAGGACCGGTTGTCGTCCGTGCCGTCCCGGTTGCCCTCGCCGTTGGCCTCGTTGTGCTTGCGCTCGTAGGAGACCAGGTCGCGCAGGGTGAAGCCGTCGTGCGCGGTGACGAAGTTGACCGACGCGTACGGCCGCCGCCCGCCCCACGCGTACAGGTCACTGGAGCCCGACAACCGGTAGCCCATCTCCCGCACGTCCGGCAGCGCGTGCCGCCAGAAGTCCCGCACGGCGTCGCGGTACCGGTCGTTCCACTCCGTCCACAGCGGCGGGAACGCGCCCACCTGGTAGCCGCCCGAGCCGACGTCCCACGGCTCGGCGATCAGCTTCACCCGCCGCAGCACCGGGTCCTGCGCGATCACCGCGAGGAAGGGGGAGAGCATGTCGACGTCGTGCATCGAGCGCGCCAGCGCCGCCGCCAGGTCGAAGCGGAAGCCGTCCACGCCCATCTCCGTCACCCAGTACCGCAGCGAGTCGGTGATCAGGCGCAGCACGTGCGGCTGGACGACGTGCAGGGTGTTGCCGCAGCCGGTGTAGTCGGCGTACCGGCGCGCGTCCGGCTGGAGACGGTAGTAGCCGTGGTTGTCGATGCCCTTCAGAGAGAGCGTCGGGCCCAGCTCGCCGGCCTCCGCCGTGTGGTTGTAGACCACGTCGAGGATCACCTCGATACCGGCCGCGTGCAGCGCGCGCACCATCCGCTTGAACTCGCCCACCTGCTCGCCCCGGGTGCCGGAGGCGGCGTAGGCGGCGTGCGGGGCGAAGTAGCCGATCGAGTTGTAGCCCCAGTAGTTCCTCAGGCCCCGGTCGAGCAGGTGGCTCTCGTGCGCGAACTGGTGCACCGGCAGCAGCTCCACCGCCGTCACGCCCAGCTTCACCAGGTGCTCGACCGCCGCCGGATGCGCGAGCCCCGCGTACGTGCCGCGCAGCTCCTCGGGGATGCCGGGGTGCAGCTTGGTGAAGCCGCGCACGTGCAGCTCGTAGATGACCGAGTCCGCCCACGGCGTCTTCGGCCGCCGGTCGTCCGCCCAGTCGTCGTCGTCATGGACCACGACGCCCTTGGGGACGTACGGCGCCGAGTCCCGGTCGTCGCGCACCGTGTCCGCCACGTGCTGCTCCGGCCAGTCCCGCACGTGCCCGTACACCTCGGGCGGCAGGAGGAAGTCGCCGTCCACCGCGCGGGCGTACGGGTCGAGCAGCAGCTTCGCCGGATTCCAGCGGGCGCCGGTCCACGGGTCCCAGCGGCCGTGCACCCGGTAGCCGTACCGCGTGCCGGGCCGCACGCCCGGCACGAAGCCGTGCCAGATCTCGTGGGTCAGCTCGGTCAGCCGCACCCGGGTCTCCGTGCCCCCGGGGCCCCGCTCGTCGAAGACGCACAGCTCCACCGCCTCCGCCCCGCCCGCCCACAGCGCGAAGTTCGTCCCCGCCACCCCGTCCGGGCCGGTCCGGAACCGGGCGCCCAGCGGCACCGGCGTACCCGGCCAGGCCGGCACGGCGGTCGGCGGCGCGGCACGCCGCGCACCGTTGACCACGACGGCGGGGTGCCCGTCCTCGGCGGCCTGTTTCCCGGCCACCGCCTCCTGCTCGGCTGCGCTGGACACCTGTCAGCCTCCTGCGGCTCGTGGAACGACGTGCCAGGGACCGGAGACGGGAAAAGGGCGTGCGGTGTCCCGACCGCCGCACCCCGTCGCGTCGTCCTCCCCACTGTTCTGCCCACCGCATGGCTCGCACTCACGTTTCCCCAGGGCGGACCGGTCGTTACGGGTGGATGTGAGGCACGTACATGGGCGCGCACGGCGCGCGGGGGCCGCTCTGGCCGCCGTACTGACATGGGCAGGACTGCTGGCCGGGGCCGCCGGATGCACTTCGGACGGCGACGGCATCGGCAGCGGCATCGGCGGGGTGTTCGGCAAGCCCCCCGCCGCCGAGGACGTCATCCGCATCACCCCGGACGACGGCAGCGAGGCCGTGAGGCCGGAGAAGAAGCTGTCGGTCCGGGTGCCCGGCGGGCGCCTGGAATCGGTGCGCGTCGTCAAGTCGCAGGACGCGCACCGGACCCCGGTGCCCGGCCGGATCTCCGAGGACGGACTGCGCTGGGAACCGGACGACGAGCGGCTGGCACTGGCCGCCAAGTACACCGTCGACGCCGTCGCCCTCGACGGCCACGGGCGCCGCTCCGCCCGGCACGCCACCTTCACGACCTACGTCCCCGACGAGCGGTTCATCGGGTACGTCGCCCCCGAGAACCGCTCGGTCGTCGGCACCGGCATGATCGTCTCGCTGGAGTTCAGCCGGGAGATCGCCGACCGCGCCGCCGTCGAACGCGCCGTCACCGTGACCGCGAAGCCCGCCACCGAGGTCCGCCCCCACTGGTTCGGCAAGGACCGCCTGGACTTCCGCCCCGAGAAGTACTGGAAGCCCGGCACCGAGGTCACCGTCGACCTGAGGCTGCGCGACGTCGAGGGCGCGCCGGGGGTGTACGGCCTCCAGCACAAGAAGATCACCTTCACCGTCGGCCGCAGCCAGGTCTCGCGCGTCGACGCGGCCGAGCGGACCATGGAGGTGCGCCGGGACGGCACGCTGCTGACGACCGTGCCGATCACGGCGGGTGCGCCGAAGACCCCCACCTACAACGGCAAGATGGTCATCACCGAGATGCTCGACGTCACCCGCATGAACAGCCGCACGGTCGGCTTCGGCGGCGAGTACGACATCCCCGACGTCCCGCACGCCATCCGCCTGACCACCTCCGGCACCTTCCTGCACGGCAACTACTGGGCGCCCGCCGACACCTTCGGCCGCGCCAACGTCAGCCACGGCTGCGTCGGACTGCGCGACGTCAAGGGCGGCGGTGCCGACACCCCGGCGGGCTGGTTCTTCGACCGCAGCCTCATCGGCGACGTCGTCGAGGTGGTCCACAGCAAGGACAGGACGGTCGCCGCCGACAACGGCCTCGGTGGCTGGAACATGAACTGGAAGGAGTGGAAGGCGGGCAGCGCGGTGAAGTGAGGCCGGCCCGGTTCCGGCCCCCTCGCGCCAACTCGGTACGGAACGGTGACATTTACCCAGTCCCCTGAGCCCCTGGCCTGCGGTTACGATGCGCCGGTGCGCGCGCGGCCGCACTGGGGCGCGGGCCCGACCAGGCCCGGCGAGGGGAGACAAGTTGAACGTGCGTCCGATATCGGGGGCGTCGCCGGCCGGCAGCCGGGGGCGGGGCGGCAAGGGACGCGGCAGGGCGCTGTCGGCGCTGGCACTGGGCGTGCTGCTGACGGTCACCGCGTGCGGCGGGGGGTCCGGCGCGGGCGCCGGGGACGACGGCGGCAAGAACGCCAAGGACTCCACCGCCGCCGGGAGCAAGCAGTCCGAGGCCGTCGTCAGCATCGCCCCGAAGGACGGGGCCGAGGCGGTCGACACCAGCGGCGCGCTGAAGGTGGGCGCCACCAAGGGCAAGCTCACCGAGGTCGTCGTCAAGGACGCCGAGGGCGCGAAGGTCGACGGGAAGATATCCGGGGACGGCGCCACCTGGACGCCGTCCACCCACCTGGCCGCCGCCACCACCTACACCGTGCACGCGGTCGCCAAGGACTCCGAGGGCCGCACGGCCGCCGAGGACTCCCGCTTCACCACCCTGACGCCGAAGAACACCTTCATGGGCCACTTCACCCCCGAGGACGGCTCGAAGGTCGGCGTCGGCATGCCGTTCTCGATCCGCTTCACCCGGGGCATCACCCACCCCGAGGACGTCGAGAAGGCCATCCGTGTCAAGACCGAGCCGGCCGTCGAGGTCGCGGGCCACTGGTTCGGCAACGACCGCATCGACTTCCGCCCGGAGAAGTACTGGAAGCCCGGCACCAAGGTCACCGTCGACCTCAACCTCGACGGCGTCGAGGGCCGCGACGGCGTCTACGGCGAGCAGGCCAAGACCGTCTCCTTCACCGTCGGCCGCAGCCAGGTCTCCGTCGTCGACGCCAAGAAGCTCACCATGAAGGTCGTGCGCGACGGCAAGACGATCAAGACCATCCCGGTCACCACCGGCGCGCCCGGCTACGAGACCTGGAACGGCCAGATGGTCATCACCGAGCGGCTCCCCGTGACCCGCATGAACGGCGAGACGGTCGGCTACGGCGGCGAGTACGACATCAAGGACGTCCCGCACGCCATGCGCCTGTCCACCTCCGGCACCTTCATCCACGGCAACTACTGGGGCGGCGACGCCTTCGGCAACCGCAACGCCAGCCACGGCTGCATCGGCCTGCGCGACGTGCGCGGCGGCTGGGACGAGAAGGCCCCGGCCGCCTGGTTCTTCGAGAACTCGCTCATCGGCGACGTGGTCGTGGTGAAGAACTCGAACGACGCAACCATCGCCCCCGACAACGGCCTCAACGGCTGGAACATGTCCTGGGAGAAGTGGAAGGCCTGAGCCTTCGGCCGGCCGTGCGGCGATCGGCCCCGGTGCCCCTCGATGTGAGGTACGGCACCGGGGCCGTTCCCGTTAGTCCCCGTTAACCTGCTGGGCATGACCGTAGAACTGGAAGTCGCGGACGGCGTCGGCACGCTGCGCCTGGACCGCCCGCCCATGAACGCGCTGGACGTCGCCACGCAGGACCGGCTCAAGGAACTCGCCGAGGAGGCCACGCGCCGCGAGGACGTACGCGCCGTCGTGGTCTACGGCGGCGAGAAGGTGTTCGCGGCGGGCGCGGACATCAAGGAGATGCAGGTGATGGACCACGCGGCGATGATCGCGCGCTCCCGCGCCCTCCAGGACTCCTTCACGGCGGTGGCCCGCATCCCCAAGCCGGTGGTCGCGGCGGTGACCGGGTACGCGCTGGGCGGCGGCTGCGAACTGGCGCTCTGCGCCGACTTCCGCATCGCCGGGGAGAACGCCAAGCTGGGCCAGCCCGAGATCCTGCTCGGCCTGATCCCCGGCGCGGGCGGCACCCAGCGGCTGTCCCGGCTGGTCGGACCCTCCAAGGCCAAGGACCTCATCTTCACCGGCCGCCAGGTGAAGGCCGACGAGGCGCTGGCGATCGGCCTGGTGGACCGGGTGGTGCCGGCCGCCGAGGTGTACGAGCAGGCGCACGCCTGGGCGGCGCGGCTCGCGAAGGGCCCCGCCATCGCCCTGCGCGCGGCCAAGGAGGCGATCGACACGGGTCTGGAGACGGACATCGAGACCGGCCTCGCCGTCGAACGCAACTGGTTCGCGGGGCTGTTCGCCACCGAGGACCGCGAACGCGGCATGCGCAGCTTCGTCGAGGAAGGTCCCGGGAAGGCGAAGTTCCTCTGAAAGCGGCGACGCGGGTGCGCAGTTGACGCGGTGTCTGATTCCGGGTCCCTCGATGGGGCGGTTTATGGCAGCCTTAACGCACCATTAAGCGCGTCTTGTCGAGGGAGTCCGCCGCTTGTCTCGCGCCGAGCCGTCCGCGCAGGTCAGAGGGGCTGTTTCCGGCTCCGAACTGCCTTTGGCATATGCCGATCGACGGCCCAGGGGCCGCGGTACCACGGGGGCGTATTCCCCCGGAACGCCCCCGGAGCCCTCCGGGGGCGGCCATGATGGGGGCATGGCGGGGCTGGGAGGTACGGAACAGCCGCGGGGAGCCGGACGGGCGACCGCGGCGCGCTGGTCGCCGGCGGTCGAGGACGAACGCGCGCTCGAGGCGTTCGAGTTGTTCGGCAACCCCACGGAGCGCGAGGTCCCGTTACCGTCCCGCCCCGAGTCCGCCGCCACCGCACGCCGGCTCGCCCAGGTCGTCTCCCTGCGCCAGTGGCAACTGGGCCCCAAGGTCACCGAGGACACCGTCCTGCTCGTCTCCGAGCTGGTGGGCAACGCCGTACGCCACACCGGCGCCCGCGTCTTCGGCCTCCACATGCGGCGCCGCCCCGGCTGGATCCGGGTCGAGGTCCGCGACCCCTCCCGGGGACTGCCGTGTCTGATGCCGGTGCAGGAGACGGACATCAGCGGGCGGGGCCTGTTCCTCGTCGACAAGCTGTCCGACCGCTGGGGCGTCGATCTGCTGCCCCGCGGCAAGACGACCTGGTTCGAGATCCGGGTCGTGGACCGCTGAGGGCCCATCCGCCCCCGCGGGCAACCCCGTTCGGCGGACACGCCGCCTACGGGTGAAGATCCGCCGACGACCGCCGCGCGGCCGCGATCGTACTCGCATGATCATCACTCGCCTGCGGCGCCGCACCGCCGCCGCCGTCCTGTCCCTCTCCGCCGTCCTCGCCACCTCGGCCGCCACCCTCCCCGAGACGGCGGCCCCGGCGACGGCCCCCGCCAAGGCCGCCCCCGCCTGCCCCCAGTTCGACGACAAGCTCAAGGCCGCCGCCGACCCCGGCGTCGACGTCGACCGCATCACCCCCGAGCCGGTCTGGCGCACGACCTGCGGCACCCTCTACCGCAGTGACAGCCGCTCCCCGCAGGTCATCTTCGAGCAGGGCTTCCACGCCAAGGACGTCGTCGACGGCCAGTACGACGTCGAGAAGTACGTCCTGGTCAACCAGCCCTCGCCGTACGTCTCGACGACCTACGACCACGACCTCTACAAGACCTGGTACAAGTCCGGCTACAACTACTACATCGACGCCCCCGGCGGCATCGACGTCAACAAGACCATCGGCGACACCCACAAGTGGGCCGACCAGGTCGAGGTCGCCTTCCCCGGCGGCATCCAGCGGCAGTACGTCATCGGGGTCTGCCCGGTCGACAAGCAAACCAAGACCGAGATCATGAGCGAGTGCGAGAGCAACCCGCACTACAAGCCCTGGCACTGACGGTCCTGGCACTGACGGCTCCGGCTCAGGGGCGCAGGAACAGCGCCTCCGAGCCCACCGGCCGGTAACCCGCCGCCTGGAACGCCCGCAGACTGCGGGCGTTCCCCGCCGACACCTGGGCCCACACCGGCTCGCCCCCGGCCAGCTGCCGCGCCGCCGTCACCAGGAGCCGGCCCAGCCCCCGGTGCCGTACCCCCTCCGCCACCTCCACGGCGGCCTCCAGCCGCCCCGCGACCCCCCGGCCCAGCACCAGCACCCCGCCGTCCGCCGCCCACACCCGCACCTCGTCGCGGCGCCGCCGGGCCGACACCACCCGGGGATGCCCGGGATCGGCGACCTCCGTCAGCGCGAGCCCCGGCCGGCCCGGCAGCGGGGCGCCGGTCAGCAGCACGTCGATCGTGTCGGTCGTCCGGCCCGTGCGCTCCATGAAGGCGGCCAGGAAACGGGCGTGCATCGTCGCGGCGAGAGGGTCGCAGCCGAGCCCGTCCAGCGTCTCGCGCACCCACCGAGGGTCCTCGTCCGTGAACACCACCGAGTGCGCCGTGAACGCGATCACCCCGGCGTCCCGGACGCCGTGCTGCGGCACCACGGTGGTGCCGCCGTCCGCCGGCGGGAAGACACCCCGCGCCGCCGCGTCCAGAATCTCCCGCAGGCTCTCCGCCACACCGCGCTCCTTGAGTCTCCACCCACTGGAAGGGCCAGACTCGCAGACATGATCGAAGACGGCACCGGTCTCATGACCATCGGCGAACTGGCGCGCGCCACCGGACTCACGGTGCGCACCATCCGCTTCTGGTCCGACGAGGGCGCCCTGCCCCCGGTGACCCGCTCCGCGGGCGGCTACCGGCTCTACGACGCCGCGTCCGTCGCCCGCCTGGAGCTGATCCGCACCCTGCGCGAACTGGGTCTCGGCCTGGACGCCGTACGCCGCGTCCTGGCCGGCGAGACCACCCTCGCCCAGGTCGCGGCGGCGCACGTCGCCGCCCTGGACGCGCAGATCGGCTCGCTGCGGGTGACCCGCGCGGTGCTGTCGACCGTGGCACGACGCGGCTCGACCGCCGAGGAGATGACCCTGATGAACAGACTGGCGCGACTGTCCACCGCCGAACGGCGGCGGATCATCGAGGACTTCATGGCGGAGGTCTTCGAGGGCGTCGGCACCGCGGACCCCGACATCCGCACCCGCCTGCGCTTCGCCGCGGCCGACCTGCCCGACGACCCCACCTCCGAACAGGTGGACGCCTGGGTGGAGCTGGCCGAACTGATCCAGGACCCTCAGTTCCGGGCGACGATGCGCAGGATGATCGAGTCCAACGCGGCCGACCGGGGGCCGGGCGTCCCGTCCGGCTCCTCCCTGTGGTTCGTGAGCCGTCTGGTGCGGCTCGCGGGCGATGCCCTGAGGGAAGGCGTCGCGCCGGACTCGCCACCGGCCGCCGGCATCCTGCGTGAGCTGATCGGCGACGCCGACCCGGCCGTCGTGCGGGAGCGGCTCACGGCGGTGACGAACCCGCGCCTCGTCCGCTATCGGGAGCTCTCCGCGATCGTGAACGGCGTGGAGCCGCCGTCCGCCTGCGAGGAGGAGTTCGGGTGGGTGGTCGCCGCACTGGGTGCCCGCACGGGCAGCTAATCTGACCTGCGTCAGAAGGTCGGAATGACCCATGCACGAGATGAGGGGCGGATCGGTGGCGGACATCGAGGAAGCACGCAAGCAGTTCGACCGGATCGACACGGACGGTGACGGCTTCATCACCGCGGCCGAGTTCAAGAGCGCGCTGGCCCAGGGCGGCGACTGGAACGTCACCGAGTCGGTGGCCGAGGCGATCATCGCGGGCCGTGACCTCGACGGCGACAAGCTGCTGTCGTTCGACGAGTTCCGGGCGCACCTGGACAAGTGACGACGCCGTGAGGGGCGCCCGTCCGGTCACCGGTCGGGCGCCCTCGGTCCGTCCGTGCCCGGAGGAATAGCCCGTCCCGTACGGCGGTTGGTGCTCATCACCGGCGTGAGCCGCGAGGCTCCGCACGACACCACCTCCGAAGGGCCAGGCGAGTCAGGATCATGAAGATCGGCATCATCGGCGCGGGCAACATCGGCGGCAACCTCACCCGGCGGCTGACCGCCCTCGGGCACGACGTCTCCGTCGCCAACTCCCGCGGGCCGCACACGCTCACCGCGCTCGCCGAGGAGACCGGCGCCACCCCGGTGGCGGTCGGGGAGGCGGCGCGCGGCGCCGAGGTCGTGGTCGTCACCATCCCGCTGAAGGCGGTCCCCGGCCTCCCGGCCGGCGTCCTCGACGGGGCGGCCGACGGCGTGGCGGTCATCGACACGAACAACTACTACCCGCAGCAGCGCGACGGGCGCATCGCCGCCATCGAGGACGAGGGCCTCACCGAGAGCCGCTGGGTCGAACGCCACCTCGGCCACCCCGTGATCAAGGCCTTCAACGGCACCTACGCCCAGGACATCCTGGACCGCCACCGTCCGGCCGGCGCCCCCGACCGCATGGCGCTGCCCGTCGCCGGCGACGACGAGGCGGCCAAGGACAAGGTCCGGGCCCTGATCGACGAGCTGGGCTTCGACACCGTCGACGCCGGGGGCATCGACGAGTCCTGGCGCCAGCAGCCCGACACCCCCGTGTACGGCCTGCGCGAGGGCGTCGAGGCGGTCACGAAGGCCCTGGCGGAGGCGTCTTCGGAACGCAAGGCGGCGTTCAAGGGCTGACCAGGCCGCACCAGAGGCGACTAGGCGCTCTGCGCCCACTCCTTCAGCGCGGCCCGGCTCGCGAAGTCCGCCACGTTGGTGTCGACCGGGTCGTCGGTGTACTGGTGGAAGCGCCACCTGGCCTGGATGCGGGGCTTGCCCGCCGACACGTAGTCGGCGATCCAGAGACCGTCTCCCGCGTACGAGGTGGTGTCGACGTTGAGCCAGAAGTTGCGGTTGCAGTAGAGGACGACCCGGTTGTCCGGGCGCAGCGCCTTCACCTTCCTGATGAAGCTGTCCTTCTCCGCGTTGCTCGCGTGGGTGCCCTCGCCGGTCGTCTCCCAGTCGACGGCGAGGATGTCACCCTTTCTGTCGGGTGCCTTGGAGACGAAGTACTCGGCCTGCGCGGTGAGGTTGCCCGGCCACAGGAAGTGGTAGAAGCCGACGACGAGTCCGGCGTCGCGGGCCCGTTTCGTCTGGGCGGCGAGCTTCGGGTTGACGTAGGAACGGCCCTCGGTCGCCTTGACGAAGACGAAGGAGAGGCCGTCGGTGCCGTAGGCGGAGGACTGGTACGCGCTGACGTCGATGCCGCGCAGCATGGGGCCTCCCTGAGGGGCCGTGGGGGAACGGGAGTTGATTGTTCCCCACCAGGACACGGGTATCCCCGCCGGACGCGGAAACGTCGACTCCCCTTCGCGGGGGCGCCATTGACGCGCGTAGCGGGTTGCCCCACGCTGGGCTCCAGTGGTGGTCGACTCAACGGTCGGGAGGCCGGGATGTTCAGACGCGTGTCACGTCTGCTTCTCTCATTTGTCATGCTCATGGCTGGCGCGGTAGTCGGTGTGGGCGCCACCGCCGGCGCCGCGCACGCCGACTCCTGCTACACCTGGAACCGCACGCTCTCCCAGGGCGCCTCCGGGAGCGACGTGACCCAGCTCCAGATCCGGGTCGCCGGCTGGGTGACCTCGGGCGAGCGCCTCTCCTACGACGGCCAGTACGGCGCGCGGACCGCCGCCGCCGTCAAGAAGTTCCAGGCCGCGTACGGACTGGGCGCGGACGGCGTCGCCGGCCCCGCGACCTTCAGCAAGATCTACGCCCTCCAGGACGCGGACTGCACGCCGGTCCACTTCACCTACGCCGAGCTGAACAAGTGCAACTCCGACTGGTCCGGCGGCGCGGTCTCCGCCGCCACCGCCAAGTCGAACGCGCTGAAGACCATGTGGAAGCTGGAGGCGATGCGGCACGCCCTCGGCGACGTCCCGATCACCATCTCCAGCGGCTTCCGCTCCCACGCCTGCAACAACGCGGTCGGCGGCTCCGCGACCAGCCGCCACCTCTACGGCGACGCCGCCGACCTCGTCGGCTCGCCCTCGCTGTGCCGGCTCGCCCAGCAGTCCAGGACGCACGGCTTCTCGGAGATCCTCGGCCCGGGCTACCCCGGCCACAACGACCACACCCACGTGGCCTTCGACCCGTCGCCGTACTGGTCGGCGCCCACCTGCGGCATCTGAGCCGCCGGGAGCGGCCGCGGACGGACCGCGGAGGCGGGGGGCGGGCCGGTGGTCAGCACTCGATGATGTTGACCGCCAGCCCGCCCCGGGCCGTCTCCTTGTACTTGACCGACATGTCCGCGCCGGTGTCCTTCATGGTCTTGATGACCTTGTCGAGGGACACCTTGTGGGAGCCGTCGCCCCGCAGCGCCATCCGCGCCGCCGTGACCGCCTTGACCGCGGCCATGCCGTTGCGCTCGATGCACGGGATCTGGACGAGGCCGCCGACGGGGTCGCAGGTCAGGCCGAGGTTGTGCTCCATGCCGATCTCGGCGGCGTTCTCGACCTGCTCCGGCGTGCCGCCCATCACCTCGGCCAGCGCGCCGGCCGCCATCGAGCAGGCGGAGCCGACCTCGCCCTGGCAGCCGACCTCGGCGCCGGAGATGGAGGCGTTCTCCTTGAAGAGCATGCCGATCGCGCCGGCCGCGAGCAGGAAGCGGACCACGCCGTCCTCGTCGGCGCCGGGCACGAAGTTCATGTAGTAGTGCAGGACCGCCGGGATGATGCCCGCCGCGCCGTTGGTGGGGGCGGTGACGACCCGGCCGCCGGCCGCGTTCTCCTCGTTCACGGCCATCGCGTAGAGGGTGATCCACTCCATGGACAGGGCCAGCGGGTCGCCCTCGGAGCGCAGCTTGCGCGCGGTGTTGGCGGCGCGGCGGCGGACCTTCAGGCCGCCCGGCAGGATGCCCTCGCGGGACATGCCGCGGTCCACGCAGGCCCGCATGACGCGCCAGATCTCCAGCAGGCCCTCGCGGATCTCGTCCTCGTCGCGCCAGGCCCGCTCGTTCTCCAGCATCAGGGCGGAGATGGACAGGCCCGTCTCCCGGGCCAGGCGCAGCAGCTCGTCGCCGGTGCGGAAGGGGTACTTCAGCACCGTGTCGTCGAGCACGATGCGGTCGGCGCCCACCGCGTCCTCGTCGACGACGAAGCCGCCGCCGACCGAGTAGTACGTCTTGGTCAGCACCTCGGTGCCCTCGGCGTCGTACGCCCACAGGGTCATGCCGTTGGCGTGGTAGGGGAGGGCCTTGCGGCGGTGCAGGACCAGGTCGTCGTCGTAGGAGAAGGCGATCTCGTGCTCGCCGAGCAGGCGGAGGCGGCCCGAGGTCCTGATCGTCTCGACGCGGTCGTCGGCCTTCTCCACGTCCACCGTGCGCGGTGAGTCGCCCTCCAGGCCGAGCAGCACCGCCTTGGGGGTTCCGTGGCCGTGGCCGGTGGCGCCGAGCGAGCCGTACAGCTCGGCCCGGACCGAGGCGACGGAGCCGAGCAGCTCCTCGCCCCGCAGGCGGCGGGCGAACATGCGGGCCGCGCGCATCGGGCCGACCGTGTGGGAGCTCGAAGGGCCGATGCCGATCGAGAACAGGTCGAAGACCGAGATGGCCACGGGGACTCCTCAGAAC
>NZ_JBHVOC010000045.1:0-30118 GCF_044142145.1 Streptomyces sp. BK79
CCCCCCCCCCCCCCCCCCCCCCCCCCCCCCCCCCCCCCCCCCCCCCGACCCACCCGACCACGCACCGCGCCACCCGCACCCCCACCGAACCCGCACAGGCCGCCGCAGGCACCCCACCCCACCCCGCCCCCGCACCACCGGAGGCCCCGGCCGGCTCACAGCCAGCCCGCGAACTCCAGCAACAACTCCGCGTCCTGCTCCCGCCCCACCCGCCGGGCCCGCACCCCTGACTCCACCGCCCGGAACAGCGTCCACCCCCGCAGCCGCTCCTGGTCCACCTCGAGGGACTCCGCGAGCCGCTTGATCCGGCGCCGGGTCGTCGAGGCCCCCGAGGGCTGGGCGATGAGGTCCTCCACGCGGTCCCGGACCAGCCGCGCGAGATCGAAGGCGGGCTCGCCGACCACCGGATCGGGCCCCACGGCCAGCCACGGCATCCGCTCCCCGGCAAGCACCTTGCTCTGCCGAAACGTGCCGTGCAGCAGCCGCTCCTCCGGCGGCGCCGCCAGCAACTCCTCCCGCGCCGCGAGCGCCGCCTCGACCAGCGGAGCCACCTCGGAACCGGCCACCGCACCCGCCCGCATGGCCCCGGCCTGCCGCCCGCTCCGCTCGGCCACGGTCTCGAAGGGATGCCCGGCGGGCGGCTCCACCCACAGCCGCCGCAGCGTCCCCGCCGCCTCCAGCAACGCCTTCGCCTCCGGCAACGACCGCACCGACACGTCCGGGTGCAGCCGCTCCAGCAGCAGCACACCCTCACCCTCGGAGGTCTCCGCGTCGAGCACCTGCACGGCACCCCGCCCGGCCCAGTGGGCGAGCGCGACCCGCTCACTCTCCGGACGCGCCCGGCGCGGGGCCAGCTTCAGCACCGCGGGCGTCCCGTCGGCGGTGCGCACGAGGACCACCAGGCTGCTGCGCCCACCGGGCACCTGCACCCGCTCCACGGCCAACTCGCGCAGCGCCACGGCCCGCTCCGCCGCCCCGGGCAGCTTCTCCAACCAGTCGTCACCGTCCGGCGCCGTCTCACCGAGCGCCCTGACCAGTCGCCGCGGCGGTTCGAAAACCATGCGCGAGCCGTTCCCTTCTCGTACGGGCAGCCGTACGCGTCACGTCGTCGGTGTCACGGGCGCGGAGCCCGACGCCGACGCCCCGTCGGCCCGCTCGGCGAGCCCAGGGAAGGCTACGCTCCCGCCCCGCCAGCGCACCGCCCGGACCGCCGCCTCCCGCAGCGCCCCGGCCGCCGACGCCCGCCGGCCGCCCCCGGCAGCCCGCACCAGGTCGGAGTAGACCCCGGCCACCCGGTCCTCCAGCTCCGCCGCCAGCCGTACCGCCGTCACCGCGTCCGGCACCGCGAAGGGCAGCGCGTACCCGGCCGCCGCGGCCACCGGCTCACCTCCCCGGTCGCGCACCTCGCGCGCCAGCGCGTCCCGCCGCGCCCGGTGCGCGTCGTACGCCGTCCGCGCCTCGGCGCGCCGTTCCTCGCCGATCCGTCCGCCGACGACGCCGTAGCCGTACACCGCCGCGTGCTCCGCCGCCAGCGCCGCCTGGAGGGCGTCCAACTCCCGGTCCTCCGCCTCGCTCACCCGTCACCCTCCGTCAGCAGGTACACGTGCGCCGCCCCGGCCGCCGCCACCGAGGCCAGCAACCGGGCCAGCTCGCCCGGCACTTCGGCCAGCGCCCGGGTCCGCCGGCCGGCCAGCTTCCGCTCGGCGCCGGCCAGCAGGGCCAGGGCGTCCTTCTCCACCACCGGAACGTCCCCGGCCCCGGCCCCGTCGCCGTCCTGCGGCCCCGCGGCCCGCGCGGAGACCGACGGCGACGCCTCCGGCGAGGCCCCGGGCACGGCACCGAACGCCTCCGCGTGCCGTACGGTCGCCTCCCGCAGCGGCCGCAGCCGCTCCGCCAGCCCAGGGTGCGCGGCGATCACCGCCGCGTACCGGCCGGCCAGCTCCGCGCTGTCCCGGGCCGCACGGGCGCGCACCCGGTCGACGGCCGACGGGTCGGCCCCCGCGTCGCCGGAGCCCGGCCCGCCGGAACAGCCGGCGAGGAGGGCGGCACCGGCGGCCGACGCGAGCAGGCTCCTTCTGCGCGGCCCCGAGGGCAGGCGCGGCGATGAGGAAAACGACACGGCAGACGTCCTCGACAGGCTCGTACGGAAGCGACGGCAAAGCAACGACGGCAAAGCAGCAACGGCGAAGCAGCGACGGCGAAGCGACGGCCGACGCGACGGGAACCCGCGGTGCGGCCTGCCCGTGATCACGGTACCCGGGCCCCGCCCGGGCAGGGATCATCGGCACCGCCGAGAGGTGGGGTGGACGGCAACACCCCCCGGGACCGGATACCCTTTGACCAGACACGCGCACCGTCCCACAACAGCACACGCGGCCGAGGAGTCACCCGGATGAGCACCACCCAGAGCGAGAGGCTGCGCGAGCTGCTCGAACCGCTCGTCGCCTCCCAGGGACTGGACCTCGAGGAGATCGCGGTGGACTCGGTCGGCCGCAAGCGTGTGCTGAGAGTCGTCGTCGACTCCGACACCGGTGCCGACTTGGACCGCGTCGCCGATGTGAGCCGCGCGCTCTCGGCGAAGCTCGACGAGACCGACGCGATGGGTGACGCGGAGTACACCCTCGAGGTCGGCACCCCGGGTGCCGAGCGTTCCCTCACCGAGCACCGCCACTACGTGCGCGCCACGGGCCGCCTGGTGCGGTTCCAGCTCCACGAGGGCGGCGAGCTGCTCGCCCGCATCCTCGGCGTGGACGAGGAAGGACTCGACCTCGAGGTGCCCGGCGTCAAGGGCCGCAAGGCCACCACCCGCAGGATCGCCTTCGGCGACATCGACCGGGCCCGCGTCCAGGTCGAGTTCAACCGCAAGGACGACGGCGGGGACCACACCCCCGAGAACAGCAAGAACAGCAAGAACACGACGGAAGAGGAGGAGGCGTAGCCGTGGACATCGACATGAGCGCCCTGCGGGGCTTGGTGCGGGAGAAGGAGATCTCCTTCGACCTGCTGGTCGAAGCGATCGAGTCGGCCCTCCTCATCGCCTACCACCGCACCGAGGGAAGCCGCCGGCACGCGCGCGTGGAGCTCAACCGGGAGACCGGGCATGTGACCGTGTGGGCGAAGGAGGACCCCGACGACCTCGAGGAGGGCCAGGCGGCCCGCGAGTTCGACGACACCCCGTCCGACTTCGGCCGTATCGCCGCCACCACCGCCAAGCAGGTCATCCTGCAGCGGCTGCGCGACGCCGAGGACGACGCGACGCTCGGTGAGTACGCCGGCCGCGAGGGCGACATCGTCACCGGCGTGGTCCAGCAGGGCCGCGACCCGAAGAACGTGCTGGTCGACATCGGCAAGCTGGAGGCCATCCTGCCGGTGCAGGAGCAGGTCCCGGGCGAGACCTACCCGCACGGCATGCGGCTGCGGTCGTACGTCGTCCGGGTGGCCAAGGGAGTGCGCGGCCCCTCCGTGACGCTGTCCCGCACCCACCCCAACCTGGTGAAGAAGCTGTTCGCGCTGGAGGTGCCGGAGATCGCCGACGGGTCCGTCGAGATCTCCGCCATCGCCCGCGAGGCCGGCCACCGCACGAAGATCGCCGTACGCTCCACCCGCTCGGGCCTGAACGCCAAGGGTGCCTGCATCGGCCCGATGGGCGGCCGGGTGCGCAACGTCATGGGCGAGCTGAACGGCGAGAAGATCGACATCGTCGACTGGTCGGACGACCCGGCCGAGATGGTGGCGAACGCGCTCTCCCCGGCCCGCGTCTCCAAGGTGGAGGTCGTGGACCTGGCGGCCCGCTCCGCCCGGGTGATCGTGCCGGACTACCAGCTGTCGCTGGCCATTGGCAAGGAGGGCCAGAACGCCCGCCTCGCGGCCCGGCTGACCGGCTGGCGGATCGACATCCGGCCGGACACCGAGCAGCCGTCCGATCGGACGTCCGACCAGTCGCCCCAGCGCCCGTCCGGCGGGCACGGGGAATAGATCCAAGCCGCACGGGCGCTGAGATCACGACAGTCTTGCATGCGGCGTGTGTTCGATTCTTGCCCCGAAGGGGTGAGGTCGGTCCGGGGAGGTAGACTTAGGAGTGTCTGGCCGGACACGTACCCGAGCATGCCCCGAGCGCACCTGCGTGGGGTGCCGGGAGCGAGCGGTCAAGAGCGAGCTGCTGCGCACCGTGGCGGTCGAGGGTGAATGCGCCCCCGATCCACGCGGTACGCTGCCCGGCCGGGGTGCGTACGTGCACCCCGCGCCGGTCTGTATCGACCAGGCAGTGCGCCGCAAGGCGTTCCCGCGGGCGCTCCGCGTCCCGGGGCCGCTCGACGTAAAGGCGTTGCGCCGCTACGTCGAGCAGGCACAGGGTTGCTGACAGCAGCGTCAGGCAACGTGCCAAGGAAGACGTACCGCGCGGAACCCCGTGCGGTCTGGTACCTCGCGAGTCGAAAGCAGGTCGAGATTGCGATGAGCACTCGATGAGTACGCGATGAGTACGCCCATGAACTAGCGACGGTCCGGACGCAACCCGGACCTCAGAGGAGCGAAGTGGCTAAGGTCCGGGTCTACGAACTCGCCAAGGAGTTCGGTGTCGAGAGCAAGGTCGTCATGGCCAAGCTCCAGGAACTCGGTGAATTCGTCCGTTCGGCGTCTTCGACGATCGAAGCGCCTGTAGTACGCAAGCTGACAGACGCGTTCCAGCAGGGCGGTGGCAACGGTCGGTCCGCCGGTCGTCCCGCGGCCCCGAAGAAGGCCGCCCCCAGGCCCGCCGCGCCGTCCCCGGCGCAGGGTGGGGGCCCCTCCCGCGCCGTTCAGGCAGCGGGGGACCGTCCGGCGGCTCCCAAGCCCCCGTCGGCCCCCAAGCCCCCGGCTGCCCAGCAGCCCGCGGCCCCGTCGGCCCCCGCGCCGGCGCCCGCCCAGGGTCCGCGTCCGACGCCGGGCCCCAAGCCCGCGCCGCGTCCGGCTCCGGCCGCCCCGGAGTTCACCGCTCCGCCGGCCGCTCCGGCCGCTCCGGCTGCCCCCGCCGCCTCGACTCCGGCTCCGGCCGGACCGAAGCCCGGCGGCGCGCGTCCCGGTGCCCCCAAGCCCGGCGGCGCCCGTCCGTCCGGTCCGGGTCAGGACCGCGGCCAGCAGGGCGGCCAGGGCCGTCCCGGTGGTCAGCGTCCCGGCGCCCCGGCGCAGCGTCCCGGAGGCCGCCCCGGCGGTCCGCGTCCGGGCAACAACCCCTTCACCTCCGGCGGCAACGCCGGCATGGCCCGCCCGCAGGCGCCCCGTCCGCAGGGCGGCCCGCGTCCGGGTGGTCCCGGCGGTGCTCCCGGCGGCGGTCCCCGTCCGCAGGGTCCCGCGGGCCAGGGCGGCGGTCCCCGTCCCCAGGCTCCGGGCGGCAACCGCCCGACCCCGGGCTCGATGCCGCGTCCGCAGGGCGGCGGCGCCGGCCCCCGTCCCGGCGGCGGCCCGCGTCCGAACCCCGGCATGATGCCGCAGCGTCCCGCTGCCGGCCCGCGTCCCGGCCCCGGTGGCGGCGGTCGCGGTCCCGGTGGTGCCGGTCGCCCCGGTGGCGGCGGCGGTCGTCCGGGCGGCGGCGGCTTCGCCGGTCGTCCGGCCGGTCCCGGTGGCGGCGGTCGTCCCGGTGGCGGCGGCGGTTTCGCCGGTCGTCCCGGTGGTGGCGGCGGCTTCGGCGGCGGCGGTGGCCGTCCCGGCTTCGGCGGTCGTCCCGGCGGTCCGGGTGGCCGTGGTGGCACGCAGGGCGCCTTCGGTCGTCCCGGCGGTCCCGCGCGTCGCGGTCGCAAGTCGAAGCGGCAGAGGCGCCAGGAGTACGAGGCCATGCAGGCCCCGTCGGTCGGCGGCGTGATGCTGCCTCGCGGCAACGGCGAAGCCATTCGCCTGTCGCGCGGTGCGTCGCTCACCGACTTCGCGGAGAAGATCAACGCCAACCCGGCGTCGCTCGTCGCGGTCATGATGAACCTCGGCGAGATGGTCACCGCGACCCAGTCCGTCTCCGACGAGACGCTCCAGCTCCTCGCCGACGAGATGAACTACACGGTTCAGATCGTCAGTCCGGAGGAGGAGGACCGCGAGCTGCTCGAGTCCTTCGACCTGGAGTTCGGCGAGGACGAGGGCTCCGAGGAGGACCTGGTCGTCCGTCCGCCGGTCGTGACCGTCATGGGTCACGTCGACCACGGTAAGACCCGACTGCTCGACGCCATCCGCAAGACGAACGTCATCGCGGGCGAGGCCGGCGGCATCACCCAGCACATCGGTGCCTACCAGGTCGCGACCGAGGTCAACGACGAAGAGCGCAAGATCACCTTCATCGACACCCCGGGTCACGAGGCGTTCACCGCCATGCGTGCCCGTGGTGCCCGGTCGACCGACATCGCGATCCTGGTCGTCGCGGCCAACGACGGCGTCATGCCGCAGACGGTCGAGGCGCTCAACCACGCCAAGGCGGCCGAGGTCCCGATCGTCGTCGCGGTCAACAAGATCGACGTCGAGGGTGCCGACCCGACCAAGGTGCGCGGTCAGCTGACCGAGTACGGCCTGGTGGCCGAGGAGTACGGCGGCGACACCATGTTCGTCGACATCTCCGCCAAGCAGGGTCTGCACATCGACTCCCTGCTGGAGGCCGTGGTCCTCACCGCGGACGCCTCGCTCGACCTGCGTGCCAACCCGCACCAGGACGCGCAGGGCATCTCGATCGAGTCCCGTCTCGACCGCGGCCGCGGTGCCGTGGCGACGGTCCTCGTCCAGCGAGGCACCCTGCGGGTCGGCGACACGATGGTGGTGGGCGACGCCTACGGCCGCGTCCGCGCCATGCTCGACGACAACGGCAACAACGTCGCCGAGGCCGGTCCCTCGACGCCGGTCCAGGTCCTCGGCCTGACCAACGTCCCGGGCGCCGGTGACAACTTCATCGTGGTCGAGGAGGACCGTACGGCCCGCCAGATCGCGGAGAAGCGCGCCGCCCGTGAGCGCAACGCCGCGTTCGCCAAGCGCACGCGCCGCGTGTCGCTGGAGGACCTGGACAAGGTGCTCAAGGCCGGCGAGGTCCAGCAGCTGAACCTGATCATCAAGGGTGACGCTTCCGGTTCGGTCGAGGCCCTCGAGTCCTCGCTGCTCCAGCTGGACGTCGGCGAAGAGGTCGACATCCGCGTCCTGCACCGCGGCGTCGGTGCGGTCACGGAGTCCGACATCGACCTGGCGATGGGCTCCGACGCCATCGTGATCGGCTTCAACGTGCGCGCCGCCGGGCGTGCGCAGCAGATGGCCGAGCGCGAGGGTGTGGACGTCCGGTACTACTCGGTCATCTACCAGGCGATCGAGGAGATCGAGGCGGCCCTCAAGGGCATGCTCAAGCCGGAGTACGAAGAGGTCGAGCTGGGTACGGCGGAGATCCGCGAGGTCTTCCGCTCGTCCAAGCTGGGCAACATCGCGGGTGTCCTCATCCGCTCCGGCGAGGTCAAGCGCAACACCAAGGCGCGCCTCCTGCGCGATGGCAAGGTCATCGCGGAGAACCTCAACATCGAGGGTCTGCGTCGCTTCAAGGACGACGTCACCGAGATCCGCGAAGGCTTCGAGGGCGGTATCAACCTCGGAAACTTCAACGACATCAAGGTCGACGACGTCATCGCGACGTACGAGATGCGCGAGAAGCCGCGGGTGTAACAGCCCCGACTTCTTCACACGGTGCGGTCCGGGGCCGGTCGGCGGAGAGCAATATCCGTCGATCGGCCCCGGCCGTTCGTTGTACGGTTCTGATGTCCCCGCCCCATGGATGGCGGGGCCATCGATCCCGGACCGGCGGGTGAACCGGTTGCACATGTATGTGGGGACGCTGTCCTTCGACCTCCTCCTCGGCGACGTACATTCGCTGAAGGAGAAGCGCTCCGTCGTCCGCCCGATCGTCGCCGAGCTCCAGCGGAAGTACGCGGTGAGCGCGGCCGAGGTGGACCACATGAACCTGCATCGCCGGGCGATCGTCGGCCTGGCGGTGGTGTCCGGCGACGCGGGGCACCTGAACGACGTACTCGACCGGTGCGAACGGCTGGTGGCCGGCCGGCCCGAGGTGGAACTGCTGTCCGTCAGGCGGCGCTTCCACGGCGAAGACGACTGACTCACGAAACGCTCAGAAGAAAGAACGGGAGACGGACCAGTGGCCGACAACGCGCGGGCGAAAAGGCTGGCGGACCTCATCCGAGAGGTGGTGGCCCAGAAGCTGCAGCGCGGGATCAAGGACCCGCGGCTCGGCTCGCACGTCACCATCACGGACACCCGGGTCACGGGTGACCTGCGGGAGGCGACCGTCTTCTACACGGTGTACGGGGACGACGAGGAGCGCGCGGCCGCGAGCGCCGGCCTGGAGAGCGCCAAGGGCATCCTGCGCTCCGAGGTCGGCAAGGCGGCGGGCGTGAAGTTCACGCCGACCCTGACCTTCGTCATGGACGCCCTCCCGGACACCGCCCGGAACATCGAGGACCTCCTCGACAAGGCGCGGCAGTCCGACGAGAAGGTGCGCGAGGCGTCCGCGGGCGCCGCGTACGCCGGTGAGCCGGACCCGTACCGCAAGCCGGGCGAGGACGAGGCCGGCGAGGCCGTCGAGGCCGACGAGACGGACGACACCGCTAAATGACCGAGAAGCACACCACGCCCGACGGCCTCGTCATCGTCGACAAGCCGTCGGGCTTCACCTCGCACGACGTCGTCGCCAAGATGCGGGGCATCGCCCGCACCCGGCGCGTCGGGCACGCCGGCACGCTCGACCCGATGGCGACGGGCGTCCTGGTCCTCGGCGTGGAGCGGGCGACCAAGCTCCTCGGGCACCTCGCCCTCACCGAGAAGGAGTACCTGGGCACGATCAGGCTCGGGCAGACGACGCTGACCGACGACGCCGAGGGCGAGATCACGAGGTCGGTGGACGCCTCGAAGGTCACCCGGGACGCCGTCGACGCGGCCGTCGCCAAGCTGACCGGCGACATCATGCAGGTGCCGTCCAAGGTCAGCGCCATCAAGATCAACGGCGTGCGCTCCTACAAGCGGGCGCGCGAGGGCGAGGAGTTCGAGATCCCCGCCCGCCCCGTCACCGTCTCCTCCTTCGCGGTGTACGACGTCCGGGAGGCCGTCGCCGAGGACGGCACCCCGGTGCTGGACCTGGTGGTGTCGGTGGTCTGCTCCTCCGGCACCTACATCCGCGCCCTGGCCCGGGACGTGGGCGCCGACCTGGGCGTCGGCGGTCACCTCACCGCGCTGCGCCGCACCCGCGTCGGGCCGTACAAGCTGGACGCGGCCAAGACGCTGGACCAGCTCCAGCAGGAGCTGACCGTGATGCCGATCGCGGACGCCGCCACGGCCGCCTTCCCGCGCTGGGACGTGGAGACCAGGCGCGCCCGGCTGCTCCTCAACGGCGTACGGCTGGAGATGCCCGAGGAGTACGCGGGTGCCGGTGCCGTGGCCGTCTTCGGGCCCGAGGGGCGCTTCCTGGCGCTCGTCGAGGAGCACCGGGGCAAGGCGAAGAGCCTGGCCGTCTTCGGCTGAGCCGAAGCACCGCCGGGCCCCCGCCCGTGGAGCGGCGACCACGGGGACTTCCACTGCCGCCGCTCCACGGTCCCCCCTCGGTTCCCCCACCTCCTAGGGTGTATCCAACCCACCCCTGCTGTTCACCCGTCCGGGCAGGCGCTCGGAGTGAACCGGGGGAGTGGAAGGGGGCGCGTTCGCCCGACGATCTGTCCCGCTGATCATCACGCGCCTACCGTCGCACACACAGCACGCGTGTACGGCGGGGAGGGTCGACGATGGTGTCGCGGAACCGGTCCCGGGAGGCGACGGGCGGCGGGGCGGCCCGGCGGTTGCGTGGCGGCCTCCGGGACCAGCGCGGTGAACCGCCGGCCCGGGAGGCCGACGCGGCGCGGCAGGCGCCCGACGACGCTCTGATCAGTGTGCACGACCTCGCCGGCCGCCCCCGCGGCACCGGGTTCGTCGCCGACCACCACGGCACGGTGCTCACCAGCCACGAGGCCGTCGACGGACTGCCCCGCCTCGTGCTGAGCACCACCGGGGGCCGCCGCCGCGTCGTGGCCGCCGCCGACGTGACACCGCTGCCCGACCTCGGCCTGGCCCTGGTACGCGCCGAGGGTCTCGGCGTCGGCCCACTGCCGGTCACCGTGCGGGGGCGGGTCGAGGCGGGGGCGTACGTGCGTATCGCCGCCGGGGGCTGGCGCGAGGCCCGGGTCCTGGGCACCACCGACGTCCACTACGCGGCCACCGACCGCTTCCACGTGCTCCGCGACGCCCTGGAGCTGGCGCTCGGCACCGCCGGCAGGGACGCGCTGCGCCTCGGCGGCGGCGCGGCCGGCGGACCGGTGCTCGACCTCACCACCGGAGCCGTCCTCGGCGTCCTCGGCACCGCCCTCAGCTCCGGGCACAGCGACGTCGGCTTCGCCGTGCCGCTGCCGCCCGCGCCCGGCCCGCTCGCCACCCTCCTCGCCGAGAACGCGGCTACGGTCCCGGCCTACGGCGCCGACCTCAACCTGGCCGGGGTCCTCGCCCTCACGGCGACCTCGGTGGCACAGGACGGCCCGCCGGGAGCCGTGGCGGGCGGCGCGGGAGCGGGCGCGCAGGCCGCTCCGGGCGCGGGCCGGCCCGGCGGCCCCGGTGCGGCGGAACCGGTCGAACGCGCCGCGGTCACCGAGGAGTTCACCGCCTTCGCCGCGAGCGACGCCCGTGTCCTCGGGCTGGTCGGCCCGCCCGGCAGCGGCCGTACGACCGAGCTGGCGGCCCTCGCCGCCCGCCGCTCGCGGGGTGCGGAACCGGCGCCCACCCTGTGGCTGCGGGGCGCCGATCTGCGGGACGACGACATGTCGCTGGCCGACGCGGCGCGCCGGACACTGGCCCGGGCCGCTCGTCTCGTGGCCGCCTCGGACCCCGCCCGCCCCGCCGGCCTGGGCGACATCACCCCGGAGCGCCTCGCCCACCTCGCCCGCACCGCCGGGCGCCCCCTGCTGCTCCTCCTCGACGGCCCCGAGGAGATGCCGCCGGTCCTGGCCCACCGTCTCCCCGAGTGGACCGAGGGCACGGCCGCGTGGCTGCGGGAGACGGGGGCCGGGCTCGTCGTGGCCTGCCGTGCGGAGTACTGGGAGCGGGCGGGGGCGGAGTTCCCGCGCGAGCTGTTGCACGGGGCGGTGCCGGAGGTCCGGGCGGCAGGGCGGGACGTGCCCTCCCCTCGGGCGGTCGGGGGCGGGGTGGTGTCGGGGAGGCCGGTCATCGGGGGGCCGTGTTCCTGGCCGGCCGTCGCGGAGGAGCCGTCGGCGGTGCCGGGCGGGTTCGGTGGGGCGCGCGGAGGCGGTCGTCGCCCCGCGCGAGGTGAGGAGGAGGGCGTAGGGGCAGGGGCTGGTGAGGGCGATGCCGGGCGGGTGCGGTTGGAGGCCGCCGCGCTTGGTGGGAGTGGCGGCGCTGCCGGGGGCCGTCTCGGCGGGGGTGTCGTCGGGCGCCGGGAGGGCGCGGGTGGCGCCGAGTGGTCTGTCGGAGCTGGTGTTGTCGAGGGCTGGCGGGGAGGTGGCGACGTCGAGTGGCGTGCCGGGGGCGCGGGCGGGGGCGGGGGCGCGGGCGCGGGCGCTGGTGCCGAGGGCGTCGGCGGGGACGGAGGCGTCCAGAGGCGTCCCGTGGACGGTGCTGTCCCGCACCGGACCGGAGCAGGAGAGGCCGAGCACCGCTCGGGGCGGGTTGCCGCCGGGCTCCCGCCCTGTGTCCGCCTCGGCGACCTGAGCGACGACGAGGCCGGGGAAGCGCGCGCACGCCATCGCGTACCGGACGGCGTCCTCGCGGACCCGGACGCCCGGCACCCCCTCACCCTCCGTCTGCTCGGCGAGGTGTACGAGGCCCTCGGCGATTCCCCGCTCCCCGTCCCCGTGGACCGGGACGCGGTCTTCGCGGCGTACCTCGACCTGATGTGCCTGCGTGTCGCGACCCGCCTGGCCGGGGAGAACGGCCTGCGCGGCACCGCGGTGCGCCGGCTCGCGGCGAAGGTCTCCGGGCAGGTCCACGAGGCCGCCCGGCGCAGCCTCGGCCCCGGGCAGGGCGCGCTGGACCGGGAGTCGTTCGAGGCGGTGTTCCCCTGGGGAGCCTCCCCGGCCCGGCTCGGCGGCGTCACCGGCTGGGCGGCGGCCGTGCTCGCCGAGGGCCTCATGGTGCCCGCCGGAAACGGCTACCGCTTCGCTCACGAGGAACTCGCCGACTGGATCCAGGGCACCCACCTCGACCTGGACGAGGCACTGCGCGCCCTCGTCCACCGCCGCGGCGCCCCGCACGACACCCCCTCCCTGCCCGTGCCGCACCACCGCATCGGCCCGGTCGGCGAGGCGCTGCTGACCCTCGCCCGCCAGCACGGCATCCCCCAACTCGCGCTGACTCTGGAGGAGTTGGTCAACGCCCTGGACGTGGACCCGGGCTCCTGGTGGGCCGCCCGGCTGCTCGCCGAGGTGCTGAGCCGCGTGCCCGACGCGACGCCGTACACGGACGTGCTGCGGCTGCTGGCCGACGGCATCGCGGAGCGCGGTGGGGAGGGGCAGGCGGCGCCGGGGGAGTTCGGCCCCGCCTTCTGGACGGCCCTGCGGCTGCCGGAGGCCACGCGCCTGGACCTGTTGCGCCGCCTCGTCCTCGCCGACGGCCCACCCCACGAGCCCGGCCCCCGCCACGGCGTCACCGACCCTCGTCACCTCCTCGCCGGCCCTCGCCACCTCGACCCGGGGCGCCGCCACCTCGACCCCGGCCCCCGCTACCTCGACGCCGTCGCCCGGCTGCTCGTCGCCGACCCCGCCGCCGTACAGCCGCTCCTCGTCCGCTGGTTCGACGACGAACGGCCGCTGCCCGCCACCCCGCACGCGACCGTCGCGACGGCGGCGCAGGCACTGCTGCACACCCACCGCCACCGCGGCCTGGACCGCCTCACCGAGGTGCTGGCCGACAGCCCGCACCGGCGGGCCGACGAACTGCTCGCCGTCCTGGCCGAGGAGGAGCCGTCCGCCCTGTGCCGGGCCGTCGAGCGGTGGGCCCGCGACGAGCGGCCCGCCCGGCGGACGGCCGCGGTGACCCACGGCCTGCGCACCGCCCCGCACGCACGCACCACCGCCGACCGCACCCTGCTGCGCCACACCGCGCTGGTCCTGCTCGCCGACCCCTCCGTCGGCACCCTGCACGGAGGCGCCCTCGCCCTGCTCGTACAGGACCCGGGCAGCCGCGACCGCCACCTCCCGCGGGCGCTCGACCACTTCGCGGCGGGCGATCCGTACCTCCCGCCGAGCGCGGTGGCCGCCGCCCTGCCGACCCACCCCGAGCCCGTCCTCGACGCCTTCCGGGCCCGGCTGCGCGGCGGCCCCGACACCGGGGAGGCGCTGCGCGGCCTCGCCGACGCCACTCCGCCCGCGCTGGCCCGCCGGGTCGCCGTACTCCTCGGGGAGGCCGTGGCGGAGCGCCCGGAGACCGCCGGGCACGTGGCCGCGTACGTCGACCGGCGCCTCGACGAGGACCCGGCGGCGCGGGCCGTGCTGCACCCCTTGGTCACCGGCCTGCTGGACGACGGGCCCGAGCCGGTGCGGGCCGCGCTCGCCGGCGTCCTCGCCGCCGCGGGGTCCGCCGACGGCACCCCCGGCGGCGGGCCCCTCCGCGGGGAGCTGCGCGAACACCTCCTGGCGCACGAGCACGACCCCGCCGTCCTGGACGCGCTGCTGCACGCGGCGGCCCGGTGCGGGGGCGAGGAGCTGCGCGCCCTCGTCCACCGCGTCGGGCTCCTGCTCGTCCGCACCCCCGACGGCGCCACCCGCTTCGACCGGGGCCTGGTCGACCTGGCCCGCCACCTCCCGGGGTTCGCCGCCCGCGTGACCGGCTGGCTGGCCGACGCACCCCAGGACTGGGCCGCGCTGGTGGGCCCCAGCGCCCGCCGCACGATCGAGAGCCTGACGGGAGTGCGGGTCCCCGCGTGATCCGGGCCCGGCCCGGGGCGGCGCCGGCGGCCCGCACGGCGTGCGGCCGGTCACAGCGCCCATGCCGATGACTGCGGAAGGCGCACGGCATGGCACCCTTAGTCCTGCGTAAGAGGCATCGACTCCGACGAGTTTGCGACAAGGAGCAGACACAGTGCAGCGCTGGCGTGGCTTGGAGGACATCCCCGAGGACTGGGGACGCAGCGTCGTCACCATCGGCTCCTACGACGGCGTCCACCGCGGGCACCAGCTGATCATCAAGCACGCCGTGGACCGCGCCCGTGAGCTGGGCGTCCCCGCGGTCGTCGTGACCTTCGACCCGCACCCCAGCGAAGTCGTCCGCCCCGGCAGCCACCCGCCGCTGCTCGCCCCGCACCACCGCCGCGCCGAACTGATGGCCGGCCTGGGCGTGGACGCGGTGCTGATCCTCCCCTTCACCACCGAGTTCTCGAAGCTGTCCGCGGCCGACTTCGTGGTCAAGGTCCTGGTCGACCGGCTCCGCGCCAAGGCGGTCGTCGAGGGCCCCAACTTCCGCTTCGGCCACAAGGCCGCGGGGAACGTCGAGTTCCTCGTCGAACAGGGCAAGGTCTACGACTTCGAGGTCGAGGTCGTGGACCTGTACGTGACCGGCGACGCGGGCGGCGGCGAGCCGTTCTCCTCGACCCTCACCCGCCGCCTGGTCGCCGACGGCGACGTCGAGGGCGCCGCCGAGATCCTGGGCCGCCCGCACCGCGTCGAGGGCGTGGTCGTCCGGGGCGCGCAGCGCGGCCGCGAGATGGGCTTCCCCACGGCCAACGTCGAGACCCTCCCGCACACCGCCATCCCGGCCGACGGCGTCTACGCGGGCTGGCTGCACGCCCAGGGCGAGGCGATGCCGGCCGCGATCTCCGTCGGCACCAACCCGCAGTTCGAGGGCACCGAGCGCACGGTGGAGGCGTACGCCATCGACCGCGTGGGCCTCGATCTGTACGGCCTGCACGTCGCCGTGGACTTCCTGGCCTTCGTCAGGGGCCAGGCGAAGTTCGAGACGCTGGACGCGCTGCTGGAGCAGATGGGCCGGGACGTCCAGCGCTGCCGGGAGTTGGTCGCGGCGGCGTCCTGACGTCTGCCGCGTCCGTTCCGGACGCCCCTGGGACGCCGAAGGGCGGCCGATGCTGGTGAGCACCGGCCGCCCTTCGGCTTTTCATGGCTACTGCTGCGGCGGGGGAGGAGCCTGCCCGGGCTGCTGCGGATAGCCGTACCCGGGCTGGGCGGGCGGCTGTCCCGGCTGCGCGTACGGCTGTCCGGGCTGCGGGTACGCCTGCCCCGGCTGCTGCTGGGGGTACGGGTGCCCCGGCTGCTGCTGGGGGTACGGCTGTCCGGGCTGCTGGGGCTGGGGCTGTGCCTGACCCGGCTGGGCGTACTGACCCTGCTGCCCCGGCATCGGCTGTCCTGGCACGGACTGTCCCGGCAGGGGCGGGGCGGCGACGGGCGGCGGGTTGCCGTCGGACGTCCACAGCCCGTGCATCTGCTGGTGGCGGACGAAGTCCTCGGCGACCATCGCCGCGAGGTTGAAGTACGCCTCCCGCACCTTCGGCCGCATCATGTCGAGGTCGACCTCGGCACCGGCGGCCAGGTGCTCGTCGAACGGCACCACGACCACGCCCCGGCACCGCGTCTGGAAGTGCCCGACGATGTCGTCCACCTTGATCATCTTGCCGGTCTCGCGCACACCGGAGATGACGGTGAGGGAACGGGACACGAGGTCGGCGTACCCGTGCGCGGACAGCCAGTCCAGCGTCGTACTGGCGCTGCTCGCACCGTCCACGGACGGGGTCGAGATGATGATCAGCTGGTCCGCGAGGTCGAGCACGCCGCGCATGGCGCTGTAGAGCAGGCCGGTGCCCGAGTCGGTGAGGATGATCGGGTACTGCTTGCCGAGCACGTCGATCGCGCGCCGGTAGTCCTCGTCGTTGAAGGTCGTGGACACGGCCGGGTCGACGTCGTTGGCGATGATCTCCAGCCCGGACGAGGCCTGGGAGGTGAACCGCCGGATGTCCATGTACGAGTTGAGGTACGGGATCGCCTGGACGAGGTCGCGGATGGTGGCCCCGGTCTCGCGGCGCACGCGGCGGCCGAGCGTGCCGGCGTCCGGGTTGGCGTCGATCGCGAGGATCTTGTCCTGCCGCTCGGTGGCCAGCGTGGAGCCGAGGGCGGTGGTGGTGGTCGTCTTGCCGACACCGCCCTTGAGGCTGATGACGGCGATGCGGTAGCAGGAGAGCACCGGCGTGCGGATCAGCTCCAGCTTCCGCTGCCGCTCGGCCTCCTCCTTCTTCCCGCCCAGCTTGAAACGCGAACCGCCGGCCGCCGGGCGGCTGCTCTTCGCCTTCTGCTTCTTGTTGTTGAGCAGCCGGTCGGAGGACAGCTCCACGGCGGCCGTGTAACCGAGCGGTGCGGCACCCGGGTTGGTGGGCTGACGCTGGTCGTGCTGCATGGGCTGCGGCCAGGCGGCACCGAGGCGGGGGTCTACGGGCGGCTGCTGGTGGGGCTGGTGGGGAGCCTGGTGCGACAGGGGTGCTGCCTGGTGGGGCTGTGGCGCAGGGGCCACTTGGGGCTCGGGCGTCTGCGGGAACTGACCCGGCTGGGCCATCGGCTGGGCCGGCGGGTCCTGCACACCGCCCTGCGGCTGACCCTGCTGCGGTACACCGGGCTGCGGCTGCGGCGCGGGCGCCTGCGGGAAGCCGTAACCGTCGGGCTGGGCCGGGGGGTGGGGCTGGGGGACCGGGGCACCGGGCTGCGGGAAGCCGTAACCGGCGGCGGGTGCGCCACCCGGCTGCTGGGGTGCGGGCTGCGGCGCCGGGGGCGGCGTGGCGCCCGGCTGCGGGAAGCCGTAACCAGCCTGCGGTGCGGGCGGGGCGGGCACCTGGTTCGGCGGCACCGGCGGCATCGGCGCCGCGGTCGGCTGCGGGTTCCACGCGGCGGGCGCCGACTGCGGGGCCTGCGGCTGGAAAGGAGGCTGCTGGGCCGGTACGCCCGGTACGCCCTGCTGCTCCGGAGAGACGGGGGCCGGCTGGGGCTGTGCGGGCCACTGGTGTGCCGGCGCGGGCGCGACGGGCGGGTACGAAGGAGGCAGCGGCGGCGTTCCGCCCTGCGCCACGGGCGGCGCGTCGGACGGGACGGCGTCCGCGGGCTCAGTGACCGGCGGCACGGCGTCCGCCGGGGACGCGGCGTCCTGCGGCACGGCGTCCTCGGGCTCCTCCGCCACCGGGACGCTGTCCTCGGGCTCGGGCTCGGGTCCGGGCGCGGGCTCGGACACCGGAGCGTGCGCGGCGACCGGCTCGGGGGCGGCCTCGGGAGCCGCACCGGCAAGGGCGGATCCGTCCGCGCCCTCCCCCTCGTCGGCAGCCGAGCCGGACAGACCGGGCGGAGCGGAGGCGTCAGAGGCGTCGGACACCTCGTCACCGTCAACGGCGCCGGCCGCATCGGCAGTACCGTCGCCGTCCGTGTCGCCGTCCAGCGCGTCGCCGTCCGCCACGTCGCCGTCCGTGGCGGCATCCTGCCGACCGGTACCGGTGAGCCCCTCAGCGTCGGTGACCTCGGGGCCCTCTGCGAGTCCGGGGTCGTCGGCCGCCCCGGACTCCGGGGCCGCGGGGTCTTCGCCGGAACCGATCACCGCGTCGTCGTCGGCAGTGGCATCGGGCGCACCGGCCGCGGCCTCGGGCTGCTTGTCCGGCCCGGCCTCCTCTTCCGCGGCGGCACGCTCGGCGATCTCACGCTTCAGCGCGGCCGAGGAGAACCGCATCGTGGCGCCGCTCTCCAGGTCGCCGTCGTCGATGCCGCCGGCGACGGGCTCCGGCTCCTCGGCGGGTGCGGGAGCCGGCGCGGGAGCGGGCGCCTGCAACGGGAACCCGCCGGCCGGGAACGTCGGTACGGCCGTAGGAGAAGCCGGGCCGGTGACAGGCGCCGGGTCGGTCGCGGCATCCGGTTCTTCGGACCGCACCGCCGGTTCCGGCTCGGGCTCGGGCCGGAGCTGCTGCGGCTGCTGCGGCTCGAACCCGCTCCCCACCGGCAGCCTGGGCACCCCCGTCGGCCCTCCGGTCGGCGGCACGGGCGGCGGAGGCGGCGTGAACGCGGTTCCCGGAGCGGGCGGCGGCGGGGTGAAGGGCGCTCCCGGTGCCGGCACCGGTACCGAAGTCGGGAAAGAGGAGGGCCCGTTGGACGGATTGGCGTGCGGCGGCGGAGTGAGCCCCGGCAGCGGCGGAACCGGCCCACGGGGACCGGGCGGCACGGAAGGACCGGCCGGAACCGGAGAACCGGCCGGAACCGAAGGACCGGCCGGAGCGGAAGAACCGGCGGAGGAAGGAGAGTCCGCGCCCGGCCCCCCGGCCGAGCCGCCCGCCCCCTGCTCCTGACGCGGACTCTGTCCCTGTCCCTGCTCCCGCCGCGAGTCGCTCGACGCGTTCTGGGTGTACCAGGCGGGCGGGGCGTAGTCGATCGTGAACTCGCCCGTCGTCTCGGCCGCGGACTCCGCGTCGGGTTGGTCATCGCCGGGTGTAGCCCAGCCCCCGCGGTTCCCGTCCCGATCGCTGCTCACAATTCCTCCTGGTGTGGTCGAGCACGCTCATGCCGTGCTGCGGCGACCCTTGCTTGTCGTTCGAAGTTGTCCGAGGCCGTTCGAGGTCGTCCGATCCACCGGCTCTCCCCCTGGGACGCAGACGCCCGGTCCACGGGTTCTGGCGTCGCGCCGTCCCAGCCTAATCACCACAAGCCCCACCACGGCAGGCCCGTCCACTCGTCAGCGTGAGCCCAACAGGCCACAGCCTGGCCGAAAGTGACGCAGAGAGCCCGCATCCATGAACAAACCGGGTGATACCGATGAACAACTCGGACAGAACGCGTCCCACCCGACCGAGCCTGCCCGAACCCCGCGGTCCGAACCCCATGCAACCCCCGTACCGGCCAAGCACCTTGGGCCACCGCCGAAGCGCCGCCCCAACACCACCCAAGCACCGCACACCCCCGCCAACCCCACATACCGGCGCATACGGCAACGGGGCGGCGGCACCGGCATCCGCTCCGGCCCCGCCGCCCCGCACCCGCCCGAACCGTCCCGGCCGGGCTCTCACGCTCGTCCGGCGCCCCGCGACCCCGCGTTCCGCGGCGTGCCCGGCGACCTAGGCGTCGCCGTTCTTCCCGTCCCGCGCCGCCGGCTCCAGGTCGAACTCCCCGTCCCGGGCGCCCAGGACGAACGCCCGCCACTCCGCCTCCGTGTACCGCAGCACGGTGTCCGGGTCGAGCGACGACCGCATGGCCACGGCGCCGGCGGGGAGGTAGGCGATCTCGACCCGCTCCTCGTGCTCCTCCGTGCCGGGCGCGCTGTGCCACTCGACGCCGGAGATGTCGAGGGCGTAGAGCTCGTCCCTCTCCCGCTCCTTGCGTGCCTTGAGTTCGAGGTCCTCGGCATCGGCCATCGCGGCTTGGTCCTTCCTGTAGCGGGGTCCGGGTTGTGCGGCCACCCTAATGGCCGCAATTCTCCTGTTCAGCGGTTTGCCCATGTCCGTGACCGCCACGGGTGACCGGCGGCGGCGACGGGCGGGAGCGACCGGCGTAAGTGACCGGCGGAAGTGACCGCCAGGAGTGGCGGCGACCGGCCCGCGGAGGCCGCGAGCAGGGGCGTCCCTACGGGCTGGTAGGCTGTGTGACGGCCGTTTGTGTACGCGCCCCCGGAGCTTCGAGCCCTGGAGGTCGCGCCCAGCGGATCCCCGCCTTCCGAGTTACGGAAGATCCCCCGAGACGTAGACCGGGGGCACTCGGTGGCCAGTCAAGACCAAGAGGAGTACGCGTGTCGCTCGACGCCGCAGTGAAGAAGCAGATCATCTCCGAGTTCGGTACCAAGGAGGGCGACACCGGCTCCCCCGAGGTCCAGGTCGCTCTGCTGTCCCGTCGGATCTCCGACCTGACCGAGCACCTCAAGACCCACAAGCACGACCACCACTCCCGTCGTGGTCTGCTGATCCTGGTCGGTCAGCGCCGTCGGCTGCTGCAGTACCTCGCCAAGAAGGACATCCAGCGCTTCCGTGCGCTGGTCGAGCGCCTCGGCATCCGCCGCGGTGCGGCGGGCGCCAAGTAAGACGCCGTGAAGGGAGCGGTTCCCATCGTTCGGGGGCCGCTCCCTTTGCTGTACGTGCGCGGTGTCACCCCGGCTTTGTAATGTGGTAACAGAAGAAGCAAGACACACGACGCAGGACGCAGGACGCACCACCACGACGTACGACGTACGTCACGACGCATGACACGAGGAGAAGCGCGCCTCGCCGCCGCCGGTCCTCGGTAGTGGCCCCCGGGCACAGAGCCCCGGGTGCTTCGATCGAAGACCGGCCCGCACCGGCCCGGAGCGCTTCTCCGCCACCGTCCCCCCGCCACACGGGCGAGGAGGGACAAAAGACGACAAAGTAACGGAGAAAACGCTAGTGGAGAACGAGACCCACTACGCCGAGGCCGTCATCGACAACGGCGCCTTCGGTACCCGCACCATCCGCTTCGAGACGGGCCGCCTGGCCCGCCAGGCCGCCGGTTCCGCCGTGGCGTACCTGGACGACGACACCATGGTGCTGTCGGCCACCACCGCCTCGAAGAACCCCAAGGACCAGCTCGACTTCTTCCCCCTCACGGTGGACGTCGAGGAGCGGATGTACGCCGCCGGCAAGATCCCCGGCAGCTTCTTCCGCCGTGAGGGCCGGCCCTCCGAGGACGCGATCCTCACCTGCCGCCTGATCGACCGCCCGCTGCGCCCGTCCTTCAAGAAGGGCCTGCGCAACGAGATCCAGGTCGTCGCCACGATCATGGCGCTCAACCCCGACCACCTGTACGACGTCGTGGCGATCAACGCCGCCTCCGCGTCCACGCAGCTGGCCGGTCTGCCCTTCTCCGGCCCGATCGGCGGCGTCCGCGTCGCGCTGATCCGCGGCCAGTGGGTGGCCTTCCCGACGCACACCGAGCTCGAGGACGCCGTCTTCGACATGGTCGTCGCGGGCCGCGTCCTGGAGGACGGCGACGTCGCGATCATGATGGTCGAGGCCGAGGCCACCGAGAAGACCATCAAGCTGGTCGAGGGCGGCGCCGAGGCGCCGACCGAGGAGGTCGTCGCCGCCGGTCTGGACGCCGCGAAGCCCTTCATCAAGGTGCTCTGCCGCGCGCAGGCCGACCTCGCCGCGAAGGCCGCGAAGCCGACCGGTGAGTTCCCGGTCTTCCTGGACTACCAGGACGACGTCCTGGAGGCGCTCACCGCCGCCGTCAAGCCCGAGCTCTCCCAGGCGCTCACCATCGCCGGCAAGCAGGAGCGCGAGGCCGAGCTGGACCGCGTCAAGGGGCTCGCCGCCGAGAAGCTCCTGCCCCAGTTCGAGGGCCGCGAGAAGGAGATCTCCGCCGCGTACCGCTCGCTGACCAAGTCCCTGGTCCGTGAGCGCGTCATCAAGGAGAAGAAGCGCATCGACGGCCGCGGTGTCACCGACATCCGCACCCTGGCCGCCGAGGTCGAGGCCATCCCGCGCGTGCACGGCTCGGCGCTGTTCGAGCGTGGCGAGACCCAGATCCTGGGCGTCACCACCCTGAACATGCTCCGCATGGAGCAGCAGCTGGACACCCTCTCCCCGGTGACCCGCAAGCGCTACATGCACAACTACAACTTCCCGCCCTACTCCGTCGGCGAGACCGGCCGCGTCGGCTCCCCGAAGCGCCGCGAGATCGGCCACGGCGCCCTCGCCGAGCGCGCCATCGTGCCGGTGCTGCCGACGCGCGAGGAGTTCCCGTACGCGATCCGTCAGGTGTCCGAGGCCCTCGGCTCCAACGGCTCGACGTCCATGGGCTCGGTCTGCGCCTCCACCATGTCGCTGCTGAACGCCGGTGTGCCGCTGAAGGCCCCCGTCGCCGGTATCGCCATGGGCCTGATCTCCCAGGAGATCAACGGCGAGACGCACTACGTCGCCCTCACCGACATCCTCGGTGCGGAGGACGCCTTCGGCGACATGGACTTCAAGGTCGCCGGCACCAAGGAGTTCGTGACCGCCCTCCAGCTCGACACCAAGCTGGACGGCATCCCCGCCTCCGTCCTGGCCGCCGCCCTCAAGCAGGCCCGTGACGCCCGCCTCCACATCCTCGACGTGATGATGGAAGCGATCGACACGCCGGACGAGATGTCCCCGAACGCCCCGCGGATCATCACCGTCAAGATCCCCGTGGACAAGATCGGCGAGGTCATCGGCCCCAAGGGCAAGATGATCAACCAGATCCAGGAGGACACGGGCGCCGACATCACGATCGAGGACGACGGCACCATCTACATCGGTGCCGCCCAGGGCTCGCAGGCCGAGGCCGCCCGCGCCACGATCAACGGCATCGCCAACCCGACCATGCCCGAGGTCGGCGAGCGCTACCTGGGTACGGTCGTCAAGACGACCACCTTCGGCGCGTTCGTCTCCCTGCTGCCCGGCAAGGACGGCCTGCTGCACATCTCGCAGATCCGCAAGCTGGCCGGCGGCAAGCGCGTGGAGAACGTCGAGGACGTGCTCGGCGTGGGCGCCAAGGTCCAGGTCGAGATCGCCGAGATCGACTCCCGCGGCAAGCTCTCCCTGATCCCGGTGGTCGAGGGTGAAGAGGGCGACGAGGACAAGAAGGACGACGCCGACCAGTGACGTCCCGTGGCTCCAAGGCGACGGCCCGCACCTCCACGGAGGCGCGGGCCGTCGCCCGTACCCAAACCCTGATCAAGGGCGAGCACGGCATCGGCACGGTGCGCAAGACCACCCTCCCGGGCGGCCTGCGCATCGTCACCGAGACCCTCCCCTCGGTCCGCTCGGCGACCTTCGGCATCTGGGCGCACGTCGGCTCCCGCGACGAGACCCCCGCGCTGAACGGCGCCACCCACTACCTGGAGCACCTGCTCTTCAAGGGCACCGGCAAGCGCAGCGCCCTGGACATCTCCTCCGCCATCGACGCGGTCGGCGGCGAGATGAACGCGTTCACGGCCAAGGAGTACACGTGCTACTACGCACGCGTGCTCGACACCGACCTGCCGCTCGCCATCGACGTGGTCTGCGACATGCTGACCGGCTCGCTCATCCGCGAGGAGGACGTCGACGTCGAGCGCGGGGCGATCCTCGAAGAGATCGCGATGACCGAGGACGACCCCGGCGACTGCGTGCACGACCTGTTCGCGCACACCATGTTCGGCGACAACGCCCTGGGCCGCCCCGTCCTCGGCACCGTCGACACGGTCAACGCCCTCACCGCCGACCGCATCCGCCGCTTCTACAAGAAGCACTACGACCCCACGCACCTGGTGGTCGCCGCGGCCGGCAACGTCGACCACAACAAGGTCGTACGCCAGGTCCGGGCCGCCTTCGAGAAGGCCGGCGCCTTCCGCGACCCCGTGGCCGAGCCCATCGCCCCGCGCGACGGGCGGCGCACCATCCGCGCCGCGGGACGGATGGAGCTGATCGGCCGCAAGACCGAGCAGGCCCACGTCATCCTCGGCATGCCGGGCCTGGCCCGTACCGACGAGCGCCGCTGGGCCATGGGCGTCCTCAACACCGCCCTCGGCGGCGGCATGTCCTCCCGCCTCTTCCAGGAGGTCCGCGAGAAGCGCGGCCTGGCCTACAGCGTGTACTCGTACACCTCCGGCTTCGCCGACTGCGGGCTCTTCGGCGTCTACGCGGGCTGCCGGCCCTCCCAGGTGCACGACGTGCTGAAGATCTGCCGCGACGAACTCGACCACGTCGCCGAGCACGGCCTGAGCGACGACGAGATCGGCCGGGCCGTCGGGCAGCTCCAGGGCTCCACGGTCCTCGGCCTGGAGGACACCGGCGCGCTGATGAACCGTATCGGCAAGAGCGAGCTGTGCTGGGGCGAGCAGATGTCCGTCGACGACATGCTGGCCCGGATAGCCTCGGTCACGCCGGACGACGTCCGCGCGGTCGCCCGCGACGTCCTGGGACGGCGCCCGTCGCTGTCGGTCATCGGCCCGCTCAAGGACAAGCAGGCGTCCCGGCTGCACGACGCCGTCGCCTGACCATCCCGGTAAGGAAGCGAAAGAACATGAGCAAGCTGCGCGTGGCCGTCCTCGGTGCCAAGGGCCGGATCGGCTCCGAGGCGGTACGGGCGGTCGAGGCCGCCGAGGACATGGAGCTGGTCGCCGCCCTCGGCCGGGGCGACGGCCTGGACACGCTGGCCGAGACCGGCGCCCAGGTCGCCGTCGAGCTGACCACCCCCGCCTCGGTGATGGACAACCTCGACTACTGCGTACGCCACGGCATCCACGCCGTCGTCGGCACCACCGGCTGGACCGACGAGCGCCTCGCACAGCTGACGACCTGGCTCGACGGCTCCCCGGGGACGGGCGTCCTCATCGCGCCCAACTTCTCCATCGGCGCCGTACTGACCATGAAGTTCGCGCAGATCGCCGCCCCGTACTTCGAGTCCGTCGAGGTCGTCGAGCTGCACCACCCGAACAAGGTCGACGCCCCCAGCGGCACCGCCACCCGCACCGCCCAGCTCATCGCCCAGGCCCGGCAGAAGGCAGGCTCCGCACCGGCGCCCGACGCCACTGCCACCGCCCTGGACGGCGCCCGCGGCGCGGACGTGGACGGCGTCCCGGTCCACGCGATCCGCCTGCGCGGCCTGCTGGCCCACCAGGAGGTCCTGCTGGGCGGCGAGGGCGAGACCCTCACCGTCCGGCACGACTCCCTGCACCACAGCAGCTTCATGCCCGGCATCCTGCTGGGCGCCCGCCGCGTGGTGACCACCCCGGGCCTGACCTTCGGCCTGGAACACTTCCTGGACCTGAACTGAGCCCGGGACCGAGCCCCGAACGGATCTCCGAACCGATCTCCGAACCGAGCCCCTGACCCTCATGCGCGCGAAAATCTCCTACGCCGTCACGGCCGCCGTCCTGGTCTTCTACTTCGCCCTGGTCGGCAGCCGCGGTGTCATGCTCATCGGCACCGGTACGCCGCTCACCGTGACCTTCGGTGTCGCGGTGCTGATCCTGCCGGTGATCGGCGTGTGGTTCCTCTGGAAGAACACCCAGTTCGTCCGCAGGGCCAACGCCCTCGCCGCCGAACTCGACGCCGAGGGCGGACTGCCCGTCGACGAGCTGAAGCGGACCCCCAGCGGCCGCGTCGACCGGGACTCGGCCGACGCGGTGTTCGCCCTGCGCAAGGCCGAGACGGAGGACGCCCCCGGCGACTGGCGCACCTGGTTCCGCCTCGCCGTCGCCTACCACGACGCGCGCGACACCCCGCGCGCCCGCAAGGCGATGCAGCGGGCGATCGCCCTGCACGACGGCAAGCACGTCGAGACGGCCTGAACGGACAGGAACGCCGGGGGCGCTCAGCCCTGCCGGTACTCGTCGCCCCACGCCTCCACGGCGTCGGCCGCCCGGTCGAAGGCGCCCTCCCGGGCGAGGAAGTCGGCGTTGTGCGTGGTCAGCAGCGGCGGCAGGGTCTCCCCGGACCGCCCCTGCCGCACCAGCAGCAGCGCCTGCCCCTGCACGGTGCGCGGCAGCCCGAGCCAGCGCACCGGCTGCTGCACCGTACGCACGCTGACGACCTGCTGCCAGGCCACCGTGCGGGTGCTGAGGAAGCTCACCTGGCGCACCCCGTGCGCGCTCACCCACGCGCCCATGCGCAGCAGCCGCAGGGCGCACGCGATGGCGACCACCGCGATGCCGAAGACGACTCCGGCGCCGGACAGCGTGCCCGTCGCCGCGATGATGACCGCCGCGAACAGGACGAACGAGGCGAGCAGCAGCATCAGCGCCGCCGCCCCCACGCGCCACGGTCCCGGCCGGTAGGGCCGGCGCCAGAGGTCGCGGTCGTCGTACGGCAGCGCGACGTCGTCCGCGGCGTCGAAGGCGCGGTCGGCCGTCAGGAAGGGCAGGGGCACGGCTGGTCCTCACTCGTTCCATGGCATGTGCTGTGCCCGGTGAGGCTACCGACCTGTGTCACCGGTCACCACCCTCGGGGCCCCGGATGGAGTCAGGACCGGCAACGCGGCGCGCTCAGCGCCGGTCGGACGCCTGTGACGGCTGCTTGTGCGAGGAGGGCTGGTCGGCCGAGAGGGCGGGCATCCCGATCACCAGGGAGCCCACGATTCCGGCGACGACGGTGAGACCGAGGAGCCATCGTCCGGCCAACTGGCCGAAGGACGCCCGCTCAGGGGTTGGGGGTGTGACATTGCTGCGGAACCTGTCGGCTTCGGCGACGAAGGCGAACGGCACGGGTTCACGCCGGCGGATCATGGAAACTGCGTCTCCCTTCCGGGACTGAGGGCATCGCTGTGACTGATGCTGTTACTCATACAGACGAACGAACGCCCCGGCGGGTGCCCTCTTTCACCGATTTCATCGCGGCCCGCCACCGAACGCCCCATTCCGCGGGCCGTAGAGTGTCCTGGCCAAGAGACGAGATGGGAAGGCCCTGCACCCGTGACCGACACCCCCGCCGACGATTTCAAGATCGACCTCCGCAGCGACGTCACCGTCGAGCTGGTCAAGAGCGCCGCGACCGACTCCGACGTACTGTTCGCCGCCCGCGTCTCGACCGTCGGAGAGCAGTCCCTGGACGAGCTGAAGAAGGACCCCGAGCGCTCCAAGGGCCTGATCAACTACCTCATGCGGGACCGGCACGGCAGCCCGTTCGAGCACAACTCGATGACCTTCTTCATCAACGCCCCGATCTTCGTCTTCCGGGAGTTCATGCGGCACCGCGTCGGCTGGTCCTACAACGAGGAGTCGGGCCGCTACCGGGAGCTCCAGCCGGTCTTCTACGTCCCGGGCCAGGACCGCAAGCTGGTCCAGCAGGGCCGCCCGGGCAAGTACGTCTTCGTCGAGGGCACCCCCGAGCAGCACGACCTGGTGAGCCGCTCGATGGAGGACTCCTACCGCCAGGCCTACCGGACCTACCAGGAGATGCTCGCCGCCGGCGTCGCCCGCGAGGTCGCCCGCGCGGTGCTCCCGGTCGGCCTCTACTCGTCGATGTACGCCACCTGCAACGCACGCTCGCTGATGCACTTCCTCGGTCTGCGCACCCAGCACGAGCTGGCGAAGGTCCCGTCCTTCCCCCAGCGCGAGATCGAGATGGTCGGCGAGAAGATGGAGCAGGAGTGGGCCCGGCTCATGCCGCTCACCTACGCGGCCTTCAACGCGAACGGCCGCGTGGCGCCGTAACCACCCGGCCGCTCCAGACACCTGCCGGGCACAGATGTGCGCATCAGCCGTGCGAAGTGTCCGTATTGCGGCGTTTGGAGAAGTTCATCTAGCCTGATCAAAGGGACCCGGCACTGCTTGAACCCCCGAGCAGGCAGTGCCGGGCTCCACGTCTCGTCCGACCTGCCGCCTCCCCCTAGGGCAGACCCCGCCCTGAGCAACGAGTAGCGTGTAACCCATGGCTCCGACCTCCACTCCGCAGACCCCCTTCGGGCGGGTCCTCACCGCCATGGTCACGCCCTTCACGGCGGACGGCGCACTCGACCTCGACGGCGCGCAGCGGCTCGCCGCCCACCTGGTGGACGCAGGCAACGACGGCCTGATCATCAACGGCACCACCGGCGAGTCCCCCACCACCAGCGACGCGGAGAAAGCGGACCTCGTACGGGCCGTCCTGGAGGCCGTCGGCGACCGGGCCCACGTGGTCGCCGGAGTCGGCACGAACAACACCCAGCACAGCATCGAGCTGGCCCACGCCGCCGAACGCGCCGGCGCACACGGCCTCCTGCTCGTCACGCCGTACTACAACAAGCCCCCGCAGGAGGGCCTGTACCTGCACTTCACGGCCATCGCCGACGCCACCGGCCTGCCGGTCATGCTCTACGACATCCCCGGCCGCAGCGGCGTCCCGATCAACACCGAGACGCTGGTCCGCCTCGCGGAGCACCCGCGGATCGTCGCGAACAAGGACGCCAAGGGCGACCTCGGCCGCGCCAGCTGGGCCATCGCACGCTCCGGCCTCGCCTGGTACTCCGGCGACGACATGCTGAACCTGCCGCTGCTCTCCGTGGGCGCGGTCGGCTTCGTCTCGGTCGTCGGCCACGTCGTCACGCCCGAACTGCGCGCCATGGTGGACGCGCACGTCGCGGGTGACGTACAGAAGGCACTGGAGATCCACCAGAAGCTGCTCCCCGTCTTCACCGGCATGTTCCGCACCCAGGGCGTGATGACCACCAAGGCGGCGCTCGCCCTCCAGGGCCTGCCGGCCGGTCCGCTGCGCGCTCCCATGGTCGGCCTCACGCCCGAGGAAACGGAGCAGCTCAAGATCGATCTTGCTGCCGGCGGGGTACAGCTCTGACAACAGACTTGGCACCACCGCGCCACCGCACGCACGGACTTCACAACTGAATACGCGGGCCACCGGTGCCCGCACCCCAACACGACAACTGCTTCTGCACGAACGTCACGCGCGCCACGTGCCCACCGGTACGTGGCGCGTGTGGTGAGGAGAGTCTTTTGAGTCATCCGCATCCTGAACTGGGCCGGCCCCCGGCGCTCCCCAAGCGCGGCCTCCGGGTCACGCCCCTCGGTGGCCTCGGCGAAATCGGCCGCAACATGACGGTCTTCGAGTACGGCGGCCGCCTGCTGATCGTCGACTGCGGAGTGCTCTTCCCGGAGGAGGAGCAGCCCGGAATCGATCTGATCCTGCCGGACTTCTCGTCCATCCGGGACCGTCTCGACGACATCGAGGGCATCGTCCTCACCCATGGTCACGAGGACCACATCGGAGGTGTCCCCTTCCTCCTCCGGGAGAAGCCGGACATCCCGCTGATCGGCTCCAAGCTGACCCTGGCGCTCATCGAGGCCAAGCTCCAGGAGCACCGCATCCGTCCGTACACCCTCGAGGTGGCGGAGGGGCACCGCGAGCGCATCGGCCCCTTCGACTGCGAGTTCGTGGCGGTCAACCACTCCATCCCGGACGCGCTGGCCGTCGCCATCCGCACTCCGGCGGGCATGGCGGTGCACACCGGCGACTTCAAGATGGACCAGCTTCCGCTGGACGGCCGCCTGACCGACCTGCACGCCTTCGCGCGTCTGAGCGAGGAGGGCATCGACCTCCTCCTCTCGGACTCGACGAACGCGGAGGTACCCGGGTTCGTCCCGCCCGAGCGGGACATCTCGAACGTCCTCCGCCAGGTCTTCGCCGGCGCCCGCAAGCGGATCATCGTCGCGAGCTTCGCCAGCCACGTCCACCGCATCCAGCAGATCCTGGACGCGGCGCACGAATACGGCCGCAGGGTCGCGTTCGTCGGCCGCTCCATGGTCCGCAACATGGGCATCGCCCGTGACCTCGGCTACCTGCGGGTCCCGCCGGGCCTGGTCGTGGACGTCAAGACGCTGGACGACCTTCCGGACAGCGAAGTCGTCCTGGTCTGCACCGGCTCGCAGGGCGAACCGATGGCCGCGCTCTCCCGCATGGCCAACCGGGACCACCAGATCCGCATCGTCGAGGGCGACACGGTGATCCTGGCCTCGTCCCTCATCCCGGGCAACGAGAACGCGGTGTACCGCGTGATCAACGGCCTGACCCGCTGGGGCGCGAACGTGGTCCACAAGGGCAACGCCAAGGTCCACGTCTCGGGCCACGCGTCGGCCGGCGAGCTGCTGTACTTCTACAACATCTGCCGCCCGAAGAACCTGATGCCGGTCCACGGCGAATGGCGCCACCTGCGCGCCAACGCCGAACTGGGCGCCCTGACCGGCGTCCCGCACGACCGCATCGTCATCGCCGAGGACGGAGTCGTCGTCGACCTCGTCGAGGGCAAGGCGCGCATCTCCGGAAAGGTCCAGGCCGGATACGTCTACGTCGACGGCCTCTCGGTCGGTGACGTGGGCGAGCCGGCCCTGAAGGACCGCAAGATCCTCGGGGACGAGGGCATCATCTCGGTCTTCGTGGTCATCGACTCGTCGACCGGCAAGATCACGGGCGGACCGCATGTCCAGGCACGCGGGTCCGGCATCGAGGACTCGGCCTTCGCCGCGGTGCTCCCCAAGGTGGTCGAAGCGCTGGAACGCTCGGCCCAGGACGGGGTCGTCGAACCGCACCAGCTCCAGCAGCTGGTGCGCAGGACCCTCGGCAAGTGGGTCTCGGACACCTACCGTCGCCGGCCGATGATCCTGCCTGTGGTCGTGGAGGTCTGAC
>NZ_JBHVOC010000046.1:0-23272 GCF_044142145.1 Streptomyces sp. BK79
CGGCCGTGCGGGGGGGGGCCCACCCCGGCCGGGGTGGGCCCCTCCACGTCGTCGAACGCGCCGGCGGCTCCTAGAAGGCGCCGCGCGTCGGCAACGGCTTGCCGTACCAGAGTTCGATGAGGCGGGCCGCGATCGAGATGCCGTAGGGCGGGAGCACCTCTCCCGACTCGAAGGCGGCGCCCAGTTCGTCGCGGGAGAACCAGCGGGCCTCCTGGATCTCGTCGCCGTCGACGTCGATCTCGGTGGAGGTGGCGTGGGCCATGAAGCCGAGCATCAGGCTGGACGGGAAGGGCCAGGGCTGGCTGCCGACGTACTCGACGCGGCCGACGGTGATGCCGACCTCCTCGTGCACCTCGCGCCGCACCGACTGCTCGATGGACTCGCCGGGCTCCACGAAGCCGGCCAGCGTCGAGAAACGGCCCTCGGGCCAGTGGACCTGGCGGCCGAGCAGGAGGCGGTCCTCGCCGTCCGTGACCGCCATGATCACCGCGGGGTCGGTGCGCGGGTAGTGCTCGGCGCCGCAGGCGGGGCAGCGGCGGATGTGACCGGCCGCGGCGATGACCGTGCGCTCACCGCAGCGGGAGCAGAACCTGTGCAGGCGCTGCCAGTTCTCCAGGGCGACCGCGTGGGCCATCAGGCCCGCGTCCCGGGGCGACAGGAGCAGGCCGGCCTCGCGCAGGCCCGCCGGGCGGGCGGACTGGTCCATGCGGCCGGGCAGGGAGTCCTTCTGGAGGGCGAAGTAGCTGGTCCCGTCCTCGTCGGTGCCGAGGAAGTAGCGGTGCGCCTCGGTGAGCGGAGCTTCGAAGGAGGGGGTCATGACGACTTCGGTGCGCCCGTCGGGCGTCTCGTCGATGAGGACCTGACCGCCGGAGACCACGAAGCAGCGCGTCGAGGGGTGGCTCCACGCCGCCGCGAGCCAGGCCTCGTCCAGGCGGTGGTGGGCGGCGCGGTCGATGCCGTTCGGTGCGGTGAGCGAGATGGGACGGTCGGCGGTGTGGTCGGTCCAGGTGGTCACGGGTGCTTCCAACTCCCCCGGTGAGCGGTTCGGTTCGGCAGGCGGTTCGGCGGGACGTACGGCGGGTGGCGGCCCGGTCCGGGAGGGTTCGGCGGTGCGGGGCGGCCTCTCAAGTGTGCCGCGCGCGGTGCCGGCCCGGACCTGGGCCGTGCGGGGTGCTCAGGGTGCGTGGCTCCAGTGCTCCGCCAGATCGCCCCAGAGGAGGGCGGAGGTCTCGACGCCCTTGAGGAGGAGGTCCAGCTCGACCTTCTCGTCGGGGGCGTGCCAGCCGTCGGACGGGACGGAGATGCCGAGGAAGAGCACGGGTGCGCCGAGCACGTCCTGAAGGTCGGCGGCCGGTCCGGAGCCGCCCTCGCGGGTGAAGCGGACCGGTTTCCCGAAGGCCCGGCCCATGGCCCGCGCCACCGACTGCAGCGCCGGGTGGTCGAGCGGTGTCAGGCACGGGCGCGTGGCCGACCCGAAGGTGATCTCGCAGCGGATCCCGGCGGGCACCTGCTCGGCGGCCCAGGCCCGGACGGCCTTCTCGACGTGGTCGGGTTCCTGGCCCGCGACCAGCCGGAAGGAGAGCTTCACCATCGCGGAGGACGGGATGATCGTCTTGCTGCCGGGGCCCTGGTAGCCGCCGCCGATGCCGTTGACCTCGGCGGTGGGCCGGGCCCAGATGCGCTCCAGGGTGGTGTGCCCGGCCTCGCCGTGGGTGGCGTACGACTTCGCCGTGCTCAGCCACCGGCGCTCGTCGAAGGGCAGCTCGGCGAAGAGGTCGCGTTCCCGGTCGGTGAGTTCGATCACGCCGTCGTAGAAGCCGGGGATCGCCACGCGCGCGTGCTCGTCGTGCAGCGCGGCGACGAGGCGGGCGACCGCCGTGGCCGGGTTGGGGACCGCCCCGCCGAAGGAGCCGGAGTGGATGTCCTGGTCGGGCCCGTACAGGCGGATCTCGCACTCGGCGAGGCCGCGCATGCCGGTGCAGACCGTGGGGGTGTCCTCGGACCACATGCCGGTGTCGGAGACGATCACCGCGTCGGCGGCGAGCCGCTCGGCACGCTCCTCGACCAGGGCCCGGAAGTGCGGGGAGCCGGACTCCTCCTCGCCCTCGATCAGCAGCTTGAGGTTGACCGCCGGGGCGGTGCGGCCGGTGGCGGCGAGGTGGGCGCGGACGCCCAGCGTGTGAAAGAACACCTGCCCCTTGTCGTCGGCCGCCCCGCGCGCGTGCAGGCGGTTCTCGCGGACGACGGGTTCGAAGGGATCGCTGTGCCAGCCGTCCTCGCGGGCGGCGGGCTGGACGTCGTGGTGGCCGTAGACGAGGACCGTGGGTGCCCCCGGGTCGCCGGAGGGCCATTCCGCGAAGACGGCCGGAGCCCCCGGGGTCGGCCACACCTCGGCGGTCGGGAAGCCGGTCTCCTTCAGTTCGGCGGCGAGCCAGTCGGCGCTGCGGCGCACATCGTTCGCGTGGTCGGGCTGGGCCGACACGGACGGGATGCGCAGCCACTCGACGAGGTCGTCGAGGAAGGCGGCGCGGTGCTGCTCGATGTACGTGCGGACGGCGCTGTCCGGGGTCTCGCTCATGCTCACGAGCCTATCGGCCCGCACGGACACCCTGATCGTGCGATTCGTCACCGACCGGATCGGCCAGCAGCAGGCGCTCCAGTGCGGCGCGGTCCGGCAGCCCGTCGGGCCGTACGACCTCGCCGGTGCGCACGTACAGGAAGGCCGCCGTCACCGACTCCAGCGGCACGTGCTGCTGCTCGGCCCAGGCGAGCCGGTAGAGCGCGAGCTGGAGCGGGTCCGCGGTGCCCGCGCGGTGCGTCTTCCAGTCGACGATCTCGTACGTCGCCGACGCCCCGTCGCCCTCCTTGTAGACGGCGTCGATGCGGCCGCGTACGACGCGGCCGGCGAGCGAGAGCTGGAACGGCGCCTCGACGCGGTAGGGGGTGCGGCGGGCGTACTCGGTGCGTTCGAAGGCGTCCTTGAGGAACTCCAGGTCGCGTTCGTCGGCGATCTCGGCGTCGGCGCCGGGCAGTTCCTCCGGCTCCAGCAGGGGCAGGGTCAGCGGTTCGAAGCGGGCCTCGACCCACGCGTGGAAACGGGTGCCCCGGCGGGCGGCGGGCCGGGGCGGGCGGGGCATGGGGCGGGCCAGTTCCTGCGCGAAGCCGTCCGGGTCGGCGGCGAGGCTCATCACCTGGGAGGCGGTCAGCGACGCGGGGAGGTGCACCTCGGTGACGCTCTCCCGCGCGCGCAGCAGCTCGCCGGTGAGGGCGTCGAGGTCGCGGTCCCAGGAGGCGACGGTGCGGGCCTCCTCCGGCGTGAGGCGGGCCTGGGGCCGGAGGGCGGGCGCTTCTTCCGGCTCCTCGGGGTGAGGGCGGGGCAGGTCCCTGTCGCCGGGTCGTCCGGAAGGGGGCGCCTGGTGGGGGATGGCGGGGCCGGGTCCGCTGTCCGGCGTCGTGGGGGTGGGGGCCGGCGGGGCGGTGCCGGGGTCCTCGGGCCAAAGGTCCCAGTCGGCGTGGTCGTCCTCCGTCCAGCCGGTTCCGTCGGGGTCCTCGTCGGTCAGGAGGTCCTCGTCGTCGGGCGGCGGCGGCCAGTCGGGGTCCTCGTGGGTGTCCGGGTCGGGCGGGGCGGCGGGGTGGCCGTCCGCGTGGGAGGCGAGGTCGTCCAGGTGGGCGAGGACCGTCTCGGCGGCGGCCCGGCGGCGGGCGAGTGCCTCGTCGTCCAGGGGCAGCGGCCACGCCTGGTCGGCGGTGGCTCGGGTGAGGGCCGGGTTCTCCTCGTCCTCACCCGGCTCGTCCGCCCAGACCTCGATCTCGCCGTGTCCGGCGGCGCAGTGCTCGTACAGGGCCGTCAGGAAGTCGGACGGGCCGCGGGGCTTCTTCTGGCTGGGGCCCCACCAGTGGCCGGAGCCCAGCAGCAGGGAGCGGGGCCGGGTGAAGGTGACATAGCCGAGGCGCAGCTCCTCGGTGTGCTGGTGGTCCTTCATGGCCTCGTGGAAGGCCTTCAGGCCGCGGGAGTCCCAGGACTCGACGTCGGGCAGGGTGTCGGCGTCGCCGCGCAGGCCGTGCGGCAGCACCTTGCCCTGGGCGGTCCACTTCTCGCGGCCCTGGCCGCTGGGGAAGGTGCCGGTGACCAGGCCGGGGACGGCGACGACGTCCCATTCCAGACCCTTGGACTTGTGCGCGGTGAGCACCTTGACGGTGTTCTCCCCGCCGGGCAGCGCGTTGTCGAGGCCCTTCTCGTACTGGGCGGCGGTGCGCAGGAAGCCGAGGAAGGCGAGGAGGGTGGCCTCGCCGTCGCCCGCGGCGAAGGACGCGGCGACGTCCAGGAAGTTCGACAGGGTCTCCCGGCGGCGGGCGGCCAGAGCGTGCGGGGACGCCGACAGCTCGACCTCCAGACCGGTGACGGCGAGGACGCGGTGCAGTACGTCCATGAGGGGGTCGGACAGGGCACGGCGCAGGTCCCGCAGTTCGGTGGCCAGCCGTGCGAACCGCACGCGCGCGTCGGACGAGAAGGGCAGTCCGTCGTCGTCACCGGTGCCGTCCAGCGGCGTCTCCAGGAAGGTGTCGAGGGCATCGGCGAGCGATATCACCTCGGACGGGTCGACGCCCTCGACGGCCTCGGCGAGCCGCCGGTCGGGGTCGTCGTCGCCCTCCACGCGCGCGTGGCGCACGAGCAGCCGGGCACGGCGGCCCAGGAGCGCGAGGTCGCGCGGGCCGATGCGCCAGCGCGGGCCGGTGAGCAGGCGGACCAGGGAGGCGTTGGCGCCGGGGTCCTGGAGGACTTCGCAGACGGCGACCAGGTCGGCCACCTCAGGCAGGTGCAGCAGTCCGGACAGGCCCACGACCTCGACGGGGACGTCGCGGGCCACCAGCGCGCCCTGGATCTCGGCGAAGTCGGTCGCGGTCCGGCACAGCACCGCGATCTCGCCGGGAGCCTTTCCGGTGCGCACGAGATGGGCGAGGGAGTCGGCGATCCAGTCGATCTCCTCGGCGTGGGTGCGCAGCAGGGCGCAGCGGACGACGCCGTCGCGTTCGGCGCCCGGGGCGGGGCGCAGGGCCTCCACGCCCGCGTGCATGGCGCGCAAGGGCTCCGCGAGACCGTTGGCGAGGTCGAGGAGGCGGCCACCGCTTCGCCGGTTCTCGCTGAGCGCCTGGCGGGTGGCGGGGCGGCCGTCCGCGTGTGCGAAGTGTTCCGGGAAGTCGTCGAGGTTGGCGACGGAGGCGCCGCGCCAGCCGTAGATCGCCTGGCAGGGGTCGCCCACGGCGGTCACGGGGTGGCCGGTGCCGTCGCCGAAGAGGCCCGCCAGGAGGATGCGCTGGGCCACCGAGGTGTCCTGGTACTCGTCGAGCAGCACGACCCGGAACTCCTCGCGCAGCACCCGGCCGACTTCGGGGAGCCCGGCGAGCCGCGCGGACAGGGCGATCTGGTCGCCGAAGTCGAGCAGGTCCCGTTCGCGTTTGGCGGCCCGGTAGCGGATCACCAGGTCGGCGAGTTCACGGCGAGCGGCGGCCGCCTCGGGGACCTTGCGCAGGTCGGCGTTGCTGAGCCTGACGCCTTCCAGGGAGTCGAGGAGCCCGGCGTCCCAGGCCCGCAGGTCCTCCGGGCGCACCAGGTGCTCGGAGAGTTCCGCGTCGAGCGCGAGGAGGTCGCTGACCAGGTCGGCGAAGGAGCGGGTGAGCGCCGGGTAGGGCCCGGGCGCCTCGCGCAGGACCCGCGCGGCGAGCTGGTAGCGGGTGGCGTCGGCGAGCAGACGGGAGGTCGGTTCCAGCCCGAGGCGCAGCCCGTGGTCGGTCAGCAGCCGGCCCGCGAACGCGTGGTACGTCGAGATCACCGGCTCACCCGGCGGGTTGTCCGGGTCGATCACGTCCGGGTCGGTGACGCCCGCCCGGATCAGCGCCTTGCGGACGCGTTCGGCGAGCTCGCCGGCGGCCTTGTTGGTGAAGGTGAGACCGAGGACCTGCTCCGGGGCGACCTGGCCGGTGCCGACCAGCCACACCACGCGCGCCGCCATCACCGTCGTCTTGCCCGACCCGGCTCCGGCCACGATCACCTGCGGGGCGGGCGGCGCGATGATGCAGGCCGTCTGCTCCGGGGTGAAGGGGATGCCGAGGAGCTCCTTGAGCTGCTCGGGATCGGTGAGATGGGCGGGCACGTCCAAGAGGCTAGCGGCGGGCACTGACAGCGGGTGCCGGAATCGTCCTCGGGGCAGATGTAGACGCAGGTCAGCGGCGGTGGTGCGACGCGTCACACCGGGCCCGGGCCTCCTATGGGCTGCTCCCTCACTCCCACGAAACGAGCTCCCTCACTCCACGACGTGGCGTCCCTCGGTCCGGGCGCTGCACGACGCCCGGAAGGCGCAGTGGGTGCAGTGCTGGCCCGCGGTCGGGGTGAACCGTTCGTCGAGCACCTTGCCGGCGGCCGTGGCCAGCAGGTCGCCGACCCACTCGCCCCCCGGACCCTCCAGGGACTCCTGGGCCTGCACCTTGGGGAGGGTCTCGCCGCCGTCCTTCTTGGGCGCGCCCTGGCGCAGCTGCACGAGTTCGGCTCCGCCCGGTTCGGGGCGGGTCCCGTCGAAGGCCTCGTCGACGGCGCCCTCGCGGACGGCGAGCTGGTAGACGGCGAGCTGGGGGTGGTGGGCCACCTCCGCGGCGGTGGGCGCCTGCTTGCCGGTCTTGAAGTCGACGACGTAGGCGCGGCCGTCGGCGTCGGCCTCGACGCGGTCCATCTGGCCGCGGATGCGCACCTCGTAGTCGCCCGCCTCCAGGGTCACGTCGAAGTCGTGCTCGCTGGCCACCGGCGTGCGTCCGGCGCGGTCCATGACGTGCCACTTGAGGAAGCGTTCGAGCGCCACGCGCGCGTTGGCCTTCTCCTGCGCGGACTTCCACGGCGCGTCGAAGGCCAGCGCGTTCCACACGGAGTCCAGGCGCTCCATGAGGACGGCGAGGTCGGCCGGCGTGTGGCCGGAGGCCACCTCGTCGGCGAGGACGTGCACCACGTTGCCGAACCCCTGGGCGGCGGTGGCGGGAGCGTCGGCCTTCACCTCGCGGCCGAGGAACCACTGGAGGGCGCAGGTGTTGGCCAGCTGGTCCAGGGCGCTCCCGGAGAGCGTGACGGGCTGGTCGCGGTCGCGCAGCGGCACCTTGCTCTCGGTGGGGTCCCACATGCCCCACCAGCGGTAGGGATGGGCGGACGGCACCAGGGGGCGGCCGTCCTCGTCGGCGAGGGCGGCGAGGCGGGCCAGACGGCGGGCCGCGGCCTGCCTCAGAGGTTCGGTGACGCGGGGGTCGACCGTGGTGGCCCGCAGTTCGGCGACGAGTGCCGCGACGGCGAGGGGCCGGCGCGGACGGCCCGTGACGTCGACGGGTTCGACACCGAGTTCGGTCAGGAAGCGGGAGGGCTGGTCGCCGTCGTCGGCCGGCGCCTTCACGGCGGTCACGACGAGCCGTTCACTCGCGCGCGTGGCGGCCACGTAGAACAGGCGGCGTTCCTCGGCGAGGAGCGCTCCGGGGGTGAGCGGTTCGGCGAGTCCGTCGCGGCCGATCCGGTCCGCCTCCAGCAGGGAGCCGCGGCGGCGCAGGTCGGGCCACAGCCCCTCCTGGACGCCCGCCACGACGACCAGCCGCCACTCCAGGCCCTTCGACCGGTGCGCCGTCATCAGGCGGACGGCGTCGGGGCGTACGGCGCGCCGCGTGAGGGTGTCGGCGGCGATGTCCTCGGCGTCGATCTCCTCCAGGAAGTTCAGCGCGCCCCGGCCACCGTTGCGCTCCTCCGCGCGGGCCGCCGTCGCGAAGAGCGCGCACACGGCGTCGAGATCGCGATCGGCGTTGCGGCCGGCCGCGCCGCCGCGCCGGGCGGAGCGTTCCAGGCGGGAGGGCCACGGCGTGCCCTCCCACAGGTCCCACAGGGCCTCCTCGGCGCTGCCTCCGCCCGCCAGTCGCTCACGGGCCTTGCGGAGCAGTACGCCGAGGCGCTGGGCGCCACGCGCGTACGCGGCGTCGTGGACCGTCAGCCGTTCCGGTTCGGCCAGCGCCCGTGCGAGCAGTTCGTCCGAGGGCGGCGGTAGCGGATTGCCGGCGGCACGCTCCTCCTCGCGCAGGGCGCGTCCGAGGCGGCGCAGGTCGGCGGCGTCCATTCCGGCGAGGGGGGAGGCGAGCAGGGTGAGGGCGGTCTCGGTGGACAGCCAGCAGGGAGCGTCCTCCGCGCGGTGGACGTCGTCGCCGACCGAGGGCGCCGCCTCCATGCGGTGGGCGTCATCTCCCGCCGAGGGCGCCACGTCCCCACGGTCGGCGTCATCTCCCGCCGAGGGCGCCACCTCCACGCCGGTGCCGGTGCCGGTCGCGGCCCGCTCCGCCGCCCCGCGCCCGGCCGTCGCCGCGTCGGCGCGGCCCGCCCCGGGTCGTTCCCCCGCCTCCGCCTCCGCCACGGCGCGCAGTGCCGTCAGCAGGGGTGCCACCGCCGGTTCGTGACGCAGGGGGAGGTCGTCGCCGTCGATGTCCAGGGGGACGCCCGCCGCGGTGAGGGCGCGCCGGACCGTGGGGATGGTGCGTGCACCGGCGCGCACCAGGACGGCCATGTCGCCCCAGGGGACGCCGTCCTCCAGGTGGGCCCGGCGCAGGATGTCGGCGACGTTGTCCAGCTCGGTCCCGGACGTCGGGTACGTGTACACCTCGACGCGCCCGCCGTCCCGTACCGGGGCGAGGTCACGGTGGGCGCGCACCTTGTCGGCGGGGAGGCGGGTCAGCGGCATGCGCTGGGTCAGCAACCGGGTCGCGGCCAGCAGCGCGGCCCCGGACCGGCGCGAGGTCCGCAGCACCTCGACCGGCGCCGGACGGCCGTCCGCGCGCGGGAAGGCGGCCGGGAAGCCGAGGATGCCGTTCACGTCCGCGCCCCGGAAGGCGTAGATCGACTGGTCGGGGTCGCCGAAGGCGACGAGGGTGCGCCCGCCGCCCGCCAACGCGTGCAGCAGCCGCACCTGGGCGGGGTCGGTGTCCTGGTACTCGTCGACGTACACCGCGTCGTACTGGGCGGCCAGGTGCGCGGCGACCTCGGGACGGCGGGCGAGGAGCACCGCGCGGTGGACGAGTTCCGCGTAGTCGAGCACGCCCTGCAGATCGAGCACGTCGAGGTACTCGGCGAGGAAGACGGCGGCGGCCCGCCAGTCGGGACGCCCGATGCGCCGGGCGAAATCACCCAGGGCGTCCGGGCCGAGGCCCAGTTCGCGGCTGCGGGCGAGCACCGCGCGGACCTCGTCGGCGAAACCGCGGGTGGTCAGGCAGGCGCGCAGTTCGTCGGGCCAGCGCACATGGGCCAGGCCGGTCCGCTCCAGGTCGACCTGGCCGGCGAGCAGCTCGCGGACCGTCACGTCCTGCTCCGGGCCGGAAAGCAGCCGTAGCGGCTCGACGAACAGGTCGTTGTCCTGGTGGGCGCGGACCAGGGCGTAACCGAAGGAGTGAAAGGTCGTGGCGCGGGGAGCCCGTGCGGCACCCATGCGCAGCGCCATCCGGTCCCGCAGCTCGACGGCCGCCTTGCGGCTGAAGGTCAGTACCAGGATCCGTTCGGGATCGCCGCCCCTGGCGATCCGGTCGGCCACGGACTCGACCAGGGTGGTGGTCTTGCCCGTCCCCGGACCGGCCAGGACGAGCAGTGGTCCGGTCCTGTGGTCAACCACGGCGCGCTGGGCGGCGTCCAGACGAGGGGGGTCCACGCGCGCCGGTGGGGTACGCACCAACCGGTAAGCGCCACGACTCCCCCGTCGCACCTGGGGGTGCGACGGGTGTCTGGTGGAGGAAGAGGAGCTCACGTGGTTCGCCGGTCCTGGTGGGTGTGCTGGTGTGCCGTCCGCGCCGGGGGCACGGCGGTGGCCGCGGGATGAACGGGACGCGTGCGGCCGACGCTACGCCGACGAACGAGACGGAAGCAGGGCTTCCCCTTCTTCCCTCGGGTCACTCGTGGCGCCGGCGTCTCCCGCCCCACGAACGTACGTCATGCCACAGACGAGACCGAAGTGCCCCATTTACCCCTTACGGATCACATGTCACACATCGGCCGGTCCCATGGCGGAAGCTGTCAGGTGTGACCCTGTGCGCGTTCGCCGCCGTCCCACCGGGCCCGCTTCAGGTCGAGGCGGGGCAGATGGCCCTCCGCGGCCCTGCTCGCCCCCTTCAGGGGCGTGCCCTCCTCGCGGTAGCGGTCGAGTGCCTCCAGTTCGTGTCCCGGGAGCAGAGCACCGTCCGCGCGGACGACGCGCCACCAGGGGACTGCTCCCCCGTAGAGGGACATCACCCGGCCGACCTGCCTGGGTCCGCCCTCCTCCAGGTACTCGGCGATGTCCCCGTACGTCATGACACGGCCCGGCGGAATCAGTTCGGTCACCTCGAGGACGCGCTCGGCGTACTCGGGCAGCGCGTCCGCGTACTGCGCGCGGGCGTCGTCGTCCGGAAGGCTCTGCTCGCTCATCCGCCCCATCCTGCCCCACCCCACCGACAACGCGACGCGCTCCCGGCGGTGCGCGTCCCTCGCCCGGAAACGGCGCTTGGGGCAGACTGTGCGGCCCGCACGCGAACCCTGATGCCCGCCGCGGCCGGGGCGGCATGCCACCATCGTGCGGGCGGTGACCAGTGATACGAGAGCAAGAAGAGGCGATGAAGAAGCAGGGTGCGCACCCCGAGGACGCCGAGGGCACCTCTGACTCTTCGTCGCGCCCGGAGACCGCGGACGCGAACGACGGGAACGACGCGAACGACGCGAACGACGGGAAGACCGGCCGCCGGGCCGCCGCGGGCCGGTCGGCGACGGCCGCCGACCCCGACGACGTCGCGCACATCGACGAGGTGGAGGGCGACGAACCGCTCCTCCCCGCGCGCGTGCACCGTCCGTCCGACCTCATGCGGCTCCTGGTGGGCGTGCTCGCCGTCGCCGTGCTCCTCGCCGTCGCCGCCTTCGCGCACGGCACCACCTCGGGCCTCGAACAGGACATCAGCAAAGGCACCGGGCAGGCGCCCGACCTGCTGATCAAGATCGCGGGGCTGGCGTCCAGCATCGCGATCCTCCTGGTGCCGGTCGCGTTCGCGATCGAGCGGCTGATCAAACGGGACGGGCTGCGGATCGCGGACGGTGTGCTCGCCGCGGTCCTCGCGCACGGGGTGACGCTCGCCACCGATCTGTGGGTCGCCAAGGCCGCCCCCGGTTCCATCCAGGACGCGCTCACCCAGCCGTCGCCGGGCGACATCCACGCCCTCACCGACCCGGTGCACGGCTACCTGGCGCCGGTGATCGCGTACATGACGGCTGTCGGCATGTCCCGCAGACCTCGTTGGCGCGCGGTGCTGTGGATCGTGCTCCTTCTCGACGCCTTCTCGATGCTCGTCACCGGCTACACGACGCCGTTCTCGATCATCCTGACCGTCCTCATCGGCTGGAGCGTGGCGTACGGAACGCTGTACGCGGTCGGCTCCCCCAACGTCCGTCCGACCGGGCGGACGCTGATGGCGGGCCTGCGGCACGTCGGCTTCCGCCCGGTGACCGCCGCCCGCGAGGAGGTGCCCGCGGAGACCGCGGAGACCGGTGACCGCGGACGGCGCTACTTCGTCACCCTGGAGGACGGCCGTCCGCTGGACGTGACGGTGGTGGACCGGGAGCAGCAGGCGCAGGGCTTCTTCTACCGCGCGTGGCGCAACCTCACCCTGCGCGGCTTCGCCACCCGCAGCAGCCTCCCGTCGCTGCGGCAGGCCCTGGAGCAGGAGGCGCTGCTCGCCTACGCGGCGATCGCGGCGGGCGCCAACGCGCCCAAGCTGATCGCGACCTCCGAGCTGGGTCCGGACGCCGTCATGCTCGTCTACGAGCACACCGGTGGGCGCACGCTCGACTCGCTGGCGGACGAGGAGATCACCGACGAGCTGCTGCGCGGCACCTGGGAGCAGGTGCGGGCCCTGCAGTCCCGCCGCATCGCGCACCGCAGGCTGGTGGGCGACGCGATCCTGGTGGATCGTTCCGGCGCGGTGATCCTCACGGACCTGCGCATCGGTGAGATCGCCGCCGGGGACCTGCTGCTGCGCATGGACGTCTCGCAGCTCCTGGTCACCCTCGGCCTGCGGGTGGGCGCCGAACGCGCGGTCGCCTCGGCGGTCGACGTGCTCGGCCCGGACGCCGTGGCGGACTGCCTGCCGATGCTGCAGCCCATCGCGCTCAGCCGCTCCACGCGCGCGACCCTGCGCAGACTGGCGAGGGAGCGGGCCCAGCGCGAGCGGGAGGCGGTCCTGGAGTCGTCCCGGCAGGCCAAGCTGGCCCGCGCGGAGGCGGCCTCCGGCGACGACACGCACTCGGTACACGCCGAGGCGGAGCAGGCCGACAAGTCGACCAAGGCGGAAAAGCTCGACAAAAAGGCCGTGCGCGCCGAACAGCGGGCCGAGAAGCGGGCCGTGGACGAGGCGCTGGAGGAGGCACGCGAGGAGGACCTGCTCACGCTGATCCGGCACGCGGTGCTGCGGATCCGACCGCAGGCCCCCGTCGAGCCCGCCCGCCTGGAGCGGGTACGGCCCCGCACTCTGATCAGCTTCATCGCCGGCGCGATCGGCGCCTACTTCCTGCTGACGCAGCTCACCCACATCGAGTTCGGGCCGCTGATCGCGAACGCCGAGTGGGGCTGGGTCGCCGCGGCCGCGCTGTTCTCGGCGGCGAGCTACGTCGCCGCGGCGATGGCCCTGCTGGGCTTCGTTCCCGAGCGGGTGCCGTTCCCGCGGACCGTGGCCGCGCAGGTCGCCGGATCGTTCGTGAAGATCGTCGCCCCGGCGGCCGTCGGCGGCGTCGCCCTGAACACCCGCTTCCTCCAGCGGGCGGGGGTGCGCCCCGGGCTCGCGGTCGCCAGTGTCGGCGCGTCGCAGCTGTTCGGGCTCGGCTGTCACATCCTGATGCTGCTCGCCTTCGGCTATCTGACCGGCACCGAGAAGACGCCGTCACTGTCGCCGTCCCGGACGGTCATCGCGGGTCTGCTGACGGTGGCGGTGCTCGTGCTCGTGGTGACGTCGGTGCCGTTCCTGCGCAAATTCGTCGTCACGCGCGTGCGGTCGCTTTTCGCCGGAGTGGTGCCGCGCATGCTGGACGTGCTGCAGCGGCCGCAGAAGCTGATCACCGGCATCGGCGGCATGCTGCTGCTCACCGCCTGCTTCGTGATGTGCCTGGACGCCTCGATCCGCGCCTTCGGCGACGAGTCGACGTCCATCAGCCTGGCGAGCGTCGCGGTCGTCTTCCTCGCCGGCAACGCGCTGGGGTCGGCGGCGCCGACGCCGGGCGGCGTGGGCGCGGTGGAGGCGACACTGACGGTGGGGCTGATCGCCGTCGGCCTGCCCAAGGAGGTCGCCGCCCCGGCGGTGCTGCTGTACCGGCTGCTCACACTGTGGCTGCCGGTGCTGCCGGGCTGGCTGTTCTTCAACCACTTGACGCGCAAAGAGGCCCTCTAGGGATGCCGGCCGGGGTGACATCCCGTTCCGCCATAGGTACTCCGTACGGCTCCTGCCCCGAGCGCGCGGTCCCGCTCGCCCGCACGATGGACGCATGCCCCCTTCCTCCCGCCTGCGCGCCGCCGCCCTGACCGCCGCCACCGCCGCAGTGCTGTCCACCCTGCTGGCGGGCTGCAGCGACGACTCCGAAGGGGACTCCGGAGGCAAGGCGGACCTGACGGAGCAGAAGCTCGACTGGAAGGACTGCCCGGCCCCCTCCGAGGCGGAAGGCGGCGGCGCGGCCCCGTCCCCGCTGCCGGACGGCGACGAGTGGCAGTGCGCCACCATGAAGGCACCGCTCGACTGGGACGACCCCGAGGGCGACACGATCGGCCTGGCGCTGATCCGGGCCGAGGCCAGTGGCGCCGCGGACCGGCGGATCGGCTCACTGGTGTTCAACTTCGGCGGCCCGGGCGGTTCCGGTGTCACCACACTGCCCGCCTTCGGCCAGGACTACGCCACCCTGCGCACCCGCTACGACCTGGTCAGCTTCGACCCGCGCGGTGTCGGCCGGAGCGCTCCCGTGGAGTGCCTGGACGACAAGCAGCTCGACGCCTACTTCCAGCAGGACGCCACACCCGACGACGCGGCCGAGCGCACCGCGCTGCTGGACGGCACGGAGGAGTTCAACGCGGCCTGCGAGAAGAACTCAGGGAAGATCCTTCCGCACGTGCCCACCACCGACGCGGCACGCGACATGGACCTGATGCGTCAGGTGCTCGGCGACGACAAGCTGCACTACTTCGGCATCTCCTACGGCACCGAACTCGGCGGCGTCTACGCCCACCTGTTCCCCACGAAGGTGGGCCGCGCCGTCTTCGACGCGGTCGTCGACCCGACGCAGACCGCGGAACAGGGCTCGCTCGCACAGGCCAAGGGCTTCCAGCTCGCCCTCGACAACTTCGCCGAGGACTGCGTGTCGCGGGTCGAGGAGTGCCCCATCGGGAACAGCGCCCAGGACGTCAAGGACCGCATCGCCCGCCTCCTGAGGGACCTCGACCGCAGGCCGATCCCCGGCATCTTCCCCCGCGAACTCACCCAGACCGCCGCGACCGGCGGCATCGCGCAGTCGCTGTACTCGAAGGACTTCTGGGAGTACCTCACCGACGGCCTCGCGCAGGCGTACGACGGCGACGGCAGGGTGCTCATGGTGCTGTCCGACTCGCTGAACGGACGCGACGAGAACGGCCAGTACAGCAACATCACCGCGGCCAACGTCGCCATCAACTGCGCCGACGACAAGCCCCGGTACGGCCCCGCGGACGTGGAACGCAGGCTTCCGGAGTTCCGGAAGGCCTCCGCGCTGTTCGGCGACTACCTCGCCTGGTCCATGCTCAGCTGCACCGACTGGCCGGTCCCCGGCGCCGCCGACCACCCCGACGTCAGCGCGCCAGGAGCCCCTCCGATCCTGGTGATCGGCAACACCGGCGACCCGGCCACGCCCTACGAGGGCGCCGGGAAAATGGCGGAGGCGCTGGGCGAGGGTGTGGGCGTGGAACTGACCTACCGGGGCCAGGGGCACGGCGCCTACGACAGCAAGAACAAGTGCGTGCGGGACGCGGTGCACGGCTATCTGCTGGACGGGAAGGTACCGCCCGCGGACACCGTCTGTTCCTGACCCTCGCGACCCAGCGACGGACAACGCAGCAGGTCAGAGCGTTATCCACAGGGCGAAGCAGGCGCCGCCCGGTCCGCCTACCATGGCATGACCGCCATCCGCCGCACGGCGCGGACGGCTCGCGAGGGGGGAAGAGCACATGGCGCGTCTCGTACGGTGGACGGCTCTGACGGCCGCCGCCGCACTGCTGACGGTGGGCTGCGGCGGCGGCTCGTCCGGCGACGACAAGGACGACGCGAGTCCGAGCAGCGGACGGCCGTCGGCGGCCCCGTCCGGGGTGCCCGACGCGCTGGCCTCCCAGTCACTGGACTGGGGCCGCTGCAAGGGCACCGCGGAGTCCCCCGCGCCGGACGGCGACTGGCAGTGCGCCACGTTGAAGGCGCCGCTGAACTGGTCCGAGCCGGACGGCGAGACGATAGACCTGGCGCTGATCCGGGCCCGGGCCACCGGCGACGAGCGCATCGGCTCCCTGCTCTTCAACTTCGGCGGCCCCGGCGGCTCGGGCGTCTCCATGATGCCGTCCTACGCCGACAGCGTCTCCTCCCTGCACCAGCGGTACGACCTGGTGAGCTGGGACCCGCGCGGGGTGGCGGCCAGCGAAGGCGTCCGCTGCCGCGCCGACGAGGCGATCGAGAACGCCGAGTCGGTGGACTCCACACCGGACACCGCGGCCGAGGAACGGGCCTACCTGAAGGACGCCGCCGACTTCGGCCAGGGCTGCGAGAAGGCGGCCGGCCGGCTGATGGCACACGTCTCGACCACGGACACCGCCCGCGACATGGACCTGATGCGCCACGTCCTCGGCGACGAGAAGATGCACTACTTCGGCATCTCCTACGGCACCGAACTCGGCGGCGTCTACGCCCACCTGTTCCCGAAGCACGTGGGCCGCGTGATCCTCGACGCGGTCGTCGACCCGGGCGCCGACACGATGGGCCACGCGGAGAACCAGGCCCGAGGCTTCCAGCGCGCGCTGGAGGACTACCTGCGGTCGACGGGGAAGGACCCGAAGCAGGGGTCGCAGGAGATCGCCGCCCTGCTGGAGCGCCTCGACGCGAACCCGCTGCCGACGTCGTCACCGGGGCGGAAGCTCACGCAGACGCTGGCCCTCACCGGGATCGTGCTGCCGCTCTACAGCAAGGACGGCTGGCCGACGCTGACCAGCGCGCTCGCGGCGGCCGAGGAGGGCGACGGCTCGGAACTGCTGGCACTCGCCGACGGCTACAACGAGCGCGATCCCTCGGGACGCTACGGCACGACGACCCACTCCCAGCGGGTCATATCGTGCCTGGACGACAAGCAGCGGCCGACCCTGGAGGAGACGAAGAGGCTGCTGCCGAGGTTCGAGAAGGTCTCTCCCGTGTTCGGGGCGTTCCTCGGCTGGGACACGGCCGGCTGGTGCCACGAGTGGCCGGTGGCCGGTCAGCGCGAGACCCCTCAGGTGAGCGCGTCCGGCTCGGCCCCGATCCTGGTGGTCGGCAACACCGGCGACCCGGCCACGCCCTACGAGGGCGCCCGCAGGATGGCGGACGAACTGGGCAAGGACGTCGGCGTGGTGCTCACCTGGAAGGGCGAGGGACACGGCGCCTACGGAAGCGGCAGCGAGTGCGTCGACTCGACGGTGGACGCCTACCTCCTGGAGGGAACGGTGCCGAAGGACGGCAAGGTCTGCTCATGACGACGGCGGGGGCTCCGAGCACCCGCGGTGCGCGAAGCCCCCGCCGTCCGGGAAGCTGGATGGAGGACCGGTCAGTAGACGGGCTTCTCCGGCTCGATCTGGTTGACCCAGCCGATCACGCCGCCGCCGACGTGCACGGCGTCCGAGAAGCCGGCGGACTTGAGGACCGCCAGGACTTCCGCACTGCGGACACCCGTCTTGCAGTTCAAGACGATCTTCTTGTCCTGCGGGAGGCTCTCCAGGGCCGAGCCCATGAGGAACTCGTTCTTGGGGATCAGCCGGGCGCCCGGGATGGAGACGATCTCGAACTCGTTCGGCTCACGGACGTCGATGAGTTCGATGTTCTCGCCGTCGTCGATCCACTCCTTGAGCTGCTTGGGAGTGATCGTGGAGTCGGCGGCCGCCGCCTGGGCCTCCTCGGACACGACGCCGCAGAAGGCCTCGTAGTCGATGAGTTCGGTGACGGTCGGGTTCTCGCCGCAGACCGCGCAGTCGGGGTCCTTGCGGACCTTGACCTGGCGGTACTGCATCTCCAGGGCGTCGTAGATCATCAGGCGGCCGACCAGCGGCTCGCCGATGCCCGCGAGGAGCTTGATGGCCTCGTTGGTCTGGATGGAGCCGATCGACGCGCACAGCACGCCGAGGACGCCGCCCTCGGCGCAGGAGGGGACCATGCCGGGGGGCGGGGGCTCCGGGTAGAGGCAGCGGTAGCAGGGACCGTGCTCGGACCAGAAGACGGAGGCCTGGCCGTCGAAGCGGTAGATCGAACCCCAGACGTAGGGCTTGTTCAGCAGCACGCAGGCGTCGTTGACCAGGTAGCGGGTCGCGAAGTTGTCCGTGCCGTCGACGATCAGGTCGTACTGGCTGAAGATGTCCATCACGTTGTCGGCCTCGAGCCGCTCCTGGTGAAGGACCACGTCCACGTACGGGTTGATGCCCTTGATGGTGTCGCGGGCGGACTCGGCCTTGGAGCGGCCGATGTCGGCCTGGCTGTGGATGACCTGCCGCTGCAGGTTCGACTCGTCGACCTCGTCGAACTCCACGATGCCGAGCGTGCCGACACCGGCTGCCGCCAGGTACATCAGGGTCGGCGAGCCGAGGCCGCCCGCGCCCACGGCGAGCACCTTCGCGTTCTTCAGCCGCTTCTGCCCGTCCATCCCCACGTCGGGGATGATCAGGTGGCGGGAGTACCTGCGGACCTCGTCTACGGTGAGCTCGGCGGCCGGCTCGACCAGGGGTGGCAGCGACACGGGGACTCCGTCTGTCGGTCAGTGGTTACGGTTGTTCTCCTCGCAACACTGCCACGGCCTTTTTCATTCCGAGACACCCGTCCCGACCCGCGAGACGATCTCGTCCCAGTAGCCGGGCATGGTCTCCCAGGGGTCGACCCGGCCGCCCCGGTCCGTGCGGTCGGTGAAGTAGATCGTGGCGGCGCCCTGCCAGCGGGCGATGCGCAGGGCCTCCTCCAGGTGCCCGCGGGGGACGCCGTGTACGAAGTGGCAGAAGCGCTCGGGTGGATAGTCGGCGCTCCACTCGGCGGCCTGGGACCAGCGGTAGTCGCTCCACGCGCCCGAGAAGGTGACGAGCTGGTCGGCGTTCTCGGCGTAACCGGGGTGGGGGTGGGTGCCGTGACCGAGCACGATGTGGGCATCGTCACGGATCACCCGGAGCGTGGAGACCGTGCGGCGGACCTCGGGGAGCGCGGCCCGTTCGGACGGGCAGCGGTCGAGGAGGAAGCCGTCGGTCCGGTACCAGTCGAGATACCGGTGCGCGTCGGAGATCAGCGCGCCGAAGCTCCTCGCCCCGTGCGCGGTGTCGAGATGGCCCAGGACGCGGACACCCGCGTTGCGCAGGCGGCCGACGGCCTCCAGACAGCGCGGGTCGGGATGGGCGCCGGGACCGTCGTCGACGTTGAGGACGACCCAGTGCAGCGGTGTGCCGGGGCTGGTCAGGCCGGCCCACTCGCCGGGGGCGAGGAGGGGGTGGGCCAGGCCGGGGACACCGAGACCGGTGCGGACGCCGGTGCTCGCTGTGCCCGCCTGGGCACGGGTCAGATACGGCATGCCGCCTCCATCCAGATGTCGGCGAGGGACTCCTCGAGGGCGATCCGGGGGCGCCAGCCGAGCCGGTCGCGTGCGGTGCGTACATCCGCCTGCTGCCAACTGCCGCAGCCGTCCGGGTAGGGGTAGGCGGCGACCGGGGCCGCGTGTTCGGCGTCGGCGCGCTCCCCGCGGTGTCCGAGGGCGTCCGGGCGGTGGTGGCCGAGCGCGTCGGTGCGGGGATGACCGAGGGAGTCGACGCGGTGGCCGACGGATTCGGTACGGGGGTGCCCGATGGTCGGCCGCAGCGCGCCGGGGGGCGTGTCGAGTTCGTGCAGGGCACCGCCGTAGCCGGCCACGCGGGCGAGGGTGGCGGCGGCGTCGCGCAGGCGGACGGCGCGACCGGAGCCGATGTTGATGACGCCCTGGGCGGCGGAGAGCGAGGCCGCGTGGACGGCTCGGGCGACGTCGCGGACGTCGATGAAGTCGCGCTGGGCGCCGAGGCCGCCGAGCCGGAGTTCGCCGTCACCGGACTGCATCGCCCGGCGCATGGCCTCGGCGAGGCGGCCCAGCGGGGAGCCCGCGGGGGTGCCGGGGCCGGCGGGCGAGAAGACGCGGAGGACGACGGCGTCCAGGCCCGAGCCGAGGACCAGTTCGGTCGCGGCGAGTTTGCTGACGCCGTAGGGGCCGCCGGGGCGGGGCAGGGCGTCCTCCGCGGTGGAGGACCCGGGCTGGCTGGGCCCGTACTCCGCGCTGCAGCCGACCTGCACCAGACGGGCGCCGCAGCCGCTGCGGCGCAGGGCCTCGCAGATGGTGGCGACGGCGACGGTGTTGTGCCGGGTGAGTTCGCGGGCGCCGCCCCGGGTGGCGCCCGCGCAGTTGACGACGACGCCGGGGTGGACCGCGTCGAGGAAGCGGGTGAGGGCGCCGGGGCTGCCGGTGGCGAGGTCGAAGCGCACGTCGGCGTCGTCGCCGCGGCCGAGGGCGGTGAGCTGGACGGCCGGGTCGGCGAGCAGACGGTCGGCGACGAAGCGTCCGATGTAGCCGTTGGCTCCGATCAGCAGGACTCTCATCGGGCGGCTCCCGGTGCCGAGGCGTCGGGTCGGGAGGTGGTCATCTGAGGGCTCCTTCGAAGGGTGGTGCGGGCGTGTGGGGGGGGATCTGGGGGGCGGGCGTCACGGTCGCTCCGCCGATGCGTGGGCCGAAGCCCTGGTCAGCCGGCGGTTCGCGTGGACCAGGAGGGTCACGGCGCCGATGCCGCAGGCCAGCGTCGGGACGCCGGCCGGGCCGCAGGCGGCCACCAGGGCCTCCACGGGTGCGGCGAGGAAGCCACAGCCGGGGAGGCGGCCGGCGAAGAGCGCGGCCAGGGCGGCTCCTTCGGCGGCGGCCGCGGCGGTCAGGACGAGCGTGGGCGCGTGACCGTGCCCGTGCACGGCGAGCAGACGGGCGAGCAGGAGCAGGGCGCCCAGGGTGAGCGCCTCGGGGTAGCGGGCGGGCTCGCCGAGGACCGCGCCGGCGAGCGCGACCAGGGCCGTCAGGGCGCCCATGAACAGGGCGAACGTGCCGAGCAGCAAGGGGCGCACGGAGGCGGAGAAGTCGGCCAGGCCCCGGCTGGCCGTCAGCTTGCGGCGGGCGCGCGTGGCGAAGAGGTGGGCGCTGCCGGCCGCGGGTGCGCAGGCCAGGGCGAGGGCCAGGGCGGGGGCGAGGGCGACGGGCCACGGACCGTCGGCGGTGCCGTCCGGCAGGCCGTCGGGACCGCCGGCGAGAGCCGTGCGGAGCAGTCCGTCGCCGAGGAGGGCGTAGCCGACGAGCCAGCAGGTCCAGGTGCTCGTGGTGCGCGCGGTGGTGCGCAGAGGCCCCCGGCGCAGGGCCGCGCGCAGCGCCAGGCTCACCGCGAGAACGCCGACGGCGGTCACGGCCAGGCGCGGGCGTCCCTCGGTGAGTCGCAGGCCGGCCACGGCGGCGGCACACAGGGCACCGGGCAGCAGGGCGAGGAGGATCCAGGCGGTGCGCCGTCCGGGGGCGGGCGCGTCCATGGGGCGCGGGGGTGTGTCGCCGTCGCGCGGCACACGGGCGTACATCTCCTCCGCGAGGGCGAAGACGTCCCGGTGGCGGAAGCGTGCGGCGGTCCGGTCGGTGACGCCGTGCGCCTCCAGACCCGCCGCGATCTCCAACGGGTCCACGGCCCGTTCGCACAGCGCGCGGTGGCGGTGCATCAGGGCCTTCACGGGGTCCGCGGCGGCGCGACGACCGGCGGGCGGCGCCTGCTTGCCACGGACGCCCGCCCCACCGTCGGCCACGGTCCGGCCGCCGACCGACCACCCGCTTCCTATGGAAGGTCCACCGCCGGGCGATCCACCGTCCAACGGTCCGCCGTCGAACGGTCCGCCGTCGAACGGTCCGCCGTCAGGCTCCGACCCGCTCCCGCCCGCCCGTCGAGAAGCTCCCGTCGTCGGCGCGGACGGTCCCGCCGTCCCGCATCCGCCCCCCGTGCCGGGCACGGCCGACGCCTCCGATCCAGCCTGAACCTCCGACCCGACCGCCCCGTCCGACCCGACCGCACCATTCATCGGGGCCCCTCGGTGGCGGAGACCGGAGCCGTGGCGGAGACCGGAGCCGTGGCGGAGACCCGAGCCGTGGCGCGGACGGGCACGTCCGTCGCCCAGCCGGGGCCTCCCCGCGGCACCACAGAGGCCGTGGGGACGGTCCAGCGGCCGGGAACGTGGGCCTCGGCGGGAACGGCGAACGGCAAGGGCTCACCGGTGTCGTCGAGGACGACACGGCGCACAGGGGTGCGCGTGAGAATGTCCAGGTAAATGCCGTGAAATGCCGTGACGTTCTGCTCGACGGTGAACAGTTCCAGTGCGCGGGCGCGCGCGGCGGCGCCCAGGCGCGCACGGCGCTCCGGGTCACGCAACAGGGCGACGCACGCCTCGGCGAGCGCCCGCGGATTGCGCGGCGGCACGACGAGTCCGGTGCCTCCGACGGCCTCCACCACCGCACCGACATCCGTGGAGACGGTCGCCCGCCCGCAGAACATGGCTTCGACCAGTCCGGTCGGGAACCCTTCGACGACGCTGGAGAGGACCACCAGGGCACCCGAGGCGTACGCGTCGACACGGGACGGCAGTTCGGACCCGCCGGTCTCTTCGAAGGACACCGGGTTGCGGCCCACGGCATGCGGACCGTCGGCCTCGTCGGGGAAGAGCTGTGCGGCCAGGCCCTTGCAGTGGGTGAGGTAGGCCGCGCCCTCGGGGCCGGAGGCGGCACCGACGATCCTGAGGCGCGCACCCGGTTCCGCCCTGCGGATCTCCGCGAAGGCGTGCAGCAGCGAGACCAGGTCCTTGGCGGGCTCGACCCTGCCCACCCAGACGAGGGTGCGGGGGTCGGCGCACTGCGGCGACTCCCCCACCTCGGCGAAGGGAGCCGCGTCCATGCCCGGGTGGACGGTGCGGAGCTTGGTCCGGTCGGCCCCGCAGCGCTCCTGCCAGCGGCGGGTGTGCGTGTTGCCGGGCGTGATCACGGACGCCCGGCGGTAGGTCTCCGCCGCCAGCCGGCCGTGGAAGGCGGCCAGGAGGGAACGTATCGCCGGCGGTGCGTCGGACTCCGTGAGGTAGTGCGTCCGCAGCCGCACCCCGTACTCGGTCACCAGCAGCGGTACGTCGCAGAAGTGCAGGGCGAGCAGGCCGGGGAGGGCCGCCGTGCCGCCGGACGCGGCGTGGCAGAGGTCGACCGCGCCGAGGCCGTCGTCCTCGTACCAGTCGAGCGACAGGGGGCGCAGAGCGCGTTCGAGGCGCGCGGCGACCGTGAGCAGATCCGGGACGCGCGCCTCGCGGGCGGAGCGGTGGGCGCCGGGCGCGCGACAGGCGCGTTCCAGGGCGCGTACGGCGATCTCCGAACGCAGCGCGCCGGGCAGTCCGCCCTCGTCGCGGGCGAGTTCGGCGAGCCCGTACAACGCGTTGGCGAAACGGTCCGCCTCAAGGGCGGACGCCGCTTCCGACACCCCGTCCGACGCCCCGCCCGCAACTCCGGACGCGTCCGCGGGGGCGGTTGAGCACAGGGCCGCGGCCAAGTCGCCGTAACACGCGGCGAAGCGCCGGCGCGCGCGCCGCCCGTACACGACCCCGTCGTCCTCGGTGTCCCACAGCGAGGCGGTGCGCACCCTGCTGACCTGCGGCGGCAGCGGAACCCATCCTTCGGACTCCTGACGCTCGCTGCGGCTGAGCGCGTAGACGTCGAACTCGTGCTGCTCGAGCCCGCGCACGAGCCGGTCGCACCAGAGTCCGGCCTCACCGCTCACATACGGATAGCCACCCTCCGTAAGCAGTCCGATGCGCACGCGCGCACCCCCGATCTCCCGTTTGGGGAGCCGCCGTTGGCCCGGCGGCTCGCAGCGGGACGAACGTATGCGGACAAGGCGGTGGGGGGGGGGGGGGGGGGGGG
>NZ_JBHVOC010000047.1:0-20697 GCF_044142145.1 Streptomyces sp. BK79
GCGAACACTCACCCTGACGCAACGACTGCGCCGCCAGATGCAACGCCACCAACGACGACGAACACGCCGTATCCACCGTCACCGCAGGCCCCTCAAGACCGAACGTGTACGACAGCCGGCCCGAGAACACGGCGGCTGCGGAGCCGGTACCCGCGTATCCCTCCAGTTCCTCGGGAGGCTGACGCAGCAGGGTGGCGTAGTCCTGGCCGTTGGTTCCGACGAACACGCCGGTCTGGCTCTCGCGCAGCGCTCGGGGGTCGATGCCCGCCCGTTCGACGGCCTCCCATGACGTCTCCAGCAGCAGCCGCTGCTGCGGGTCCATCGCCAGCGCCTCACGCGGCGAGATCTCGAAGAACTCGGCGTCGAAGTCGGCGACGTCGTGCAGGAATCCTCCCTGGCGGGAGTAGGTCGTTCCCGGGCGGCTCCGCTCGGGGTCGTAAAGCGCGTCGAGGTCCCAGCCCCGGTCGGCCGGGAAGTCGGAGACGACGTCCGCGCCGGTCCGTACCAACTCCCACAGGTCCTCCGGCGAACGCACTCCGCCCGGGAAGCGGCACGCCATCCCCACGATGACGATCGGTTCGTCGGCGGACGTGCCGATCGCGACCGGCTGACCGGCAGCCGACTCCACAGTGGCCCGGACTGCGTCGGCGTCGGCGTCGGCGTCCGTCATGCGCGCGCCGAACTGGTCGCGCAGCTGGCGTGCCAGTGCCGTCGGTGTCGGGTGGTCGAACACCAGGGACGTCGGCAGGGCGAGTCCGGTGGCAGTGACGAGGCGGTTGCGGAACTCCACCGCGGTCAGCGAGTCGAAGCCGAGCTCGCCGAAGGCGCGGTCGTGACGCACGGTGCCCGGGTCCTGGTGTCCCAGTACGGCCGCGGCCTGCTCCTGGACGAGAGCCAGCAGGATGCGCGTCTGGTCGGCTGCCGAGGCGCCGGACAACTGCGCCGCCACGCCGGAGAGCGTTTCGCTGTCGTCGTGGGTCCACGCCGACCGTACGGCGGAGAGCTCACCGAACAGCGGGGCGGGCCGCGCCGTCGGCGACGCCACGGCCGCGAACCTCTCCCAGTCGACATCGATCACTGTCAGGTTCGGTTCCTCGCCCTCCCACGCCTGGCGCAGGGCGGACAGGGCCCCCTCTGCGGGCAGCGGAGTGATGCCGTTGCGGCGTAGCTGGCGCGCCACGACCGCGCTGTCGGCCATTCCGCCGTCTGCCCACGGACCCCACGCGATCAGGGTCACCGTGCGGTCCTCGGCCCGGCGCTGTGCGGCGACGGCCTCCAGGGCGGCGTTGGCCGCGGCGTAGTTCGCCTGGCCCGCTGCCCCGATCGCGGCGGACGCGGAGGAGAACAGTACGAAGGCGTCCAGGTCCAGTTCGGCGGTCAGCTCGTTCAGGTTGCGGGCACCGAGCACCTTCGCCCGCATGACGGCGGCGAAGCGCTCCGCCGTCATGGCGTCGATGACTCCGTCGTCGAGCGTGCCTGCGGCGTGGATCACGGCCGTCAGTCGATGTGTCTCGCGCATCCGCGCCAAGAGCCGTTCCAGTGCGTCGCGGTCCGCGACATCGCAGGCGACGAGGGTGACCTCGGCTCCCATGGCCGTCAGTTCCGCCTCGATGCGGGCCGCGTCGGGCGCGGCCGGCCCACGCCGGCCGACGAGCACGACGTGCTCGGCTCCCTCCTCGATCGCCCAGCGCGCGACATGGGAGCCCAGCGCCCCCGTACCACCGGTGATCAACGCCGTACCGCTGAGACGTCGCCGGTCACGGCGGCGCCGTGCTGGCGGGGCGGGCACGAGCCGACGGCCGAACACGCCGGACGGACGGATCGCCAGCTGGTTCTCGTACGTCACGCCGTTAGTGACGTCGGCGAGCATCTCGGCCAGGCGCGCCGCCTCGGCGCCGTCGACGTTCGAGGCCGTCCGTGCGGGAAGGTCGATCAGACCACCCCACCGGTCCGGGTGCTCCACCGCGGCCACCTGGCCGAGACCCCACACCGCAGCCTGCTCCGCCCGCACCGGCTCGTCGTCCGGGTGCGCCCCGACCGCACCGCGGGTCACACACCACAGCGGTGCCGTGACCTCGGCGTCACCGAGTGCCTGTACGAGGCTCAGCGTGCCGGTCAGGCCGGTCGTGAGCTCCTCGGGTGAAGCGGGGTCGGGACGCAGGTCCCAGGACAGGACGGACACGACGCCGCTGACAGCCGTCTCGTCGCACACCGTACGAAGTCGCTCGGCGAGTCCCGGACGGTCCGCCGCATCCACCCGACGCACCTTCGCGCCGCAGCCTTCCAGTGCCCGGACGACGGTGTCGTGGGCCGCGTCCGCTTCCCCGGTCACCACCACCCAGAGGCCGGTCAGCCGGACGGGCAGCTCCGCACGGGCGACACGGTGCCAGGCGTCCTTGTAGCGCCAAGACGCGGTCGCGCTCTGCTCCCGGTGATCGCGCTGCCACTCCGCCAGCGCCGGCATGACCTCGGCCAAGGCGGCCTGCTGCGCCGGCGCGATGTTCAACGCGTCGGCGAGCGCGTCCACGTCCGCACGCTCGATCGTGTCCCAGAACTCGCTGTCGACCGGGTCCGCCTGCGATGCGCCGACCGGGCTCTCCAGCCAGTAGCGCTGGTGCTGGAAGGCATACGTCGGCAGCTCCAGCCTCGACGGCTCCGAACGACCGAACACCGCCTGCCAGTCGACCCGCGCACCCCGCACATGAGCCTGGCCGAGCGCGGTCATCACAGACGCGCTCTCGTCACGGTCGCGGCGTACGGAGGGCACGAACACTCCCGAGGGCACGACACCCTGCCCCATCGCACTCAGTACGCCATCAGGACCGATCTCGACGAACGTCTCCACACCCTCGGCATGCAGCGAACGCACCGCGTCGGCGAAACGCACCTCACGCCGCACCTGCTCCACCCAGTACTCCGCCGTGGCGATCTCCTCCACCACCGGACCACCAGACACCGTGGAGACGAAACGGAACCGCTCCGGAGCCCGGAACGACAACCCGGACACCACCTCACGGAAGGCGTCGAGCATCGGCTCCATCAACGGCGAGTGGAAGGCATGGCTGACCTTCAGCCGCCGTGAACGCCGCCCGGGAAGAGCAGCAACCACCTGCTCCACCGCATCCGCCTCACCCGACACGACCACGGACGTGGGCCCGTTCACAGCCGCCAGGGACGCACCCGCCAGATTGTCGAGCAGCGGAGTGACCTCGTCCTCGGATGCCTCCACCGCCACCATCACGCCACCAGCCGGAAGCTCCTGCATCAACCGGCCACGCGCCCCCACCAGCACACACGCATCCTCCAGCGAGAGCACACCCGCAACATGAGCGGCAGCGATCTCCCCCACCGAGTGGCCGGCGACGACGTCGGGCACCACCCCCCACGACTCCCACAGCCGGAACAGCGCCACCTCGAAGGCGAACAACACCCGCTGAGCAACACCCGTCCCTTCCAACACAGCCGCATCCGTGCCGAAGAACTCCTCACGCACCCCCAGCCGATCGAGCAGGTCGTCCAGCACCCCCGCGAACACCGGGAACCGCTCATACAACCCGCGCCCCATACCAACCCGCTGCGCACCCTGCCCCGCGAACAGGAAGCCGACCCGGCCCGCCGTCCCCGACGTGCCCGCGACCAGATGCTCGACGGCATCACCGTTCGCCAGCCCCGTGAGACCGGCGCGGAGCGACGACGCACCGTCTGCCAGGACGACCGCGCGGTGGTTCAGCACTGCCCTGCTCGTCGCCAGTGCATACGCGAGGTCGGTCAGAGACACCGCACGCCCGTCGTCGACGAACGCCAGCAACCGAGCAGCCTGCGCCCTCAGTGCCCCCGCGCTCTTGCCTGACAGCACGACAGGGACAGGGACAGTGACCGGCCCTTCGAGGACAGGCGACTGCTCGTCGTCCTGGGACGCCTCTTCACCGTGGCCAGGCCCTTGCTCCAGGATCACGTGCGCGTTGGTGCCACTGATCCCGAACGACGACACACCCGCCCGCCAAGGACGGTCCACCTCGGGCCACGGTGTCCGCTCCGTCAGCAGCCGTACGTCACCCGTAGACCAGTCGATATGCGGCGACGGCTCGTCCACGTGAAGCGTCGCGGGCAGCTCACCGTGGCGCATCGCCATCACCATCTTGATGACACCCGCCACACCCGCAGCCGCCTGGGTATGACCCAGATTCGACTTCACCGAACCCAGGAGCAGAGGCTCCTGCCTACCCTGCCCATACGTCGCCAGCAACGCCTGCGCCTCGATCGGATCACCCAGCCTCGTGCCCGTCCCATGAGCCTCCACCGCGTCCACCTCGGACGGCTCCAAACCCGCACCGGCCAACGCCCGCCGAATCACCCGCTGCTGCGACGGACCATTCGGCGCCGTCAAACCATTCGACGCACCGTCCTGATTCACCGCCGACCCACGCACCACCGCCAACACCCGATGACCATTACGCCGGGCGTCCGACAGACGCTCCACCAACAGCACACCCACACCCTCGGACCACCCCGTGCCATCGGCACCGGCCGCGAACGCCTTGCACCGCCCATCCGGCGAAAGCCCGCCCTGCCGGCTGAACTCCACGAACGCCGCCGGAGTCGACATCACCGTCACACCACCGACCAACGCCAGCGAACACTCACCCTGCCGCAACGACTGCGCCGCCAGATGCAACGCCACCAACGACGACGAACACGCCGTATCCACCGTCACCGCAGGCCCCTCAAGACCGAACGCGTACGACAGCCGACCCGAGACCACCGATGCGGCGGCGCCGGTGGCCGCGTGGCCTTCCAGCTCCCGCGTCGTCTCGCGCAGCAAGGCCGTGTAGTCCTGGCCGTTGGTGCCGGCGAAGACCCCGGTGTCGCTGCCGCGCAGGGCGGCCGGGTCGATCCCGGCCCGTTCGACGGCCTCCCACGACGTCTCCAGCAGCAGCCGCTGCTGCGGGTCCATCGCCAGCGCCTCACGCGGCGAGATACCGAAGAACTCCGCGTCGAACCCGGCGACGTCCTCGATGAAGCCGCCTTCGTACACGGAGGACGCATCGGACTGAGCGGCGGCCATCAACGTGTCGAGGTCCCAGCCCCGGTCGGTCGGGAAGGGAGTGATGGCGTCGGAGCCCGAGTTCAGCAGGCTCCACAGATCCTCCGGCGAGCGCACCCCGCCCGGGAAACGACACGCCATCCCCACGATCGCGATCGGCTCGTCGACGTGAGCCGAGACCGAACCCGCACCCACCGCCGGAACTCCGGTCTCCGGGGTCTCCGCGAGCTGGGGCAGCAGGTGATCGACGAGTGCGCTGAGGCTCGGGTAGTCGAAGACCACGGTCGCGGGCAGGGGGATCCCGGTGGCTTTGCCCAGGGCGTTGCGCAGTTGCAGCGCGCTGAGGGAGTCGAAGCCGAGTTCGCGGAACGACCGTTCCGAGTCGAGCCTGTCCGGCGTGGCGTGCCCGAGCACGACGGCCGCTTCAGCTCGTACCGTCTCCAGCACCACTCGCCGCGCTTCGGTGTCGGAGAGACCGGCGAGCCTGCGGGACAGGCCGGGTGTTGCCGGGTCACCTTCGCTCCTCGTCACCGCGGCGTCCGTCAGCTCGCTGAGCAGGTGGGCGGGTCGAGACGCTGCCAGGGCCATGGCGAACCGGTCCCAGTCCGTCCTGGTGACCGTCGCGGTGGTCAGACCGAGGTCGAGCACGCGCCGCAGCGCGTCACCGGACTGCCGCGAGGACAAGGGTGAAACACCGCTCCGGGAGAGGCGGTCCCGTACGGCGCGGTCGACCATGCCTCCGTCCGCCCAGGGGCCCCACGCGAGACTGGTCGCGGGCAGTCCTCGTCCGCGGCGGTACTCGGCGAAACCGTCCAGCAGGGCGTTCGCCGCCGCGTAATTGCTCTGACCAGCCGAGCCCACCGTGCCGGCCAACGACGAGAACACGATGAACGCGTCCAGCCGATGGTCCCGCGTCAACTCGTGCAGATTCCAGACGGCGTTGACCTTGGGCCTGAACACCGCGTCGAAGCGCTCGGCCGTCATCGCGTCGATCACACCGTCGTCCAGGACCCCGGCCGCATGCACGACGGCCGTCAGCGGGAACTCCGCCGGAACGGAACTCAGCAGCAGACCGAGCTCCTCGGGGTCCGCGACATCGCAGGCGGCCACGGTCACCCGCGCGCCGAGCGCGACCAGTTCGGCCTCCAGCTCTGCCGCACCCGGCGCCGCCTTGCCGCTCCGGCTCGTCAGCAGCAGATGTTCCGCCCCCTGCTCGGCGAACTGGCGTGCCACGGCCGCACCGAGCACCCCGGTCCCACCGGTGACCAGCGTTGTACCGCGCGGTCGCAGGCCCACGAGAGCCGTGCCGCCCTGGGCACGTACGGGCGTGAGGCGACGTCCGAAGACCCCTGCGGGGCGGACGGCCACTTCGTCCCCGTCGACCGTCCCTGCCAGTACCGCGATCAGTCGCTCGGCGGTCCAGTCGTCAGGAGCCGACGGCAGATCGATCACCCCGCCCCACCGCGAGGGATGCTCCACCGCCGCTACGCGCCCGAATCCCCAAACCGCTGCCTGATCCGGCCGCATCAACGTCTCACCGGAGCGCGTTGACACCGCCCCCGAGGTGACGCTCCACAGGGGCGCCTCGACACCCAGCTCACCGAGCGCACGGAACAAAGTCAGGGTGCGGACCACACCGGTCGGCAGCCCGGGCTCAAGGTCGGCGGTGAGCGGAAGGAGGGACAGCACGCCCCGCACGTGGCCGATGTCGGCGAGAGCGGCCTCCAGCGCCGTGGTGGTGGTGAAGGGAATCCGAATCGCTTCAGCCCCGTGGTCGGTCAGCGCACGGGCGACCCACTGCCACCGCTCCTCGTCATCCGGCGCCGTCACCAGGAGCCAGGCTCCCGTCAGCACGCCGGTGCCCTGGTCGGGCACGGGGCGCCAGGCGACCTGATAGAGGAGATCGTCCGTCCGCGCGGTCTCGTGCCGGCGTCGACGCCAGGCGGAGAGGGCGGGGAGTACCGAGCCCAACGAGGCATCCTGCTCAAGCTGGAGCGTGGCGGCGAAGGCGTCCACATCCGCACGCTCGATCGTGTCCCAGAACTCGCTGTCGACCGGATCCGCCGACGATGCGCCGACCGGGCTCTCCAGCCAGTAGCGCTGGTGCTGGAAGGCATACGTCGGCAGCTCCAGCCCCGACGGCCCCGAACGACCGAACACCGCCTGCCAGTCGACCCGCGCACCCCGCACATGAGCCTGGCCGAGCGCGATCATGACGGACGCGCTCTCGACCCGGTCACGGCGGACGGAGGGCACGAACAGCGTGCGTCCGTCGTCCACGATCTCCGGCCCCATGGCGCTCAGTACGCCATCGGGTCCGATCTCGACGAACGTCTCCACACCCTCGGCATGCAGACAGGACACCGCGTCGGCGAACCGCACCTCACGCCGCACCTGCTCCACCCAGTACTCCGCCGTGGCGATCTCCTCCACCACCGGCCCGCCCGTCACCGTGGAGACGAAGCGGAACCGCTCCGGAGTCCGGAACGACAACCCGGACACCGCCTCACGGAAGGCATCGAGCATCGGCTCCATCAAGGGGGAATGGAAGGCGTGGCTGACCTTCAGCCGCCGTGAACGCCGCCCCGGCAGAGAGGCCACGACCTCTTCCACCGCATCCGCCTCACCGGATACGACCACCGACGTGGGCCCGTTCACCGCCGCCAGGGACGCACCCGCCAGGTTGTCGAGCAGCGGAGTGACCTCGTCCTCGGACGCCTCCAGCGCCACCATCACGCCACCAGCCGGAAGCTCCTGCATCAACCGGCCACGTGCCCCCACCAGCACACACGCATCCTCCAGCGACAGCACACCCGCCACATGAGCAGCCGCTATCTCCCCCACCGAGTGGCCGGCGACGACGTCGGGCACGACACCCCACGACTCCCACAGCCGGAACAGCGCCACCTCGAAGGCGAACAACACCCGCTGAGCGACACCCGTCCCCTCCAACACCACCGCATCCGTGCCGAAGAACTCCTCACGCACGCCCAGACGCTCGACCAGGTCGTCCAGCACCCGAGCGAACACCGGGAAACGCTCGTACAGCACGCGTCCCATACCGATCCGCTGCGCCCCCTGCCCCGCGAACAGGAACGCCCAACCACCGGGCATCGTGCTCCCGACGACCACATCGGCCCGGGACTCGCCCGTCGCCAACGCCTGGAGACCCTGACGGAGTTCGGCTTCATCGCCGGCCACAACTACCGCCCGGTGCTCCAGCACCGCACGCGTCGTCGCCACCGCATGACCCAGCACCGCCACCGGAACATCCCCCGCCAACGGCACCAGCCGGCCCGCCTGCGCCCGCAACGCCACCTCACTCGCAGCGGACAGCACCACCGGCGCCGGCCCCGACCACTCCGGCGCAGCATCTTCCGCCACATCCGCAAGCTCAGGACCCTCTTCGAGGATCACGTGCGCGTTGGTGCCGCTGATCCCGAACGACGACACACCCGCCCGCCAAGGACGGTCCACCTCGGGCCACGGCGTCCGCTCCGTCAGCAGCCGTACGTCACCCGTAGACCAGTCGATATGCGGCGACGGCTCGTCCACGTGAAGCGTCGCGGGCAGCACCCCGTGCCGCATCGCCATCACCATCTTGATGACACCCGCCACACCCGCAGCCGCCTGCGTATGACCCAGATTCGACTTCACCGAACCCAGCAACAGCGGCCGCTCCACCTCACGACCCTGCCCATACGTGGCCAGCAACGCCTGCGCCTCGATCGGGTCGCCCAGCCTGGTGCCCGTCCCGTGGGCCTCCACCGCGTCCACCTCGGACGGCTGCAACCCCGCACCGGCCAACGCCCGCCGGATCACCCGCTGCTGCGACGGACCATTCGGCGCCGTCAAACCATTCGACGCACCGTCCTGATTCACCGCCGACCCACGCACCACCGCCAACACCCGATGACCATTGCGACGGGCATCCGACAGACGCTCCACCAACAGCACACCCACACCCTCGGACCACCCCGTGCCGTCAGCATCGGCCGCGAACGCCTTGCACCGCCCATCCGGCGAAAGCCCGCCCTGCCGGCTGAACTCCACGAACGCCGCCGGAGTCGACATCACCGTCACACCACCGACCAACGCCAGCGAACACTCACCCTGACGCAACGACTGCACCGCCAGATGCAACGCCACCAACGACGACGAACACGCCGTGTCCACCGTCACCGCAGGCCCCTCAAGACCGAAGGTGTACGACAGCCGGCCCGAGACGACACTGCCGGCACTGCCGCTGGCCAGGTATCCCTCCAGTTCCTCGGGCACAGTGGACAACCCCGACGCGTAGTCGTGGTACATCACGCCGGCGAAGACGCCGGTGTCGCTGCCGCGCAGCGTCGTCACGTCGATCCCGGCCCGCTCGACGGCCTCCCACGACGTCTCCAGCAGCAGCCGCTGCTGCGGGTCCATCGCCAGCGCCTCACGCGGCGAGATACCGAAGAACTCCGCGTCGAAATCACCCGCGCCGTGCAGGAACCCACCCTCGCGGGTATGCGAGGTACCTGGCCGCTCGGGGTCGGAATCGTAGAGCGCGTCGAGGTCCCAGCCCCGGTCCGCCGGGAACGCGGTGATGGCATCGGAGCCTGAACTCAGCAGCCGCCACAAGTCCTCAGGCGAACGCACCCCACCCGGGAAACGGCACGCCATCCCCACAATCGCGACCGGCTCATCCGCCGCCCCCGCCATCACCCCACCACGACCGGCCACCCCAGCAACCGCCACCGACCCCGACCCCGACCCCGACGAGACCAAGGACGACACCAAAAACTTCGCCAACGCCACCGGCGTCGGATAATCGAACACCAACGTCGCAGGCAACCGCAGCCCCGTCGCCACCGACAACCCGTTCCGCAACTCCACCGCCGTCAGCGAGTCGAAACCCACCTCCCGGAACGATCGCTCCGCACCCACCGCAACCGCCGACCCATGCCCCAACACCGCCGCAGCACGGCGACGTACGAGATCGAGGACCACGTCCTGCCGCTCGGCCGGGGACAACGCGACCAATCGGTGCTTGAGGTCGGTCCCTTCGGAGGCCGCTCCACGATCGCGGCGCCCGGCGGCCGGTCGTACCAGAGCGCGCAGCAGCGCCGGTATCGCTCCGTCGAAGCCCGTCCCGGTGTGACGTCCCAGGGCAGCGGCGTCCAGTTTCGCGGCCACGGGCGTCGGGTCGGCCGAGGCGAGAGCAGCGTCGAAGAGTGCCATGCCCTCCTCGACACCGAGAGGGCTGACGCCGGCCCGGCGCATCCGTGCCAGCTCGGCCTCGCCCAGACGGCCTGCCATACCACCCGTGGGATTCCACAGCCCCCATGCGATGGACGTGGCCGGGAGCCCCAACCCTCGACGGTGGTGGGCCAGGGCGTCGAGGAAGGCGTTGGCGGCGGCGTAGTTCGCCTGCCCCGCGGCGCCCAGAGTCCCCGCGACGGAGGAGAACAGCACGAACGCGTCGAGATCCAGGTCCCGAGTGAGTTCGTGCAGCAGCCACGCGGCGTCGGCCTTCGGGCGCAGGACGGTGTCGAGGCGTTCGTCGGTCAGCACGTCCAGTACGCCGTCATCGACCACGCCGGCCGTGTGCACCACGGCGGTCAGCCGGTGGTCGGCCGGAATCGCGGCCAGCAGTCGTGCAAGGGCCTCGCGGTCGGCGACGTCGCAGGCCGCGACCGTCACTTCCGCGCCGTGCGCGGCCAGTTCCTCGACGAGGTCCCCGGCGTCACCGCTTCGGCTGGCCAACAGCAGGTGTCGTACACCGTGCTCGATGACCAGGTGCCGGGCTGTCGCGGCTCCCAGCATGCCGGTGCCCCCGGTGATGAGCACGGTCCCCTCCGGGTCCCAGCCGGCCGCGTCGGCTTCGGCCGCGGCACGGACCAGCCGGGGTACGTAGAGGGACCCGCCGCGTACGGCGATCTGCGGCTCGCCGGTCGCCACCGCCGACCCGACCGCGTCGTCGCCATCGGCAGCGGCATCGGTGTCGGTGTCGGTGTCGACCAGCACGATCCGGTCGGGATGCTCCGCCTGCGCGGAACGGATCAACCCCCATACCGCGGCACCGGCGAGATCCACATGGCTGCCGTCGAGAGCGTTGCCCGCAACCGCGCCCCGGGTGACGACGACGAGGCGCTCGGACGCGGCGCGGTCGTCACGCGCCAGCCACTCCCGAACGGTTGCCAGCACCCCGTTCAGGACGGAGCGCACCGCCTCCGCGGTACGCGCGGCCGGCTCGTCGCTCACACATCGGACCACCTGGTGGTCGTCGCTCCGTCGTACGGGAGTGGCGACCGGCTGCCAGTCGATGCGGAAAAGCGAGTCCGTGCCGCTCCGGCGGGCGTCACGCAGCTGATCGTCCGACACGGGGCGGAAGGACAGGGACTCCACCGCGACAACCGGTACGCCCTCGGCATCCGTCGCGACGAGCGCGACCGCGTCCTCACCCACCGGCGTCAGCCGAACCCGCAGTTCCCGGGCGCCCTCCTTGAAGAGGCCGAGACCACGCCAGTTGAAGGGCAGCCTGCCGGGCCCCTCCGCGCCGTCGGCGTGCCAGGCGTGGAATGCGGCGTCGAGCAGTGCGGGGTGCAGTCCGAACCGTCCGGCACCCGGTTCCTCGGGGAGTTCTACGTGGGCGAACACCTCCGAGCCGCGGCGCCATGCTGCTCGCAGCCCCTGGAAGGCGGGACCGTAGGCGAATCCGTCGTCGGCCAGCTGCCGGTAGTGACCGTCAAGGTCCACCGGCTGGGCGTCGCGCGGCGGCCACTCCGTGCCGAAGCCGGCCGGCACATCGGGGAGTCCAGCGGCGAGCAGGCCGGAAGCATGCCGGATCCATTCCTGACCGTCCCGCTTGGCATGGACGGTGAACGCGCGGTCCCCCGTCCCCGTCTCCTCGTCGGAGACGGTCACCTGCACCGTCACGCGGTGCTGCTCGGGCAGCGCGAGCGGCGCTTCCACCGTCAGTTCCGCGATGTGCCCGCAGCCCACCGCATCGGCGGCCCTCTGCGCGAGTTCCACGAACACCGTGGCCGGTACGAGGGTGACACCCCGGATCTGGTGATCCGCCAGCCATCCGTCGGCGTTCGTGGTCAGCTGTCCGGTCAAGAGGTGTCCGCCGGACTGGGGCAGTTCGACAGCGGCGCCCAGGATCGGGTGGTCGGCGGCGTCGAGTCCCGCGGCACTGAGGTCACCGGCGCGGGAACCGTCGCTCGCGAGCCAGTAGCGCTGGTGCTGGAAGGCATACGTCGGCAGCTCCAGCCCCGACGGCCCCGAACGACCGAACACCGCCTGCCAGTCGACCCGCGCACCCCGCACATGAGCCTGGCCGAGCGCGGTCATCACAGACGCGCTCTCGTCCCGGTCACGGCGGACGGAGGGCACGAACAGTGTGCGTCCGTCGTCCACGATCTCCGGCCCCATGGCGCTCAGTACGCCATCCGGACCGATCTCGACGAACGTCTCCACGCCATCGGCATGCAGACAGGACACCGCGTCGGCGAACCGCACCTCACGCCGCACCTGCTCGACCCAGTACTCCGCCGTGGCGATCTCCTCCACCACCGGCCCGCCCGTCACCGTCGACACGAAGCGGAACCGCTCCGGAGTCCGGAACGACAACCCGGACACCGCCTCACGGAAGGCATCGAGCATCGGCTCCATCAAGGGGGAATGGAAGGCGTGGCTGACCTTCAGCCGCCGTGAACGCCGCCCCGGCAGGGAGGCCACGACCTGTTCCACCGCTTCCGCCTCACCGGATACGACCACCGACGTGGGCCCGTTCACAGCCGCGAGGGATACACCCGCCAGGTTGTCGAGCAGCGGGGTGACCTCGTCCTCGGACGCCTCCAGCGCCGCCATCACGCCACCGGCCGGAAGCTCCTGCATCAACCGGCCACGTGCCCCCACCAGCACACACGCATCCTCCAGCGAGAACACACCCGCCACATGAGCGGCAGCTATCTCCCCCACCGAGTGGCCGGCGACGACGTCGGGCACGACACCCCACGACTCCCACAGCCGGAACAGCGCCACCTCAAAGGCGAACAACACCCGCTGAGCGACACCCGTTCCTTCCCACACAGCGGCGTCCGTACCGAAGAACTCCTCACGCACCCCCAGCCGATCGAGCACGTCGTCCAGCACCCGCGCGAACACCGGGAACCGCTCATACAGCACGCGTCCCATACCGGCACGCTGCGCCCCCTGCCCCGCGAACAGGAACGCGACCCGGCCTGCATTCCCGACCACCACGCCCGCACCAGCGGCTACTGCGTCCAGTTCCCGCAGCAGTCCGGCCCGGTCCTCCACCACCAACGCCACGCCGTGATCGAACACACTGCGCCGGACAGCCGCCGCAGCCACATCCACCACCGACACATCAGGCCGCTCGGCGACAAACGACCGCAACCGCGCCGCCTGCTCCACCACCGCCGCACCCGTCCGGCCCGACAGCACCACCGGCACCGGCCCCGACCACTCCAGCGCAGCATCCTCCGCCACAACCGCAGGCCCTTGCTCCAGAATCACGTGCGCGTTGGTCCCGCTGATCCCGAACGACGACACACCCGCCCGCCTCGGACGACCCGCCACCGGCCACGGCGTCCGCTCCGTCAGCAGCCGTACGTCACCCGCAGACCAGTCGATATGCGGCGACGGCTCGTCCACGTGAAGCGTCGCGGGCAGCTCACCGTGGCGCATCGCCATCACCATCTTGATGACACCCGCCACACCCGCGGCCGCCTGCGTGTGACCCAGGTTCGACTTCACCGAGCCCAGCAGCAGGGGCCGCTCCACCTCACGGTCCTGCCCGTAGGTGGCCAGCAACGCCTGGGCCTCGATCGGGTCGCCCAGCCTGGTGCCGGTCCCGTGGGCCTCCACCGCGTCCACCTCGGACGGCTCCAACCCCGCACCGGCCAACGCCCGCCGAATCACCCGCTGCTGCGACGGACCGTTCGGCGCCGTCAGACCATTCGACGCACCGTCCTGATTCACCGCCGAACCCCGCACCACCGCCAGCACCCGATGACCGTTACGACGGGCATCCGACAGGCGCTCCACCAACAGCACACCCACACCCTCAGCGAGTCCCGTGCCGTCGGCGCCGGCGGCGAAGGACATGCAGCGGCCGTTCGGTGCGAGCCCTTGTTGGCGGCTGAACTCCACGAACATGTTGGGTGTCGACATCACCGTCACACCGCCCGCGAGGGCCAACGAGCACTCGCCCTGCCGCAGCGACTGCACCGCCAGGTGCAGCGCCACCAGCGACGACGAACACGCCGTGTCCACCGTCACCGCGGGACCCTCGAGACCGAAGGTGTACGACAGCCGCCCGGAGGCGACACTGCCTGCCGTGCCGTTGGCCAGATAGCCCTCGATGTCCTCGGAGACGTAGGGCAGGCGGGATCCGTAGTCGTGGTACATCACGCCGGCGAAGACGCCGGTATCGCTGCCGCGCAGGGTGGCCGGGTCGATCCCGGCCCGTTCGACGGCCTCCCACGACGTCTCCAGCAGCAGCCGCTGCTGCGGGTCCATCGCCAGCGCCTCACGCGGCGAGATACCGAAGAACTCCGCGTCGAAATCACCGGCTCCCGTGAGGAACCCGCCCTCGTGGGCGTAGGTGGTTCCCGGGCGGCTCCGCTCGGGGTCGTAGAGGGCGTCGAGGTCCCAGCCCCGGTCCGCCGGGAACGCGGTGATGGCATCGGAGCCCGAACTCAGCAACCTCCACAAGTCCTCAGGCGAACGCACCCCACCCGGGAAACGGCACGCCATCCCCACAATCGCGACCGGCTCATCCGCCGCCCCCGCCACCACCCCACCACGACCGGCCACCCCAGCAACCGCCACCGACCCCGACCCCGACCCCGACCCCGACGAGACCAAGGACGACACCAAAAACTCCGCCAACGCCACCGGCGTCGGATAATCGAACACCAACGTCGCAGGCAACCGCAGCCCCGTCGCCACCGACAACCCGTTCCGCAACTCCACCGCCGTCAGCGAGTCGAAACCCACCTCCCGGAACGACCGCTCCGCACCCACCGCAACCGCCGACCCATGCCCCAACACCGCCGCAGCACGCGTCCGGACCAGTTCGAGCACCACGTCGGTGCGCTGGGCGGCAGGCAGCCGGGCCAGACGTGCGCTGAGGGCCTCGTCGCCGCCACCGCGCCGTACGGGCACCCGCACGAGATCACGCAGCACAGGCGCGATGACGGTGCCGGGCGCGCGCAGAGCCGGGAGGTCGAGGCGAGCGGGCAGGAGTGCCGGCTCGCCCGAGGTCAGTGCCCGGTCGAACAGGGCCAGCCCCTCGGCGGCCGTCAGCGCGGCGATGCCCGACCGGTTGATCCGGTGCAGGTCGCTCTCGTCGACATGGCCGGTCATGCCGCTGCGCGGTTCCCAGAATCCCCAGGCCAGTGCGGTGGCGGCCTGACCGCGGGCGCGTCGCTGGGCGGCAAGGGCGTCGAGGAAGGCGTTGGCGGCGGCGTAGTTCGCCTGTCCCGCGGCGCCCAGGGTGCCCGCTGCCGACGAGAAGAGGACGAAGGCGTCGAGGTCGAGGTCGCGGGTGAGTTCGTCGAGGACCAGCGCGGCGTCGATCTTCGGCCGGAACACGGTGTCGACGCGCTCCGGGACGAGCGCGGAGACCAGTCCGTCGTCGAGCACGCCGGCGGCGTGCACGACCGCGCGGAGGGGGTGGGCCGCCGGTATCGAGTCGAGGACGGCGGCGACGGCCTGGCGGTCGGCGGCGTCGCAGGCGGCGACGCGTACGGTGGCGCCCAGCGCGGAGAGCTCCTCCAGTGTCTCCTCGGCCGCGTCACCGCTGCGGCTCAGCAGCAGCAGGTTCCGCACACCGTGTTCGGTCACCAGATGCCGTGCCACCAGGCCGCCCAGTACCCCTGTGCCACCGGTGATGAGCACGGTGCCTCGGGGGTCGAACGGCGTCGCGTCGGGTCCGGTGGGCAGGGGGAGGCGGGTGAGGCGCGGGACGTGGAGAGCGCCGTCGCGGACGGCTGTCTGCGGTTGGCCGGAGGCCAGTGCCGCCGCCAGGCCGTGGCCTTCCGGGTCGGCCTCGTCCAGGTCGACGAGGGCGAAGCATCCGGGGTTCTCGGCTTCGGCCGACCGGACCAGGCCCCACACGGCGGCTCCCGCCGGGCGGCTCGGTGCCTCGCCCGACCGGACGGCGACGGCGCCTCGTGTCACGATCACGAGCCGGGCCGAGGCGGACCTGTCGTCGGCGAGCCAGGCCTGGAGGCGCTCCAGGACGGAGTGCACGGCCGTCCGCGGGGTCTCCTCATCGACGTCGAAGACGACGTCCTCCGCAGCCTCCGACGTCGGGCGGGGTGCCGCCTGCTCATCGGCCGAGGCGGGTCGCCAAGCGAGGTGGTACAGCGTGGCGTCGTGGGCGGTGCCGAGTTGAGCCGCCGACACGGGCCGTACGACCAGGGACTCGGCGGACAGCACCGGTGCGCCGGTGGCGGTGTCCGTGGCCAGCAGGGACAGGGCGTCGGGCCCTGAGCCCGCGAGCCGTATCCGCAGCGTCGTCCCGCCTGCCGCGTGCAGGGTCACGCCGGTCCAGGTGAACGGCAGCCGGGGAGCCGTCGTGTCGGCCGGCGCCGCGAGCCCCGCGAGGTGCAGGCCGGCGTCGAGCAGGGCCGGGTGGACGGCGAACCGGCCGTCTCCGGTCTCCTCGGGCAGGGTGACCTCCGCGTACACCGCGTCGCGCGTGCGCCACGCGGCGCGCAGGCCCTGGAACGCCGGGCCGTAGACGAGTCCCGCGTCGTGCAGGTGGGTGTAGTGGTCGACGAGGTCGACGGGTTCCGCCTCTGCCGGCGGCCAGGAGGCCGGACCGGGCGGCTCCGCCCCGGGGACCGCACCGGGGACCGCACCGGGGACCGCCCCCGGGTCCGCCGCCAGGGCTCCGCCGGCACACCTCACCCATTCCTGGTCGGCGGTGTCGGTGGTGTCGGCGGGTCGTGTGTAGATGTCGAGGGAGCGGCGGCCCGTGCCGTCGGCCGCCGCGACGATCACCTGGATCTGCAGCGCACCGTCGTCGGGGAGGACCACCGGTGTCTCGAAGGTGAGCTCGTCGACGCGTCCGCATCCCGCCTGGTCCGCAGCCCTGATGGCCAGATCGAGCAGCGCGGTGCCCGGCAGCAGGACGCGGTCCATGACGGTGTGATCGGCGAGCCAGGGGTGGCTCTCCAGCGAGACGCGTCCGGTGAGGACGAATCCGTCGCCGTCGGCGAGGCCGAGCGCCATGTGGAGGAAGGCGTGGTCGGACACGGCGAAGTCGCCCGTGGCGCTGCCCCGGTCGCGCAGGCCGACCGGCCAGTACCGGGTGCGCCGGAAGGGGTACGTCGGCAGGTCGACGTGGCGGTGAGTGGTGCCGCCGATGACCGCGTCCCAGTCGACGGTGACGCCGTGCGTGAACAGCTCCGCCAGTGAGGTGAGGAACCTGGTCCGGCCTCCGTCATCGCGGCGCAGTGTTCCGGTGGCCAGGCCGGTCCGGCCCGCGTCGTCCAGGATCTCGCGGACGCCGAAGGTGAGTACGGGGTGCGGGCTCACCTCGATGAAGTCGGTGCAGTCCTCCTCGACGAGAGCGCGGACCGCCTGCTCGAAGCGGACCGTGGCCCGCAGGTTCAGGTACCAGTACTCGGCGTCCATGCGCGTGGTGTTCAGCAGGCCGCCGGTCACCGTCGAGTACAGCGGGATCCGCGACGCCCGGGGGCGGATGTCGCGCAGTGCGGTGATCAGCTCGTCCGCGAGGACTTCGACACTCGACGAGTGCGACGCGTAGTCGACCGGGATGCGGCGTGCCTGCTCGTCCGACATCAGCAGCGCTTCCAGCGCTTCCGTGTCGCCCGACACCACGGTGGAGCGGGGGCCGTTCACGGCGGCGATCGACAGACCCCCGGCGAGGTCGATGTCGTCGGCCGGTCGCGGCACGGACACCATCCCGCCCTGCCCGGCCAGCCGCACGAGGGCCCGGCTGCGCAGCGCCACCACGCGGGCGGCGTCGTCCAGGGACAGGGCGCCGGCGACGCACGCTGCCGCGATCTCGCCCTGGGAGTGCCCCACCACGGCGGCGGGTTCGACTCCGGTCGAGCGCCACATCGCCGCGAGCGAGACCATGACGGCGAACAGGGCGGGCTGGACCACGTCGACGCGTTCCAGCGCCTCGGCGTCGGTCAGGACCTCCCGCAGGGACCAGTCCACGTACGGGCTCAGCGCCTCGGCGCACTCGGTCATGCGCGCCGCGAAGACCGGTGACGAGTCGAGCAGTTCGAGAGCCATGCCGACCCACTGCGCGCCCTGGCCGGGGAAGACGAACACGGCCTGGTCGCGGCGCGGTCCGGCGATGCCCTCGACCAGTGCCGGTGAGCCGGTGCCCGCGGCGAGGGCATCGAGGTGCTCGCGCATCTCGTCGAGATCGGCGCCGAGCAGGACCGCCCGGTGCCGGAAGGCCGTCCGGCTGTCGGCGAGGGAGCGGGCCACGTCGCCGAGCCGCAGATCCGAGTGATCGTCGAGGTGCGAACGCAGTGATCGGGCCTGAGCGCGCAGCGCGTCCTCGGTCTTCGCCGAGAGGAGCCAGGGCAGGGGGGTGCCTTCGTGGGCGCCCTCGCGGGTGCCTTCGTGGGCGCCCTCACGGGCGTCTTCGTGGGCGCCTTCACGGGCGTCCTCGTGGGTGCCCTCGCGGGGACCGGTGGATCCCGCGGAGTCGACCGGCTTCGCGGGGGCGGCGGCGGGTGCCTGTTCCAGAATGACGTGACTGTTGGTTCCGCTGACGCCGAACGCGGACACCGCCGCGCGCCGGACCCGCCCCGTTCCCGGCCAGGGGGCGGCTGCGGTGAGCAGTCGTACCCCTCCGGCCTCCCAGTCGACGTGGGAGGAGGGCTCGTCCACGTGGAGGGTGGCGGGGAGCGTGCCGTGGCGCATCGCCATGACCATTTTGATCACACCGGCCACACCGGCGGCGGCCTGGGTGTGCCCGATGTTGGACTTGACGGAGCCCAGCAGCAGCGGATGCCCGCCCGCGCCGCGCTCGGCGCCGTAGGTGGCGAGCAGCGCACGCGCCTCGATCGGGTCGCCGAGCGGCGTGCCCGTGCCGTGTGCCTCGACGGCGTCGACGTCCGCGACGGTGAGGCCGGCGTCGGCGAGGGCCTGGCGGATGACCCGCTGCTGCGCGGCACCGTTCGGCGCGGAGAAGCCGCTGCTCGCGCCGTCCTGGTTGACCGCGGAGCCGCGTACGACGGCGAGGACGGGGTGCCCGTTGCGCAGCGCGTCGGACAGGCGCTCGACCACGAGCACGCCGGCGCCCTCGGACCAGCCGGTGCCGTCCGCGCCGTCCGCGAACGACTTGCACCGCCCGTCGGGGGCCAGCCCGCGCTGCCGGCTGAAGTCGATGAAGGGCCGTGGCGTGGCCATCACGGTCACACCACCGGCGAGCGCCATGGAGCACTCGCCCTTGCGCAGCGCCTGGCATGCCAGGTGCAGCGCGACGAGGGACGACGAGCAGGCGGTGTCGATGGTGACGGCAGGGCCTTCCAGCCCCAGTTCGTAAGCGATCCGGCCGGACACCACGCTGCCGGACGTGCTGTTCCCGAAGAACCCTTCGTACTCCTCGGAAGCACGCTCCAGCAGGCCGCTGTAGTCGTGGTACATCATCCCGGCGAAGACGCCGGTACGGCTGCCCCGTGCGGATTCGGGATCGATCCCCGCCCGCTCCAGCGCCTCCCAGGCGACCTCCAGCATCAGCCGCTGCTGCGGGTCCATCGTCACCGCTTCGCGCGGGGAGATGCCGAAGAACTCCGCGTCGAACTCGGCCGCGTCGTGCAGGAAGCCGCCGCGCCGCACGTAGGAGGTGCCCATGTGCTCGGGATCGGCGTCGTAGAGGCCGTCCAGGTCCCAGCCTCGGTCCGTGGGGAAGTCCGTGATCGCGTCCGCACCGCGTTCGGCCAGCCGCCACAGCTCTTCGGGAGCGCGTACACCGCCGGGGTAGCGGCAGCCCATGCCGATGATGGCGATGGGTTCACCGGCCGCGGCCTCGGCGTCGCGCAGTTTCCGGCGCGTCTGGTGCAGTTCGGCGGTAACCCACTTGAGGTTGTCGAGCAACGTGTTGTCGGTCATGGTCAGCGCCCGAACTCCCGTCGGATGAAATCAAGGACGTCGTCGGCCGATGCCGACTCAAGCGTGTCCAGGACACTCGTCTCCGTGTCCGCGGCCGTTTCCTGCGATGGCGTCGTCTCGTCCTCGGCGCGGGGCACTTCGGCGTCGAGGTGTTGCGTCAGGTCGCGCGGGGTCGGGTGCTCGAACAACAGCGTGGCGGGCAGGTCGAGGCCGGTGGCCTTGCCGAGCCGGTTCCGCAGCTCCACGGCGGCCAGCGAGTCCAGGCCCATGGCCATGAAGCCGGTGCCCATGTCGATGTGGTCCGCGCTCGCGTGTCCGAGGACCGCGGCGACATGCGAGCGGACCAGTTTGCCGAGGATCCTTTCCCTCGCCTGTGGTGTGGCCCCGTCGAGCTGAAGCCGCAGCTCGGCTGCCGCGTCGCGCTCGCCGCTCGTGGACGCGACGGGTACGCGGACGACCTCGCGGAGGATCATGGGTACCTCGTCGGTCCCACGGGCGGTCAAGTGCGCCGCGACGACGACGGGTTCCTCGGTGGT
>NZ_JBHVOC010000048.1:0-19201 GCF_044142145.1 Streptomyces sp. BK79
GGGGCACCAACGTAAAACGAGCGAAAGACCATTAGCGCAGGTCATGGACTCGCACCGTGCATTGCTGCAGGGCGAAACGCTGGCCGGTCTCTTCCACGACATCTGATCTGCAGGACCCGACGACTCCGCTTTGAGCGTCATCAGCCCTCGGCGTTGCCTCGTCACTCGCAGCCTTGACGCCCCCTGACCTGCCCAACGTATGCCTGACACCCCATCAGAACGAGCGTCAAATGAGCGTCACGAGCGTCATTTCAGCGTCAAGATATCGCCCGTAACGCCCACACCGCACATAATGCGCACGCACAAAACCGCAGGTCAGGAGCCCTTCGCGGCCGGTTCAAGGATCGCGACACACTCAACGTGGTGCGTCATAGCGAAACATGTGGACACGAAAGCATGTGGAAATACGTGCAGCTCAACAGCGCGCAACACGCAAATCCGGCATACGGGTCACGTCGTTACGGGCATAGTGTGCGCTACGTGCGCCATCATGACGCACGCCGCGTGCGCAACCGAGCGCTTCAGACCGAACGAGAACTGCAGCCCTCACCTCCGCGAAGGAGGAGCACTGCACGCCACGGAAGGGGCTATTTCGCGGCCCGGGCCGGGCGCTTCCAGGCCGCGCTCACCGAAAAACGCCAAGGCCACCTCGGAACGCTGTCGCCCCAGCTCGCGTGGCTGCGAACGTACGGATCCGCGCAGCCGAGGTGTCACGCCGGTCACCGGCGGCCGGTGAACCGCTCCACTCCGACGACGCCGAGCGCGGTGAGACCGATCTGGATGGCGAGTTCGATCCAGGCGATGCCCTTGGTGTCGGCGACGTTGAAGGCGCCGGCGATGGCCGTGCCGGCCAGGGCCGCGACGATGCCGACCAGGATCGTCCACCAGATGCCGATGCGCTGGCGGCCGGGGATGACCAGGCGACCCGGGACTCCGATCAGGACGCCGATCACGATCGCGGTGAAGATGCCCGAGACCTTCATGCCCGTCAGCCTCTCCTTGACCCGACGGTTCGACACAGCTGTCGAGTTACGGGTTCATCCGCAGCGGCGGTGCAGTAGCTTCCGTGCCAGTCGGGCGGGGCACGGAGAGGATCGCCAGGCTCTCCTCCAACTCGTCGAGTGCTCTGCGCGCCGTCGTGATGCGTTCCCGTAGCTCCTGTTCCGACAGCGGCCTGGGCGCGGACGGCGGGCCTGGGTCCGTCTGCTCCTGGTCGTCGGCCTGCCCCATGGCCCGCGCCTCCTCAAGGGAGGTGATGACGACACTGATGAGGACGTTGACCAGAACGAAGGAGGCGATGAGGACGTAGCTGGCGTAGTAGAGGATGCTCCAGTGAGAGATCTCCAGGCCCGCGCGGACGGCGTCACCGAGGCCGTCGAGCGTCATGAGCAGGAACAGGGTCAGGACGGCGCGGCCGATCGAGCCGAAGTGTTCGGGGTCGGCGCGGGCGAAGAAGACCCAGCCCACCATCGCGTAGACGTACAGCAGGAGTCCGCCCACGAGCAGGAAGCTGACCGTGCCGGGCAGGCTGCGGCCCACCGCGACGAGCACGATGCGCAGTTGGGGCAGGAAGCGGGCGGCGCGCAAGACGCGGGCGAGGCGGAGAAGTCGCAGCACGGTGGTGTTCTCCCGGACGACGGGGAGGAACGCGCAGGCCACCACGAACGGGGCACTTCCTCAGGGTCTCGACCGAGTCGGATGGAATCGGCGAGCAGGGAGTTGACTCGGCGCGCTGTGGGCTCAGTGGCGGAGGATGGCGCTGGCCGCCGACCGGCGGACCACGGCCCCGCAGAGGCGTGCGGCTGGCATGGCTTTCTCGATGTCCTGCGACAGCAGTTGTCGACAACCACGGCAGACACCTGCGGCTCGAGGAAAGCCGATGCCGACGAGTTCGGGAGACGGTTGTTATGCCCTGTAGCCAGCGCTTTGCCCACGCCGACGAAGAGCGCGGACGACTCACACATGCCTCCGCTGTTCCGCTGTTCGCTGCTTGCCCGAACTGGCAGCCGAGGTGCCTCCCGAACGGCGCGAGACGCTGCTCTTCAACGTCGACAGAGCCAGGCGCGTCCGATGAAGATCTTGGGCCAGCCGCCCAACGACTCGTTGGGTGGCGATGGCGACACGCCCCCTGCCGAGCCGCCCTCGCATTCCGGCTCACACCCGCTTTGGGTATGCCAGTTCATCTCCGGCAAAAACTGGCAGAACGCCGTCAAGTCGATGGTCGTCACGGACGGTGAAGGTCGCATGCTGTGGTGCAGCCCAGCACGGCCCGCAAGCTGCGCGGACCTCACTCACGCCCGCCGGTCAGGGCTGGTCAGGCTCTTGGCCGGCGGGCTCGCGGGGAGTCACGATCAAGGTGTCGGCCGGAGGCTGTGAAGCAGGATGAATCGTGGGTTACTGGCCGTCCACCGCGCCGTCCCCCGGAGGCGAGGCCGCAGCGCTCGCGTCGGGTTGCCCGCGCTTGATGGCCGCGTCCACCGCCGCACCGATGCGGCGCAGTGCCGCCAGCTCCTGAGGACCGAGATCATCGATCAGGTACTCGCGGACTGCGGCGACGTGTCCCGGCGCCGCCGCCACCACTACGTCGTAACCGGCCTCGGTCAGCGTCGCGGCGGTGCGCCTTCCGGAACCGGGGATCCGCTTCCGTGCGAGCAGTTCGCGCTTCTCGAGCCGACCGACGACATGGGACAGCCTCGACAGTGACGCCGCCGTTCGCGCGGCCAGGGCGCTCATCTGCATGGTGCGATCCGGCTGCTCGGAGAGGACCGAGAGCACCATGTACTCGAAGAAGGTCAGCTGAGCCTCGCGCTGCATGCGCGCATCCAGCGCGGCCGGCAGGCTGATCATGATCGCGGAGTTGGCCAGCCACGCCGCCAGCTCGTCGCCGTTCAGCCATCGCGTCTCGGCAACCGGACCGGTGGACTCCCCCGAGCCGGAGCCTTCGTCGTCACGAGCCGTCGCCTCGGATGTCGGCCCGTTCCGTGGACGCCGACGGCGCCGGCCGTTCGTGTCATCTGCCGTGCTCGCCATGAGGACATCCTAGACCCACTTATTGACGCGTCAAGTTCGAAGGAGTAGAACTTGACGCGTCAAGTTCGCTCTGCGGCGCTGAGGCCCGCCCCACACGGAATGGACAACAGATGCAGTCCACGTCGCTCGGCAGGCTCGATGTCCCGCGCATCGGCCTGGGTGTCATGGGGATGTCGGCCTTTTACACCGGCGCCGGCCGGGACGAAACCGAGTCGATCCGCACCATTCGTCGCGCCGTCGACCTCGGTGTCACCCATCTGGACACCGCCGAGGTGTACGGCCCCTACGTCAACGAGGAACTGCTGGGTCGCGCGATCAAGGGCCGTCGGGACGAAGTCGTCCTCGCCACCAAGTTCGGCCTCGTCTCCCACACCGGCCGGCCGGGCCCGGACAGCACCCCCGCCAACATTCACACGGCTGTCGACGGCTCACTGAGGCGGCTCGGAACCGACCGCATCGACCTCTACTACCAGCACCGGGTCGACCCCAACACTCCCATCGAGGAGACGGTGGGGGCGCTGAGCGAGCTGGTGGAGGCGGGCAAGGTCCTCCACATCGGACTGTCGGAGGCGGCAGCGGCGACCATCCGCCGGGCCCATGCGGTCCATCCCGTGGCCGCTGTCCAGAGCGAGTACTCGCTCTGGACACGGGACCCGGAGGCCGAGGTGCTGCCCACGCTGCGCGAGCTCGGCATCGGACTGGTTCCCTACGCGCCGCTGGGACACGGCTTTCTCACCGGTGACATCCGCACCCTGGACGGCCTGGACGCCACCGACTGGCGTCGCTCCAATCCCCGGTTCACCGGCGACAACCTCACGCGCAACCTGCGCATCGTCGACCAGGTACGCGAGGTCGCCGACGAGGTCGGGGCCACGCCCGCGCAGGTCGCTCTGGCCTGGCTGCTCGCGCAAGGAGACGGCATCGCGCCCATTCCGGGGACGAAGCGCGTCGACCGCCTCCAGGAGAACAGCGCCGCCGACGGCGTCCGACTCACCCCGGGCCAGATCGCCCGCCTGAACAACCTCACACCGGCGTCCGGCGAACGCCATGCCGAGCCCGACATGGCCGCCGTCGACCAGTGAGAGAAGGGCGAACGCACCGATTCGCCCCGCGCACCACACCACGTCTTGCTTCAGCGAAAGAAACGGAACACCCCATCATGTCAAGCAATCTCATTCGGGTCGGCATCATCGGCGCGGACACGAAGGCGAGCTGGGCGGGCGCCTCGCACATACCCGCGCTGGCGGCACAGCCCGACTTCCACCTGGCCGGTGTGGCGACGCGGCACGAGGAGAGCGCGCGCGGCGCTGCCGAGGCGTTCGGCGCCGAGCGTTGGTTCGCGGACCCCTACGCGCTCATCGGTGACCCTTCGATCGACCTCGTCACCGTCGCGGTGAAGGTCCCGGCTCACCGCGAGCTCGTCCTGGCGGCCCTCGCGGCGAACAAGGCCGTGTACGCGGAGTCGCCGCTGGGCGCGACCGTCGCGCAGACGGAAGAGATGGCTGACGCGGCCGGCTCACTGCACACCGCGATCGGCCTGCAGGGCCGGCTCAACCCCTCGGTGCGCCGCGCGGCGGAGATCATCGCCGCGGGCCGGCTCGGGCGGCTGCTCTCGGCGCGAGTCGCCGCGACGACCTTCGGCAACGGCCCGGAGTCGGTGAGCGCGTACGAGTACTTCGACAAGGCGGCGTCCGGAGCCGGTTTCCTCACCATCGCCGCGGGCCACGTCCTGGATGTGGTCGAAGCCGTTCTCGGCGACATCACCGAGATCGACGCCCGCACCGAACTCCTCTGGCCCCAGGTGAAGTTGGTCGACACCGGCGCGATTTCCGTCCGCGAGGTCCCGGATCACCTCGACGCCATCGCCAAGACCTCCTCGGGGGCGCCGGTCGGGGTGCAGATCCTGGCGGGCGTGCCCGCCCCCGATGCCCACTTCAGTCTGGAGGTACGCGGCTCGGAGGGCTGGCTGAAGCTGACGGGCGACCACCCCGCGGGCGTTCAGGTCGGCGACCTCACCCTCTCGTCGAGCGTCGACTTCACCGCGCCCGACCGCCCGATCGCCACCGGCGCGGGACCCACCGCCGCCGACATCTGGACGGGCGCTTCCATCAACGTCGGCGAGGTCTACGCCAGCCTGGCCCGCGACATCACGAACGGCACCCACCACACCCCGGGATTCCAGCACGCCGCCCACAACAGCCGTCTCATCGCCCGAGTCGAAGAAGCCGCCCGGACCGGCGTCCGGCAGTGACGCCACCGCACCTCGCGACAGGTGCCTCACTGCCGTGACGGATACGGCGACCGATCCGCGGGCACGGGCGGCCGACATAGGTTCGGACTCGTTGAAGGGTTCCTGAGGCCCACCCCCCGATCAGAGAGTCGCTGATGATGTCAGTCCCTCGTCACCATGGCCCTCGCGGCGCTTCGCGGCAGGCTCACGGCGTATGACCACCTCCGCGCGCGCCGCTGTTCTCGAAGCGCAGGACGGGCCCTTCGAGTTCCGCGACATCGAGATCGAGGACCCGCGGTCCGACGAGGTACTCGTTCGCATGGTCGCGACCGGAATATGCGCGACCGACGCTCACGTGCGGGCACAGCGCATGGCGACGCCGCTGCCGGTGGTGCTGGGGCACGAGGGAGGAGGAGTCGTCGAACGGGTGGGGGCCGCCGTCACCACCGTCGAGCCCGGTGACCACGTCGTCCTCTCCTACCACTCGTGCGGCCGCTGCAAGCCGTGCCTGTCCTCGCACGCGGCCTACTGCGACAACGTCTGGGCGGCCAACTTCGCAGGTGCCCGCCTGGACGGCTCGAACGGTCTCCACGTCGCCCACGGTGCTGAGCCGCACGGTCACTTCTTCGGCCAGTCCTCGTTCGCCACCCACGCCCTGACGCACCAACGGAACACGATCAAGGTCCCCCGCGATCTGCCCCTCGACGTCATGGCTCCGCTGGGGTGCGGGCTGCAGACGGGCGCGGGGGCCGTACTCAAGGCCCTCGCCGTGCCGGCGGGAGCGTCCTTCGCGGTCTTCGGCGTGGGAGCGGTGGGCCTGGCGGCGGTCATGGCGGCACATGTCGCGGGTGCCACCACCATCGTCGCCGTCGACGTCGACGCCGGCCGCCTCGATCTGGCCCGCGATCTCGGAGCGACGCACCTCGTCGACCCCGGCCGGGTCGAGGATCTGACCGGCGCGCTCCGCGCCGTCGACGAACGCGGTCTGGAGTACGTCCTCGACACGAGCGGCCGCGCGGAGAACCTCGACGCCGGGGTCGGCGCCCTGGCACCGATGGGCCGGTTCGGCTTCGTGGCGTTCCACGAAGGAGCGGGCGCCGTGCTCGACGCCGGCCGGCTCACGCTCGGCCAGTCGCTTCAGGGCATCATCCAGGGCGACGCCGTCTCGTCGCTCCTGATCAACGACCTTGCCCAGCTCTATCGAGCGGGCCGGTTCCCCATCGACCGACTGCTGTCCTTCTACGACTTCGCCGATATCAACGCGGCGTTCGAGGATGCGGGCTCGGGCCGCGTCACCAAGGCGGTCCTTCGATTCTCGTCACCGGGATAGCCCACCCGTTCAACAGCTTCCCAAGCACACAGAAAGGCGTCCCGTCGATGTGCCAGAGCGGTCAGAAACCCATCAGCGTCGAAGAAACCCCGAGCTTCTACAGGATCGACCCTTATGGGTTCCCCCGCGCGGGGGCGGACGACCCGTTGGACCCCGCGGACTATTACCCCCCGTATTTCCAGAGCGAGCACTTCCAGAAGTACGGCTACCACGTGGAAGAACTGCGCGGCGGCTTCTACTGGGTCACCAGTGCCGGCTACGACGCCGCATTCGTGGTGACCGAGGAGGGCGTGGTCGCGATCGACGCACCCCCGACGCTGGGCGAGAACATGCTGGCGGCGATCGAGGACGTCACCGACCGACCGGTGACCCACGTCATCTACAGCCACTGGCACGCCGATCACATCGGCGCGGCCTCCGTGTTCGGTCCCGACGTCGAGATCGTCGCCCACCGCATCACCAAGGAACTCCTGGAGCGTTTTCCCGATCCGAAGCGCCCCCTGCCGACGAGGACATTTGACGACGAACTCGTCCTCGAAGTGGGCGGAGTGAGCCTGCAGCTCTCCTACAAGGGCGAGAACCACTGTCCCGGCAACATCTTCATCTACGCACCGCAGCAGAAGGTGCTCACTGCCGTGGACATCGTCAGTCCGGGAAGCGTCACGTTCATGCACTGCGACGCCTCGCAGAACATCTCCGGCTGGTACGAGGCCCAGTCCCAGATCCTCGAATACGACTTCGACTACTTCGTCGGCGGGCACCACATGCATTACGGCACCTACGAGCAGGTGAAGCTGTGCGTGGAGTACTTCGCCGACGTGCTCGAGGGGGCGACTGCGGCGGTCGAGCGGTTCAGCCGCTCGGATGCGCTCGCCGACATCGTGACCGGCACCGGCTGGGACAGGATCTTCGTCGGTACCGAGAACTGGATCAGCTCCATGGCGAACTACACCACCCGCCACGTCCTCGAGAAGGAGACGAGCGACGGCCGGCTCTGGTGGGAACGGCTGGCAGGAGCCACCACCCAGACCAAGTACCACGCGTACACCGTGCTCGAATCGATCCGCCTCGAACGGCCCCGGCCCGACTACCGCCTGCGGGGCGAGAATCCGCCGGTCTTCCTGACCTGACACCGTTCTGAACGGTGCGGGCAAACCCTTGTATACGAGAAGGATCATCATGAAAGCCGTCGTCATCACCTCGTTCGGCGAACCCTCCGTGTTGCGGGTTGCGCAGGCTCCGCGACCGGTGCCGGGTCCGGGTCAGGTACTGGTGCGGGTTCACGCCGCGGGGGTGAACCCGGCGGAGATCCAGGCACGCGCCGGAGTGTTCCGCCTGCGTGCTCCCGCCATCATCGGATTCGAGTTCGCCGGTGTCGTCGAGGCGGCCGGCCCGGGCGTCGACGAGGGCGTGGTCGGCGACCGCGTCGCCGGGTGGCCGGACTCCGCCACCCAGGGCTCGTACGCCGAATACACGGTCAGCAGCAACTTCGCGACGATCCCCGACGGCGTTTCCTTCGAGGAGGCCGCGGCTACTGTCATCGGCGCCGACAACGCGGCGAGGGCTCTCGGGCTTCTGAACATTCGCCCGGGTGAGACGCTCGTGGTCACCGGCGCGAGCGGTGCTCTGGGCGGCGCTGCCGTGCAGTTCGCGCGACAGCGCGGTGTGACGGTGATCGGCGTCGCCGGGACTGACAACGCCGACTTCGTCAAGAGTCTCGGAGCAACCCCTGTCGCCCACGGCCCGGGCCTGGTCGATCGCATCCGTGCCGCCGCTCCGGGCGGGGTCGACGCCGCGCTCGACACCGCCGGCAAGGGGCTCCTTCCCGCCCTCGTCGAGCTTCTCGGCGGCCCCGACCGGATCGTGACGCTCGCCGACCGCGATGCCGCACGACACGGCGTCGTATTCAGCCCCGGGGGCAGCGGGAACCGCGACCGCGGCCCTGTCCAGGAAGCCCTGAATCTGATCGCGGCCGGCGCATGGACCGCACGCATCGGCCGGAGCTTCCCACTCGACGAGGCCGCGGACGCTCACCGCCTCGTCGCCACGGGCCACACCCACGGCAAAGTCATCCTCCTTCCCTGACTCGGCCGACCGACCGACCATTTCAACCACGACAACAAACAACTGGAGAATCCGAAATGCCTGCAGTCCTCGTCCATGGTGTACCTGATACCCACCGGCTTTGGGACACCGTCCGTTCCCATATTCAACGCGAAGATATCGTGACGATCGATCTCCCCGGGTTCGGCGTACCCCTACCAGAGGGATTCACGTCGACGAAAGAAGAGTATCTCGATTGGCTGATCGAGAAGATCGACGAAATCGGCGAACCCGTCGACCTGGTTGGTCATGACTGGGGGTCTCTGCTCACGGGCCGTCTCGCTTCTGTCCGGCCAGATCTGGTGCGGACATGGACAGGCATCAGCGGACCGATCGATCCGGAGTATCCGTGGCACTATCTTGCCAAGATCTGGCAAACGCCGGGCGAGGGCGAGCAATGGATGGCGGACCTCGACCTCGAGGAGTTCGCAGCAAGTCTCAACGAGGCGCAGATGCCGCGCGACGCGGCAGACGAAGCGGTCCGGCATATGGATGCCACCATGAGGGCAAGCATTCTCGCCCTTTACCGTTCGGCGATCGAGGTCGGGGCGGAGTGGAAGCCAGGTCTGAGCAAGGTGACCGCACCAGCGCTAGTGATCTGGGGCCTGGACGATCCGTTCCTTCCTCACCGCTTCGCCGACGAGCTCGGTAATGCCACACGCGCACGTGCCGTCTTCAAGCTGCGCAGCTCGCACTGGCCGATGATTGAGCGTGCGGCCGATGTCGCGCGCGAACTCGAGGCCCACTGGGCTCACGTGTAGAACCTGCGCCTGGGTCACTCGGGCTCACCATGGCGAACGGCAATAATTGCTCGCTCGCCATGGTGAGCCCGAGTGCCCACGCATGTGTCCGGAAACGAATCATCGTGACGCAGCCCGGAGAGCGTTTCCGGGCTGCACATGGCAGGAGCATCCTCATGACGAATTCAGCACATACCCAGATCGGCGTCGGTATTATCGGGGCCAGTGCCGATCGGGGTTGGGGCGGAATTGCTCACGTCCCGGCGCTGCAGGCGCTCGACGCGTTCCAGATCCGCGCCGTCAGTACGACTCGTATGGAGAGCGCTAACGCGACTGCTCGTCGGCTGGGCGCCGATCTCGCCTTCCACACACATGAGGCCCTGGTCGTGCGACCGGAGGTCGACCTGGTGGTGGTTGCGGTCAAGGTGCCGGATCACCAGCAGATTGTTTCCGACGCGCTGGCCGCGGGCAAGATGGTCTATTGCGAATGGCCGCTCGCAAGAAACCTGTCGGAGGCCGAAGCGCTGGAGGGGTTTGCCCGCGAGCGGCGGCTGCGGACGGTTGTCGGGTTGCAGGGCGGCCTGCACCCGCCGATCCTCTTCCTTCGCGACCTCATCGCGCAAGGCGTGATTGGCAAGCCGCTCAGCACGAGCATCCGAGCGCATTTGTCCGACGACATGTGGGCCGGCCGATATGACCCGCCGGTCGAGTACATGGCTCACGCAAAGAATGGCGCCACGCTGCTGAGCATCATGCTCGGCCACGGGCTCGAACCGCTTGCGCGCGTGCTCGGCACGTTCGAGAGCCTGTCCGCCGTCGTCGCCAATCAGCGCGGTGACGGCGTCCGCCTGTCCGATGGCGCGACGCTGCCGAAGGACGCGCCGGATGAGATCGTCGTCGCCGGCGTTCTCGACGGCGGGATCGTCACTTCGCTGCACTACAGTGCCGGGCAGTCTGCCGGCTCGGCGCTGGTATGGGAGATCCAGGGCACCGAGGGCAGTGTGCGTGTGGAGTCGGCGTCGGGTTACATCCATTTCACCGATCTCACCATCACGCTGAGCCGCGGCAGCGAGCCTGTCCAAGTGCTGGAGGTCCCCCCCGCTTATGCGGCTCCCGACCTGCAACTCGACGCGCCCGCAGCGGGGGTCGCCCGCCTCTACGCCCAGTTCGCCGCCGACCTCCGCGACGGAACCGCCGATGCGCCGGATTTCGCGGTCGCACTCGATCGCCACCGGGTACTCGAGGCGATCACACGGGCCGCTGAAACAGGGCATCGGCAGCATCTGTCCCGCCCGACCGAATGAACTCCCCTCTTTGAACCCGGTTCCGCATGCGACCCCACCACCGAGTCAACCGTGCCGGAGATCGCGGACAAGGCGTGGACCAGATGCCGCAAGACGACGCGGCCCCTCCCGGGGCCGCGTCATCGCGTCGGTCCCTCGCGCGCGGTCGAGGTGGCGGCATAGAGCCAACGGCGCAGGACGAGGGTCACCGCCGGCATCATCAGATACGTCATCAACGTACTGAACAGCAGCGCGAGCATCAGCACCCGCGCCACAAGCGGCCAAGCACGGAGCGCCGGTCCCAGAAGACCGTTGCCGATCAGGGAGATCGGGAGTACGGCCGCGAAGGCGGCGAGCGCCATCTTCCACCGAGGCGGCGCCGTCGTGGGCGTGTCGTGCGCAGCGGTGAACAGGGTCTCCATTCCGGAGAGTTCGCGACGCGCCACCTCGCTCTGATGATGGCCCTCGCAGTGGTCGAACAGTGCGGCCCGCTCAGGTGACGTCGTCCAGTGCCGCGCGGACTCCTGGTCGCGGAACCGGTGGATCAGAACCCATGGCCCGGCGGCCGTGGCAGGCCGGAACAACCCGTCCCCCAGGTGTCCGGGAAACGCTGAGGCGGTGTCGGTCACCCGCCCGAACCACTCCCGGAAGTCCTGCTCGTAGCCGGGTTCCACAGCGCGCGCGGTCAGCAGGGTGACGTCGGCCGGGCCGACGTCGTCCGTCTCGGTCATCGATTCTCACTCCGCCGTCGAGAGCTGTCAGAGCTGCGGTGCCACATGCACGAGGTGCTTGGTCTCCTGGAATTCCTCGATCCCGCGGAGGCCGTTCAGGCGGCCCACTCCCGACTGCTTGAAGCCGCCCTCCTCGAACTGGTCGTGGACCATGGCCCAGGTGTTGGTCCAGACGGTCCCGGCCCGCAGTTCGCGGCCGACGCGCAGGGGGCGGTCGACATCACGGGTCCAGATGCTCGCGGCCAGGCCGAACTCGGTGGCGTTGGCACGCGCCACGGCATCGGCCTCGGAGTCGAACACCTCGAAGGTGGCGACCGGCCCGAACACTTCGCGCTGCACGATCGGCGAGGTCACGTCGGCGACCTCGATCAGGGTCGGGCCGAGGAGCGCCCGATCCCGCTTGCCCCGCACCAGGACGGTGGCGTAGTCGGCCGCGGCGGCCACGGTCTGTTCGACCCGTTGGGCGTTACCTTCGTCGATCATGGCGCCCATCTCGCTGGCGGGGTCGTCGCCGGGCCCGACCCGGACCGCTTCGAGGGCGGCGACGAGCCGCCGCCGGAGTTCGTCGGCCACGCCGCGCTGGACCAGTATCCGGCTGCCCGTCATGCAGAACTGGCCCGCGAACATGGTGACGGCCTTGGTGAGCACGGGCACGACGGCGTCCAGGTCGGCGTCGTCGAAAACGAGCATCGGCGTCTTTCCGCCCAGCTCCATGGACAGCGTTTTCAGCGTCGGGGCGGCCTGTTCCATGATCACGCGGCCGACCGCGGTGGAGCCGGTGTAGCTGAGCACGTCGACGTCCGGGGAGGAGACCAGCTCCGGAGCCCCGGCGTTGCCGCTCTCGGTGAAGACGTTGAACACGCCCGGGTCCAGGCTCGGCGTGTCGGCGATGATCTCGCTCAGCACTCCGTTGACCAGGCCGGTCTGGGCCGGCATCTTCATGACCACGGTGCAGCCGGCCGCCAGGGCGGGTGCGAAGGAACGCGCCGAGAGGATGACCGGTGAGTTCCACGGCACGATCACCGCGGCGACGCCCGCGGCTTCGCGCAGGGTCATCGAGTACATGCCGGGCCGTACTTCGCCGGCCCTGCCGTGGTCGGTGAGGGCCAGCGCCGCGTGGTAGCGGAGCTTGGGGATGGTGCCTTCGACTTCGATGGCCGCCTCGGAAAGCACTTTCCCGTTCTCCCGCGCAAGGAGGGTGATCAGTTCGTCCTTGCGCTGCTCGAGCCGGTCGGCCAGTTCGTGCAGCGCTGCCGCACGCCGGTGGCGGTCGCGGGACCAGGCGGTGGAGTCGAAGGCCCTTCGGGCCGCGGCCACGGCCGCCCTCGCCTCCCGCGCACCGCCGTCGGCGAAGGTGCCGAGCAGGCCGTTGGTCGCGGGGCTGCGTGACTCGCCGCGGGAGCTGGAGTCCTGCCACTGCCCGTCGATGTAGTGGCGCGCGTGGGGCAGGGTTTCGGACTTGGGCATCAGGTGACCTCTCGTCATGCGTCGCACGGCGTTTCGCCGCGGGTCCGCGGGACAACGTCAGCGACGCTACAAAGCAGGGCCGGTGAGCGAATCGGGCGGGCAATCCGTCGTTTCCACCGGAGGCGTCGCGCGCCCGCACCGCCGCGGCCTCCCTGCGCTCACGGCGGCTCGCAACCGGCGTGGAGGTCGCTCAGCTCGGTTCGGGTGTTGATGCCGAGCTTGGCGAACACGTTCCCGAGGTGGTGGCCCACGGTGCGGTGGCTGATCCGCAGTTGTACGCCGATCTCGCGATTCGTCAGCTGTTCGGCGGCCAGTTGGGCGACTCGCTGTTCCTGGGCGGTGAGCCGGTTCATCGCCCCGGTGTCCGAGCTTCCCCGGTGTCCCGGCGCTCCGGTGAGGTCCTGCTCGCGCTGCGCGCGTTGGCGCAGCGGCCTGGCACCGAGCCGGTCGAACGCCTCCAGGGCGGCGCCGATCCGGACGCGAGCGTCGGTACGCCGGCGGACCCGTCGCAACCACTCGCCGTAGGACAACTGAGCGCGCGCGTAGAGCAGCGGGTGGGACCGAGCACCCGGCACGTCGAGTGCTGCCCGGAAGGCGCCCTCGGCCCGGGCGCCGCCGAGGAGCCCGCGCGTGACGTGCGCGGCACAGCGGGCCCACGGCGCTCCCGTGCGCCGCGCCCAGGCTTCGAGCACCCGTACCCGTTCGTCCGCGAGGTCGCTTCTGCCGACGCGCACGGCCGCCTCGGCCGTGTCGAGAGCGGCCAGGAGCGCGAAGGTCGGGTGTTCCGCGCCATGGCCCGGCTCGGTCAGGCGCACCAGGATGTCCAGGGCTTCCTCGGGACGCTCGCGAAACAGCGAGGCCATGCCGCGGTTCCAGTACGCGGCGGCGCTCAGCGCGCGGACGCCCTGCGGGAGGGACGTCTCCAGAGTCCTGGCGGTGGCCTCCGCGACGGCGCGTTCGTCACCACGCGCCGCGGCGAGCCAGCCCAGGCTGGTGCGGCAGTGGGAGGCGATGTGGTCGGCACCCAGGTCCTGGGCCAGCCGCAGTCCCTCCGCGGCCGAGGACTCCGCTTGCGGCCAGCGGCCGGCAGCGTTGTCGAGCATCGCGGTCTGGGCCAGGGCGGCGGCGAGCCGAGCGCGCTCGCTGCGCCGCCGCAGGTGCGGCAACCGGCGGCGCAGCGCATCCGCCATCGGCTCGTCGATCCCCCAGGCCAGGGCGAGGGGTGTCGGCGGCAGCAACGGCAGGATGGTCGTACGGGCCCGCGCGGCGGCATCACCGAGGTCGGGGGTGTCCGCCGGCGCCGCGTCGGCGGACACGTCGTCGCTCCACCAGGCAAGCGTGCCGGGTAATCCGGTCCGGCCCGCGACGTCGTCTTCGAGCAGCAGTTCCAGCGCTCTGTCCCGCAGGTCGCCGCGTCCGACGGACCAGGCGGCGCGCATGGCCAGCGTGCCCAGTTCCAGCGCCGTTCCCGGTTCCGGGACGCGCTGCATGTCGGTGATCAGGAAGTGGTGCGCCATCTCGGGCATGCCCCGGGCGAACTCCATGATCCCCCGCAGACCCCGGCTCCGCCGGGCGACGTGAGCACCGGGGGCCAGCCGTTCCGCGTCATCGAGCAGGCGCTCCGCCGTGGCTGCCCACCCGGCGTCCCAGGAAGCCCTGGCCGCCTCGGCAAGGCGTTGTGAGGCGTCGATCGGTGCGGCCGACAGTTCGGCGGCCCGCCACCACGCCCGTGCCGCCGTGTTCGTGGCCCCGCGGAGCCGGGAGCGGACGGCGGTCCGTTCGAGGAGCCGCGCGACGTCCTCATCGCGTCCGCGGGCCAGGGCGGCGAGATGCCATGCGCGCTCCTCCGCCTCGTCCGGCATCGTGGCGGCCAGGGCACGGTGAGCCCGGCGCCTCGTCGCGGCACCGCAGCCCTCGTAGACGGCTCTGCTCACGACCGGGTGCCGGAAACCGACGCGGTTGCCCGCCACGTGGAGCAGGCCCGCGTTGGTCACTTCCTCCCAGACGGCGTCACCGGCACCCGACGCACGTCCGGCCCGCTGCACCGTGAGCCGGTCGCCGTGCTCCTCGGCCGCCGCGAGCACGGTCAGCAACTGCGCCGGAGGGCTCAGGGCCTCGATCCCGGCACGGAAAGCCCGCTGCAGGCACGGCCCGACGGGCGGTCCTCCTCGCTTCCGGCGATGCTCGGCGTCGTCGAGGTCGCCCCCGAGCGTGGCCAGTTCGTGCAGCGCCAAGGGGTTGCCCCCGGCCTCCCGGACCATGTTCCGCGTCGTCGCCTCGTCGGTGAGCGGCGCCACGGCCGCCACAAGCTGCCGCGCGCTCTCGTCGCTCAGGCCGTCGACCCGCACGTCGGCCACGCCTTCCCAGGGCCGGGCGGCCGGATCGCTGTGATCGGCGAGCACGACGACCACGGGATGCGCTCCCACGCGTCGAGCGACGAACCCCAGGCACAGCGCGGTGGCCTCGTCGAGCCACTGCCCGTCGTCCACCACGACGAGCACGGGCTGCCGCTCGGCGAGTCCGCAGAGCAGCGACAGCACGGCCGCCCCGACCACCAGGCGGTCCGTCGGCTCACCGCTCAGCCCGAGCGCGGTACGCACAGCGGCGGCCTGGGCCGTCGCCAGCAGCTCGACACGGTCGGCCAGCGGTCGCAGCAGCCCGTGCAGCCCCGCGAAAGCCAGGTCCGACTCGGGCCGGGTGGCCGAGTGGCTCAGCAGGACGAAGTCCGCGGCCTGGCCGTACACGTGGCGAAGCAGAGCTGACTTGCCGATACCCGGCTCGCCCCACACCACGAGCGCGCCACCGCTCCCGCCGCGGGCCTGCGCAAGCAGCCCGTCGAGAACCGCGGTCTCCTCGCTGCGTCCGAACAACTGCGTCGGCGCTGCCGCTGTCGCAGCTCCGTCACCGGGCCCGCCACGCGCGCACCGCATCACGTCACGCGTGCGGACTGGACGAGTTCGCGGGCGCGCGGCGCGACCTCCTGACCGAAGAGGTGTAGGTCGGCGGGCTCGTCCGAGGCGAGGATGAACCCGGATACGCCGTACTGCAGGGCGAGGTCGGCGATCTGTTCGGCCCAGTCGCCGGGAGTCCCCTGAAACAGGCCGCCGCCGGCGCCGGACGTGAATCGGCCGCTCAGGTTGAGCAGGCGGCTGACCGCCGCGGGCTCACGGCCGGCGGCGGAGGCGGCCTCGTCGATCTGCTCGTTCATCGCGCGCAGCGATGCCGGGCCCTCGGGCAGGAAACCCAGGGAGGGCAGCCAGCCGTCGGCGATCCTGCCCGTCAGCCGGAGCATGCGCGGCTTGTAGGCACCGATGTGGATCGGGATGCGATGGGCGGGTGCCGGGCCGCGCTTGGCGCCGTTCACGGTGTAGAACTCCCCCGTGACACGGAGGGGACCGGTCTCGTCGGTGGCCCACAGCCCCCGGATCACGTCCACGGCCTCCTCCACCGCCCGCACGGCCTGGGCCGGTTCGAGCCGGCGGCCTCCCATCGCGACGATGCCGTCCCAGAACGCGCCCGCGCCGATGCCCAGTTCGACTCGCCCGCCGGTCAGCCGGTCCAGGCTCGCGGCGGCGCGGGCCAGCACGGCCGGGGGCCGCAGCGGAAGGCTCAGCACGTTGCCGCTGATCCGGATCCGTTCGGTGCGTGCGGCGACGTACGACATCAGGGTCCAGGTGTCCTGGAACGCCGACTGGTAGGGGTGGTCCTGGAAGCTGACCAGGTCGAGGCCGGCCCGCTCGGAGGTCTGGGCCAGCTCGACCGGCGCCTGGGGCGGGCGGGCGGTGGGGGTGATGAAGCTGCCGAACCACAGTTCGTGGCCGTAGTCGCTCATGGGGTGCTTCCTCCGGGGTGGTTCGCGGCGGGCGTGAGGGCGAAGTTGTCGCCGAACACGCCCTCGGGGTCGTAGACGCTCTTCAGCTCACGCAGACGCGAGAGGGTCCGTGGGGGCCAGGCCGCGGCGATCCGCTCGGGCCGGAGGCTGGACTCGAAGCTGATGTAGAGGCCGTCGAGGAAGGGGCTCAGCCGGGCCCAGGCCCGGTCGACCACCTCGTCGGCACCGCCCATCACCACCAGCGAGAAGTTCGCGTCGCGGTGGGCGTAGGCCGTGGCGTCCGAGGGAACATCGGCGACGGCGCCGCCGACCGAGCGGAGCTGGAACCATCCGATCGCGCCGCTGCGGATCATGCGAGCCGCCGCAGCGGCGAACTGCGGGGTCACGTGCCGGAGCAGACCGCTGCGTGAGACCGGTTCAACCTGGGAGACCGGTGGGTCGTCGCTCGCGTTGTCCATCACGGCCGCGTAGGAGGTGATGACGACGTCCTGGGCGTACATCGCGGAGATCGCGGCCAGTGGTTCCAGCCGGGCGCGCACGGTCTCCGGGTCCGAGGAGTCGACCATGGTGTGGCTCACCGCGAGCGCCGGTCGTCCGCCGCGCGGGGGCGGCACGATGACGAAGCTGGTGAGGTCCCGCGGTGAGTCCTCGACCGCCCGGCCCCACTCGACGAGGTAGCGTTCGAGGTCGCTCGCGTCCTGGGTGAGCCGGGCGAAGGCGACCGCGCCCACGTCGTCGGCCTCGAACTCGAAGGCAGTGACGATCCCGAAGTTCGCGCCCGCCCCTCGCACGGCCCAGAAGAGATCGGGGTTCTCCGCATCGTCGGCCCGTACGACGGAGCCGTCCGCGAGCACCATCTCCACGGCCCGCAGGCGGTCGATGGTGAGTCCGTGCCCGCGCGCGAGGTACCCGATGCCCCCCGCCGTGGCGAGGCCGCCCACCCCGACGCCCCCGTAGTCGCCCGAACTCAACGCCCAGCCGTAGGGCTCCAGTGCGGCCGCCACCTCGGCCCAGCGCGCACCCGGGCCGATGCGCACCCGGCGTGTCTTCCTGTCGAGCACCTCGATCGCGTTCATCAGTGACACGTCGATGACGATCCCGCCGTCATTGGTGGAGCGGCCGGAGACCCCGTGTCCTGCGCTTCGCCGAGACAGGGCCACGCCGGGGTGCCGGCAGGCGAACGCGAGCGCCTGTGTCACCTGCTCGTTCGTCGCCGCCCGCAGGATGATGCCGGGCGCGCCGCCGCGCAGGTATCCGGACCGCAGCCGGGCGTAGGCCGGATCACCGGGCTCGACGACCTCGGCCATCTCCGGTGGAGCGCCCTCGTAGTCGATCCCCGGCCGGCGCCTGGCGCGCACGGCGGACCGCCGGACCCGCGCGCCCGACCATCCGCGCGAAAGCACCGCGTCCACGGCCGCCCGCAGGGCCGGGGCGACCTCGCTCGCGAAGCCTGCCGCGACGTCTCGCTCCTCGGTGTCGAGCACGATGGTGCCCACCCCGTGCTCGACGACGAGTGGCAGCAGATCGTTCACCCAGTCCGCGGCGGTCCCGGTGAACCTGCCTGTCCGCTCGCCGAAGCCACCGCGGATCGTGACCCGTCTGCGGATCTCGCGGGGATCACGGCCGGCCCCTCGCGCCGCCTCGTCGACCGCGCGGTTGCCCTGTGTCAGCGTGGCGGTGTCGCACCCCGTCGACCACTCGTCAGCCCGCAGTCCGACCAGCCGGAGCAGGTCTTGGTCCTGGCCGTCCACGGAGATCGGCACGTCGTGCGCGGGCGCGGCCTTCTCAGCTCCCGCGAGACGGTAGAAGCGGCCGGTGAACCGGCCGAGGCCACGGTCGAGGACGTTCCAGAGCTCGCGGACGACGGCGATCGCCTCACCCAGTGCCGCGACCGAATCGGCTGTCCCGGACGCGGCGACTGACGGGCCCGCCCGGAAAGCCAGTTCGACCCTGCCTTCGGTGAGCCGGTCCAGGCCCGCGACGGCTCGCGCGAGCATCGCCGGATGGAGGGTGTCGGGGCGTGCCTCCAGCACCAGTCCGAGAGAGACCGTCGCCCCGGCGATCCAGGCCGCCACGGTCGACGGTTCGAGATCGTCGCCGGCGGTTCCGGCCGGGACGACCAGCAAGTCCAGTCCCCACTGCTCGGCCAGGCCCGCCACTTCGACCAACCGGCCGGGTCCGCAGTCGGCGTCGGAGGGCAGGTGCAGCCCGAATCTCAGCGCGTGCCCGTAGTTCATAGCGCGTGGTGACAGGCCGAGTGTGCATTCATGGGCCAAGGCTGCACGGCGATGATCACTGGCGACAAGCGGGACATGACCAGGTCATCAAAAGTGACAGGCTCCAGTATCGTGACCGTATGACCGGTCCTCGACAGCCCGATGATTCCTCCGCCACCGCGGACCAGAACCGCCCGGAAGCGGGCTACGAACACATCGACGACGACGTGTGCCGCAGC
>NZ_JBHVOC010000049.1:0-18054 GCF_044142145.1 Streptomyces sp. BK79
GTTGTCCCCCAGGCACAGCGTGAAGGAGTCGCCGGTCTCCTCCCAGGTCAAGGTGGCCGTCGTGCCCTTGACGCTCTGGCACGTGAGCTGGGGCACCGTGGCGCCGTCGGCCTTCTTCAGTACCGTGTGGGTGGCCTTGGCGTCACCGCAGTCGACCTGAATGACATCCGGGTCGCTGTCGCTGCCCTGGTTGTACAGGCAGTCGCCGACCGCCAGCTTCTTCGCGTCCTCGGCGTTGCGGTTCACGTACCATCCGACGCCGATGGCGAGCAGGGCCACAACGGCCACGGCGATGCGCAGGTACTGCTTGATGCCGCGCTTGGGCTGCTGCGGCGGCACCGGGGCGTACGGAGCGGCGCCCGGCGGGGGGAATCCCGGCTGACCCTGCGCGAAGGGGTTCTGTCCCTGGGGCTGCTGTGGAGCCTGAGGCTGGCCCTGGGCGAACGGGTTGCCCTGGGGAGGCGGAGTGGTCACTGGGAGTCCCCCTGAAAACATAGGTACGTGTCGCGGACATGGCGCGAATAAGACGCACGTAAGCTATCGGCTCCCGCTGACATCTCCGTTGTCCAGTGAGGCTCTGTGGCACTGATGTGACACTTACTGGCGCTCAAACCGGGCCATAGCTGCCGTAACCGCTGCATAGACGACGGTGACCGTCAGGACCAGTGTCACCGAGCGGCCGTCCGGCGGCAGCATCAGCGCGGCGACTCCGGCCGCCCCGACGAAGGCGATGTTGAACAGGACGTCGTAGACGGAGAAGATCCGGCCGCGGAAGGCGTCCTCGACCGACGACTGCACGACCGTGTCGGTCGCGATCTTCGCCCCCTGGGTGGTCAGGCCCAGGACGAACGCCGCGACGAGCAGCGGCACGGTGGCGAACGGCAGACCGAGTGCCGGCACCAGCACCGTGGCGCCCCCCGCGCACACGGCCATCCACCGGCCGGGGCCGAGCCGCCCCGCCGCCCAGGGAGTGATCACAGCCGCCGCGAAGAAACCGGCTCCCGAGACTCCCAGTGCCATGCCCAGCAGGGCGAGCCCTTCGTCCGTGTCCGAGGTCAGGGCGTACCGGCACAGCATGAGCAGCATCACCAGCAGGGCGCCGTAGCAGAACCGCATCAGCGTCATGCCCGCCAGTGCCCAGGCCGCCTCCCGGCGTGCGGGTGCCGCGAGATGCCGTACGCCGGCCACCAGGTCCCGGGCGGTGTCGGCGAGTGCCGAGGCCAGCCGCGGCGTGACCTGTGCACGGTCGGGCCCCAGCAGTTCCACGGCGATGCGCAGTGACGCCAGCGCGCCGCACAGGTACAGGGCGGAGCCGAGCAGGACCACGGCGGCGTCCGAATCCGCGACCACCAGGCGCACGACGAAGGCGAGACCGCCGCCCGCCGTCGCGGCGAGCGTGCCCGCGGTCGGCGAGAGAGAGTTGGCGATGACCAGGCGCTCCGCGTCCACCACGCGCGGCAGGGCGGCGGACAGACCCGCGAGGACGAAGCGGTTGACGGCGGTGACGCAGAGCGCGGAGACGTAGAAGAGCCAGTCCGGGACGGACGTGATCATCAGCACGGCCGTCACCGAGGCCAGCCCGGCCCGCAGCAGGTTGCCGTACAGGAAGACCTGACGTCGGCGCCAGCGGTCCAGCAGGACGCCGGCGAACGGGCCCACCAGGGAGTACGGGAGCAGCAGGACCGCCATCGCCGAGGCGATCGCGGCCGGTGAGGTCTGCTGCTCCGGGGAGAAGACGACGTAGGTGGCGAGCGCGACCTGGTACACGCCGTCGGCGCCCTGGGAGAGCAGGCGTACGGCGAGCAGGCGCCGAAAACCCTTCAGACGCAGCAGGACGCGCAGGTCACGGACGACGGCCATGGGGCACAGCCTCACATACGGGTGAGGTCCCCGGGTCACGCGACCCGGGGACCTCCGACGGACCTCAGTCCGCTTCCGTCAGCGCTCGACCTCGCCGGCGATGAACTTCTCGACGTTGGCGCGGGCCTCGTCGTCGAAGTACTGGACCGGCGGGGACTTCATGAAGTAGCTCGACGCCGACAGGATCGGGCCGCCGATGCCGCGGTCCTTGGCGATCTTCGCGGCGCGCAGGGCGTCGATGATCACACCGGCCGAGTTCGGGGAGTCCCAGACCTCGAGCTTGTACTCCAGGTTCAGCGGGACGTCGCCGAACGCGCGGCCCTCCAGGCGGACGTAGGCCCACTTGCGGTCGTCCAGCCAGGCCACGTAGTCGGACGGGCCGATGTGGACGTTCTTCTCGCCCATGTCCCGGTCGGGGATCTGGGAGGTGACGGCCTGCGTCTTGGAGATCTTCTTCGACTCGAGGCGGTCCCGCTCGAGCATGTTCTTGAAGTCCATGTTGCCGCCGACGTTCAGCTGCATCGTGCGGTCCAGGATCACGCCCCGGTCCTCGAACAGCTTCGCCATGACGCGGTGCGTGATGGTGGCGCCGACCTGCGACTTGATGTCGTCACCGACGATCGGGACGCCCGCCTCGGTGAACTTGTCCGCCCACTCCTTGGTGCCGGCGATGAAGACCGGGAGGGCGTTGACGAAGGCGACCTTGGCGTCGATGGCGCACTGGGCGTAGTACTTCGCCGCGTCCTCGGAGCCGACGGGCAGGTAGCAGACGAGGACGTCGACCTGCTTGTCCTTGAGGACCTGGACGATGTCGGCCGGCTCCTCGGCGGACTCCTCGATGGTCTCGCGGTAGTACTTGCCGAGACCGTCGAGGGTGTGGCCGCGCTGGACCTGGACGCCGCTGTTCGGCACGTCGCAGATCTTGATGGTGTTGTTCTCCGAGGCGCCGATGGCGTCCGCGAGGTCCAGGCCGACCTTCTTGGCGTCCACGTCGAAGGCGGCGACGAACTCGATGTCACGGACGTGGTACTCGCCGAACTGGACGTGCATCAGGCCCGGGACCTTGGCCGCCGGGTCGGCGTCCTTGTAGTACTCGACGCCCTGCACCAGCGATGCGGCGCAGTTGCCCACACCGACGATGGCTACGCGAACCGAACCCATTCCGGTTGCTCCCTGTGTGTACGAGTGAGGCCCTGACTGGGCGCTCACGTGGCGGTGTCGCCGGGCGTATCCGGCCGGGGGTCGTCCCCCGGCCGGGGCAGGCCGCCCGTCGCTCCAGATGTCGTGTCCTGTTGAGCGGTCCCCTCCGAAGCGGAACCACGAAGGTCCCGCCCCGCCCGCTCGCTCTCGATGAGCTCGTTCAGCCAGCGCACCTCGCGCTCCACGGACTCCATTCCGTGGCGCTGGAGCTCAAGCGTGTAGTCGTCGAGTCGCTCCCGGGTGCGGGTCAAGGAGGCCCGCATCTTCTCCAGGCGCTCCTCCAGCCGACTGCGCCGGCCCTCGAGCACGCGCATGCGTACGTCGCGCGACGTCTGTCCGAAGAACGCGAAGCGAGCGGCGAAGGTCTCGTCCTCGTACGCGTCCGGGCCCGTCTGGGAGAGGAGCTGCTCGAAGTGTTCTTTGCCGTCGGCCGTCAACCGGTAGACGATCTTGGCGCGGCGTCCCGTGAGGGAGGCCGTCGCCTCGTCGACGTTCCCCGGTTCCTCGATCAACCAGCCGTTGGCGACCAGCGTCTTGAGGCAGGGGTAGAGCGTCCCGTAGCTGAACGCCCGGAACACACCCAGTGACGTGTTGAGTCGTTTGCGCAGCTCATAGCCGTGCATCGGGGATTCGCGGAGCAGGCCGAGTACGGCGAACTCGAGGATGCCGGATCTCCGGCTCATCGTCGCCTCCTCTCGCCCTTATGCCGCGCTGATGTATCGACTCGATACATCAGCACGATAGAACGAGCTCCCGTGTGCGACAAGGGGGGGACTGGTGAGCGGGGTCACATCAGGGATTCATCGTGAGCAAGTTGCCTGATTTGAGGTGAACTTCGAGACTCGGGGGTTTTGGCGGTGCGTAGTCTGTGCGCCATGCAGACCACCGGGAACCGAGTGACGCCTGGGGGCGTCCCTGTCCCTGGTGCGGTACGGGTGAATGCGGAAGGGACCGCATCCGTACTTCGGGGGGACCGGAAACCAGCCGCCTTTACCAGGCGCGCAAGGGTGCGCCTGCCCGAGGAGTAGTCGTTCGATGAGCGAGCACCGTCGCAAACCGCCGCAGCCGCAGGGAGGCGGACGTGCCGCGGCCCGACGCGGCCAGTCCGGCTCGTCCTCCGGCCGCCGCGCGGCACCGCGAGGCGCCACAGGGTCTCCGTCCGGCTCGTACGGTCCGGAGGGCGAGGAGCGCCCGTACGGCAGCCGCGCCGAAGCCCGGCGCGCGGCACAGCGCAGCGGGGGCGGCCGCCGCAGAGCGGCCGAGCCCGGCCGCGGGGGCCGGCGGGCCGCTCCCGGTGGCCTGGGGGGGACCGGGCGGGGCCGTGCGGCCGCGTCCGGCAAGAAGCGGTTGATCGACTACCCGCGCCACGACAGGGACGGGTGGCGCCGCTGGATGCCCTCCTGGAAGCTCGTCGCCGGGCTGTTCATCGGCTTCCTCGGCACCGGGGTGGCCGCCGCGGGCATCGCCTACGCCATGGTGGAGGTCCCTGATCTGGACAAGACCGCCACGGCGCAGAACAACGTCTACTACTGGGCCGACGGCTCCCAGATGGTCGCCACGGGCGGTGAGCGCAACCGCCAGATCGTGAGTCTTCCGCAGATTCCCGAGACGATGCGCAACGCCGTCATCTCGCAGGAGAACAAGACCTTCTACTCCGACAGCGGCATCGACCCCAAGGGCATCGGCCGAGCCGTGTTCAACATGGCCAGGGGTGGCGACACGCAGGGTGGTTCCACCATCACCCAGCAGTACGTGAAGAACGCGATGCTGAACGACCAGTCGCAGACGGTCTCCCGCAAGGTCAAGGAGATCTTCGTCTCGATCAAGGTCGGCGCCGAGGAACCGAAGGACAAGATCCTCGAGGGGTATCTGAACTCGGCCTACTACGGCCGGGGCGCCTACGGGATCCAGGCGGCGGCCCGGGCCTACTTCAACGTGGACGCGGTCGATCTCGACGCCGGCCAGAGCGCCTTCCTGGCGGCGGTACTCAAGGGTGCCACGTACTACGACCCGGCGGGTTCGACCTCGATCGACCAGGCCGCGACCCCCGAGGCCAACCGTGAGCGGGCGACGCGGCAGATGCAGGACACGCTCGACAAGATGGTCGAGTACGGGCACCTGAGCCAGGAGGAGCGGGCCAAGCACACCGAACTCCCCAAGGTGCAGAACCCGCAGTCGAACTCGCAGCTGGGCGGCCAGATCGGCTACCTCGTCAGGCTCGCCAAGTCCTCCGTGGTGAAGAACGGCGTGGTGACGGAGCAGCAGCTGGAGAAGGGCGGCTACTCGATCTACACGACCTTCGACAAGGACAAGGTCAACGAGCTCGAGAAGTCGGTCCAGAAGGTCTACAAGGAGAACATCGACCCGAAGAAGCGGCCCGAGACGGACACCCACGTCCAGTTCGGCGGGGCGTCCGTGGATCCCGAGACCGGGGCCATCAGGGCCATCTACGGCGGTGAGGACGCGACCAAGCACTTCACGAACAACGCGGACGTGACCGGTGCGCAGGTCGGTTCGACGTTCAAGCCCTTCGTGCTCGCGGCGGCGATGAAGTGGGGCGTGCGTGATCCGGAACTCGGTCCCACGCAGGCCCAGGACGAGCGCACCCGCGTCTCCCCGAAGAGCCTGTACAGCGGCCAGAACAACTACAAGGTCAAGGAATACGACGGGACGATCTGGAAGAACGAGAAGGGCGAGCAGTGGCGTCAGGAGAACGACGGCAAGCTCTCGGTCGGTGAGGCGCCCGACTACATGATCGACCTCCGGGAGGCCATGCGGGAGTCGGTGAACTCCGCCTACGTGCAGCTCGGCATGGATGTCGGTCTGGACAAGGTGGAGGAGGCCGCTGTCGACTCGGGCCTCCTGAAGGACAGCCTGACGGGTACGTCCTACCCGTCCTTCTCCCTCGGCATCTCCGACCCCAGCGCGATCCGTATGGCCGGCTCGTACGCCACCTTCGCGGACAGTGGCAAGCAGCGGGATCCCTTCTCGGTCACCAAGGTGGCGAGCAAGGACGGCACGATCTACACGCACAAGGTCGAGACCAAGCAGGCCTTCACCGCGAAGGTCGCGGACAACGTCACCGACGTCCTGAAGACCGTCGTCGAGGACGGCACGGGCTCCAACGCTCAGCTGCCGGGCCGTGAGGTGGCGGGCAAGACCGGTACGACGGACGGCAACCAGTCCGCCTGGTTCGTCGGCTACACCCCGCAGCTGTCGACCGCGATCAGCATGTTCCGCTACCCGGACGACGAGACCATGAAGAACCGTACGTTCCTGGAGATGTACGGAACGGGCGGTCAGGACGAGATCCACGGTGCGTCGTTCCCGTCCGAGATCTGGCAGGACTACATGTCGGACGCGCTGAAGAATACGAAGCCGGAGAAGTTCCCCAAGCCGGAGCCCATCGGTGAGGTCATCAACGACACACCGCCGCCGAGCCCGACTCCCTCGCCGTCCCAGACGGAGGAGGAAGAGGAAACCAGTCCGTCGCCGTCGCCGTCTCCCAGCCAGAGTGAGACCAGCCCCTCCCCCAGCCCGAGCGAGACCTGCGGCGTCTTCGAGTGGAACTGCGAGGACGGGGACAACGCCGGCAACGACAATGCCGGCAACGAGAACGGCGGTTCGGAGGGCAGTCCGTCACCCTCCCCCTCGCCCAGTCAGTCAGAGGAAGAGGGCGTGGACAGAGGCAACCAGAACGGCGGCCTCTTCCAGGGACAGAACGGATAGCCGCCGGTTCGTCCGCCATGGGTGTTTCACGTGAAACACCCGCAAAGTTTCACGTGAAACAGGGCCGCCGCATCCATGAGGGTGCGGCGGCCCCGGCGTGTTCCCAGGTGCGTACGGCAGGATGTGCCCCATGCCCAGTGCAGAATCGACGCCAGCGAGCGTGCACGAGCCGGATCCGGTGCGGCCGACCAGAGAGGACACGGTCGCCGCGGCCGGCAGCGAGCTGATCGGCGGCCCCCTCGGGCGACGTGCGCTGCTCGGCACGTCCTGGTGGACCCCCGTGCGCGTGATCGCACTCGTGGCGATCGGCATGTTCGCCCTCGGCCTCGTCCAGAAAGCGCCCTGCTACAACGGTGCCTGGTTCTTCGGCGCCAGTTCCCAGTACACGCACGCGTGCTACTCGGACATCCCGCACCTCTACCAGGGACGCGGGTTCGTCGACGGCCTCGTGCCGTACTTCGACAGGCTCCCCGGTGACATGGAGTACCTCGAATACCCGGTGTTGACCGGCGTGTTCATGGAGGTCGCCTCCTGGCTCACTCCGGGCAGCGGCACCATCCAGTACCAGGAACAGTGGTACTGGATGGTCAACGCCGGGATGCTCATGGTGTGCGCGGCCGTCATCGCCGTCTGCGTCAGCCGCACGCACGTCCGGCGCCCCTGGGACGGCCTGCTGGTCGCTCTCGCACCCGCCTTCGCGCTCACCGCGACCATCAACTGGGACCTGCTGGCGGTCGCCCTGACGTCCGCGGCGCTCCTGATGTGGTCGCGGGGGCGGTCGGTGGCCTTCGGGGTCCTGCTGGGCCTGGCCACGGCCGCCAAGCTCTACCCCTTCCTCATCCTCGGTCCCCTGCTCGTCCTGTGCTGGCGGGCGGGGAAGTGGCGGGACTTCGGAAAGGGACTCGCGGGTGCGGCCGTCGCCTGGCTGGTGGTGAACCTGCCGGTGATGCTCTTCGCCTTCGACGGCTGGTCGAAGTTCTACACGTTCAGCCAGGAACGGGGCGTCGACTTCGGATCGTTCTGGCTGATCCTGGTGCAGAACACCGACAACCCGCCGAGCACCGAGACCGTCAACACGCTCGCCACGCTCCTGATGCTGCTGTGCTGTGGCGGCATCGCCGCGCTCACGCTCACCGCTCCCCGGCGTCCGCGGTTCGCCCAGCTCGCCTTTCTGATCGTCGCGGCGTTCATCCTCACCAACAAGGTCTACTCACCGCAGTACGTGCTGTGGCTGGTGCCGCTGGCCGCGCTGGCCCGGCCGAAGTGGCGCGACTTCCTGATCTGGCAGGCCTGCGAGGTGGCGTACTTCCTGGGCATCTGGATGTATCTCGCGTACACGACCAGCGGCGATGCCCACAAGGGACTGCCGACGGACGGCTATCACTGGGCCGTCGGCATCCACCTGGCCGGGACACTGTTCCTGTGTGTCATGGTCGTGCGCGACATCCTGATGCCTGACCGGGACCCGGTACGGCGTACGGGCGACGACGACCCCTCGGGCGGTGTGCTCGACGGCGCGGAGGACGTCTTCGTCCTGGGCCCCGCGGCCCATACCGAGCAGCCCGCGGTCCACTTCGACGGGCCACGCGTCAGGTGGGGCGACGGACAGCAGCCCCGTGGTTCGCTCTGAGCGAACACGTGAAAAGGCCGTACACGGAGACCACCGTGTACGGCCTTTCCGCTAGCGGTCGAGGATCCGGTCGAACTGCGTGGTGGTGTGCCGCAGATGGGCCACCAGCTCGTCGCCGACCTTCGGCTCCGCCGCGTCCGAAGGCACGAAAAGGATGGAGACCTGCATGTGCGGCGGCTCCGCGAACCAGCGCTGCTTGCCGTCCCAGACGAACGGCGAGAGGTTGCGGTTGACCGTGGCCAGGCCGGCCCGTGCCACGCCCTTGGCGCGTGGCATGACGCCGTGCAGCGCCTTCGGGGCCTCCAGACCCACCCCGTGCGAGGTTCCGCCCGCCACGACCACCAGGAAGCCGTCGGAGGCCGCCTTCTGCTGCCGGTAGCCGAAGCGCTCGCCCTTGGTGACGCGCGTGACGTCCAGGACGGCGCCGCGGTACTCGGTGGCGTCGTGGTCCCCGAGCCAGAGCCGGGTGCCGATCCGGGCGCGGAAGCGGGTCTGCGGGAACTGCTGCTGGAGCCTGGCGAGTTCGTCGGCCTTGAGATGACTGACGAACATGGTGTGCAACGGCAGCCGGGCCGCGCGCAGCCGGTCCATCCAGCCGATGACCTCCTCGACGGCGTCCGAGCCGTCGGTGCGGTCCAGCGGCAGGTGGATGGCGAAGCCCTCCAGCCGGACGTTCTCTATGGCGGCGTGCAGCTGCGGCAGGTCCTGCTCGCTGATGCCGTGCCGCTTCATCGAGGACATCACCTCGATGACCACGCGCGCGCCCACCAGGCCGTACACGCCGTCGATGGACGACACCGAGCGCACGACCCGGTCGGGCAGCGGTACGGGCTCCTCACCGCGCCGGTACGGCGTCAGCACCAGGAGGTCGCCGCCGAAGAAGTCCTTGATCCGGGCGGCCTCGTACGTGGTGCCGACGGCCAGTACGTCGGAGCCCAGCCGCGTGGCCTCCTCCGCCAGGCGCTCGTGCCCGAAGCCGTAGCCGTTGCCCTTGCAGACCGGGACGAGCCCGGGGAACTGCTCCTGCACGTGCTTGTGGTGCGCCCGCCAGCGCGCGGTGTCGACGTAGAGGGTGAGCGCCATGGCCGGACCTGGGACCTTTCTCGTGGCTGTCAGAGGTGCGGGTCGGGGGTGAGGTGTGGGTCAGCGGCGCGACATGTAGATGTCGAGCGCCTTGTGGAGCAACTTGTTCAGTGGGAAGTCCCACTCGCCGAGGTACTCGGCAGCCTGCCCGCCGGTACCGACCTTGAACTGGATCAGACCGAAGAGGTGGTCGCTCTCGTCCAGGGAGTCGGAGATGCCGCGCAGGTCGTAGACGGTGGCACCGAGGGCGTAGGCGTCGCGGAGCATGGCCCACTGCATCGCGTTCGACGGCCGGACCTCACGCCCGATGTTGTCGGAGGCGCCGTACGAGTACCAGACGTGCCCGCCGACGACCAGCATGGTCGCCGCCGACAGGTTCACCCCGTTGTGCCGGGCGAAGTACAGCCGCATGCGGTTGGGGTCCTCGTTGTTGAGGGCCGCCCACATGCGCTGGAAGTACGACAGCGGACGCGGCCGGAAGTGATCGCGCACGGCCGTGATCTCGTACAGGCGCTGCCACTCCTCGAGGTCGTGGTAGCCGCCCTGGACGACCTCGACGCCGGCCTTCTCGGCCTTCTTGATGTTGCGGCGCCACAGCTGGTTGAAGTTCTTGTGGACCTCTTCCAGGGAGCGGTTGGCCAGCGGCACCTGGAAGACGTACCGGGGCTGTACGTCGCCGAAGCCGGCGCCGCCGTCCTCGCCCTGCTGCCAGCCCATGCGGCGCAGTTTGTCGGCCACCTCGAAGGCACGCGGCTCGATGTGGTCGGCCTCTATGTCGCGCAGGCGCTTGACGTCGGGGTCCTGGATGCCCTTCTTGATGGACGCGGCGTCCCAGCGGCGGATGATCACCGGCGGGCCCATCTTCACCGAGAAGGCGCCCTGCTGCTTGAGGTGCGCCAGCATCGGCTCCATCCAGTCCTGGAGGTTCGGCGTGAACCAGTTGATGACCGGGCCCTCGGGCAGGTAGGCGAGGTAGCGCTTGATCTTGGGGAGCTGCCGGTAGAGGACGAGACCCACGCCCACCAGGTGGCCGGTCCGGTCGTCGAACCAGCCGAGGTTCTCCGAGCGCCATTCGGCCTTCACGTCTGCCCATGCCGGGACCTGCATGTGACTCGCCGCCGGCAGACTCTGGATGTAGGCCAGATGCTGCTCGCGACTGATGGTCCTCAGGGTCAGGCTCATTCGGGGCGCTCCTCGGGCTGGTGTGTCCCCATGGGTTCAGGGGCTCCGGCTCTCGCGCGAAGCCTACTGCGCCCTGTGAGCGCCCCGTCCGGCGTACGGGGTGAAGGCGGACGGCATGGGCTGTCCGGTGGGGCCGCGGCGACCGCGGCTCAGCCGAAGAGCCCGCCGTGGTAGATGCCGAAGAACAGGCCGAGGGCACAGGCTCCGAGCCCCACCACCAGGCCGAAGCGTTCCCGCGTCGTCACGGAGACGAGCTGTCCGTATCCGCCCGTCAGGACCCCGAGCAGTCCCGCCCAGGAGGTCAGGGCGTGGAGCCCGCGGAAGCTCGCGGTGGCCAGTGCCAGCACTCCCAGCACCAGGGTCACGGCGAGCAGCGTGTCCTGGAGGGGGTGCGGCTTGCCGTCGGTGGCCAGCAGGCCCGTCCGGGGCCTGGCGGGTCGCGTGATCTGTGCCATGGGGAACCTCCTGCCGAAGGCAGAGCGTCTTCGCCCTTCACATCCGCTGCTGAGTACCGATTGTGTCCCCTCACCGCCGGATTTCAACCGCAAGCGGGTGGCCGGGTACTCTGTACCTTCTGCACTGGTGTCCGCTGCCCTCGACGGCCGGGCCGCCTCCCCGGAGGAAGCCCGATTGTCAGTGGGTCCTGCTTTACTCGCTGATACCGGTGCCCACGCATCGCAACCCTCCTGCCACGGATCGACCGTGGCCGCTGAGTCCAAAGGAGGTGGGTTCCACATGCGTCACTACGAGGTGATGGTCATCCTCGACCCCGATCTCGAGGAGCGCGCTGTCTCCCCGCTGATCGAGAACTTCCTCTCTGTCGTCCGTGACGGCGGCGGAAAGGTCGAGAAGGTCGACACCTGGGGCCGTCGTCGTCTCTCGTACGAGATCAAGAAGAAGCCCGAGGGCATCTACTCGGTCATCGACCTGCAGGCCGAGCCTGCGGTCGTCAAGGAGCTCGACCGCCAGATGAACCTGAACGAGTCGGTCCTCCGGACCAAGGTCCTCCGTCCCGAGATGCACTGAGCCTTCCGCTCAGCTGATCCCGGGATCCGAGTAGCAGCACAAGCAGCCAGCAGCAAACCCGCCGAGAGGTTCCCCCATGGCAGGCGAGACCGTCATCACGGTCATCGGCAATCTTGTCGACGACCCCGAGCTGCGCTTCACCCCGTCCGGTGCGGCCGTCGCGAAGTTCCGTGTCGCGTCGACCCCCCGCACCTTCGACCGCCAGACGAACGAGTGGAAGGACGGCGAGAGCCTGTTCCTCACCTGCTCGGTCTGGCGCCAGGCGGCGGAGAACGTCGCCGAGTCGCTCCAGCGAGGCATGCGCGTCATCGTGCAGGGCCGGCTGAAGCAGCGGTCCTACGAGGACCGTGAGGGCGTCAAGCGCACGGTCTACGAGCTGGACGTCGACGAGGTCGGCGCCAGCCTGCGCAGTGCCACGGCCAAGGTCACCAAGACCTCGGGCCAGGGCCGCGGAGGCCAGGGCGGTTACGGCGGCGGTGGCGGCCAGGGTGGCGGCGGCTGGGGCGGCGGCCCCGGCGGTGGCCAGCAGGGCGGCGGCGCTCCGGCCGACGACCCCTGGGCGACCGGCGCTCCCGCCGGTGGCCAGCAGGGCGGTGGCGGCCAGGGTGGCGGCGGCTGGGGCGGTGGCTCCGGCGGCGGTGGCGGCTACTCGGACGAGCCCCCCTTCTAGGGCGGGCCGTACCCACACTTCTTGATCACACAGGAGAAACACCATGGCTAAGCCGCCTGTGCGCAAGCCGAAGAAGAAGGTCTGCGCTTTCTGCAAGGACAAGGTCACGTACGTGGACTACAAGGACACGAACATGCTGCGGAAGTTCATTTCCGACCGCGGCAAGATCCGTGCCCGCCGCGTGACCGGCAACTGCACCCAGCACCAGCGTGACGTCGCCACGGCCGTGAAGAACAGCCGTGAGATGGCGCTGCTGCCCTACACCTCCACCGCGCGATAAGGGAAGGGTGACCGACTCATGAAGATCATCCTCACCCACGAGGTCTCCGGCCTCGGTGCCGCGGGCGACGTCGTCGACGTCAAGGACGGTTACGCTCGCAACTACCTGATCCCGCGGAAGTTCGCCATCCGCTGGACCAAGGGCGGCGAGAAGGACGTCGAGCAGATTCGTCGCGCTCGCAAGATCCACGAGATCCAGACCATCGAGCAGGCCAACCAGATCAAGGGCCAGCTCGAGGGCGTGAAGGTCCGCCTGGCCGTTCGCTCCGGCGACGCCGGTCGTCTCTTCGGTTCCGTCACTCCGGCCGACGTCGCCTCGGCGATCAAGGCTGCCGGTGGCCCCGAGGTCGACAAGCGCCGCATCGAGCTGGGCTCGCCGATCAAGACGCTGGGCGCCCACGAGACGTCCGTGCGTCTGCACCCCGAGGTGGCCGCCAAGGTCAGCATCGAGGTTGTCGCGGCCTGAGCATGTGCTCTCGCTGAAGCGATGTGAGGGGCCGCATCTCCCGGTCGGGGGATGCGGCCCCTCTTCTCTTCGCGCTTGCGGAGTCTGGTGATGGCGTCCCGGGTGCGTCCCGTGTGGAGTCGGACGAATGGCGTCCTGGCGTGGTTCGCTGCTGTGTTTCACGTGAAACATCGTGCTTCACGTGAAACGGTCAGCGCGATGCGCCGGTCACGACCCAGCGACCTGATCGCGTGCGCAGCCACAGTGTCACCAGGCGCATCGCCATCATCAGGGTCATGGCCGCCCACAGAGCGGTGAGCCCGCCCCCGAACATGGGGACCAGTAGCGCGGCAGGAGTGAAGATCCCCAGGGTGAGCAGCATCGCCCAGGCGAGATACGGGCCGTCGCCCGCGCCCATGAGAACTCCGTCCAGGACGTACACCACCCCGCAGATCGGTTGCGAGACGGCGACGATCACCAGGGCGGGCAGGGCAGCGTCCTTGACCGCTGAGTCACTGGTGAACAGGGGCAGGAAAGCCGGACGTGACAGCACTACGAGCAAGCCGAGAACGATGCCGACCGCGACACCCCACTCGACCATCCTGCGGCAGGCGTCCCGCGCACCCTGGGCGTCATTCGCTCCCAGGTAGCGCCCGATGATGGCCTGCCCGGCGATGGCGATGGCATCGAGGGCGAACGCCAGCAGACTCCACAGGGACAGGATGATCTGGTGGGCCGCGATGTCGGCATCGCCGAGCCGGGCCGCCACGGCTGTGGCGATCATGAGGATCGCCCGCAGTGAGAGAGTACGCACGAGCAGCGGCACCCCGGCCTGGGCGGAGGACCTGATGCCGGCGATGTCCGGACGCAGGGAGGCGCCATGTCGGCGGGCTCCGCGGACGACCACCCAGAGGTACACGGCGGCCATGCCGCACTGGGCGATGACGGTGCCCCAGGCGGAGCCGGCGATGCCGAGGCCGGCTCCGTAGACGAGTACGACGTTGAGGACGGCGTTGGCGACGAAGCCGGCGACTGCCACGTACAGCGGGGTGCGGGTGTTCTGCAGTCCTCGTAGGACACCGGTCGCGGCCAGCACGACGAGCATGGCGGGGATGCCGATGGAGGAGATCCGCAGATAGGTGATGGCGTAGGGAGCCGCGGTGTCGGAGGCACCGAAGAGCTCCACGAGAGAGGGCGCCGTGGGCAGGACGACGGCGATGACGGCGGCACCGAGCAGCAGGGCGAGCCAGATGCCGTCCATTCCCTGGCGGATCGCGGTTTGCAGATCGCCCGCGCCGACGCGCCGGGACACGGCAGCCGTGGTCGCGTAGGCGAGGAAGACGAAGACGCTGACCGCCGTGGTGAGCAAGGCCGAGGCGATGCCGAGTCCCGCGAGCTGGGCTGTGCCGAGATGGCCGATGATCGCGCTGTCGGCCATGACGAAAAGGGGTTCGGCGACGAGCGCGCCGAAGGCGGGGACGGCCAGCGCGACGATCTCTCGGTCGTGCCGGCGCCGGGAGTTCCGGGAGCGCGCGGGGGCCTGTGTCATGAGCACCAATCTAATCGTCCACAGGTAAGAGATGCAAAGCCATTGCAGTCCTTACCGCGCACTCCATGGTGTGCGCTTGTGGGCAGTTGTCGACACGATCTTGATCCGACTGGGCAAGTTTTTCTTCTGCACAGGGCGTGGATGGTAAAGCTGCAGCTCAGCGCCCCTTGGCGGGGTTCGGCGAGGGCTTGTTCACAGGGCTGTCCACCGGGTCGTGCACAGGTTTCGACGAGTTCTCCACAGCATCTGGCCCGTCGTCCACATGGCCTGTGGATAACCAGATTGGCTGACGGTGCCCGCGGGCCTACGGTGGTCCGGCGCCTGCTCCGTCCGTCGGCTTGTGAATCGTCACAAAACCGACGCGCCAGAACCGGAGTTGGGCGTCTTATTTGTCAGTGCCGTGCCGTAGAAATGAGAGGCATGGCGAGGTCCGCTCGGCGGACGGGAGGAGGTGGCTCGGTGAGCATTTCCGAGCCCTTGGACGACCCGTGGGCCGACAGCGGTCCCAGCGATCGTCTGCCCGCTTCCCGCCGCCGCGGTGACGGCGGCCGCAGCCGTGACGAGCAGCACGAGCGGGGTCCGGACACCGGTGCGTGGGACGGGGGCGGTCAGGCGTTCGAGCGCGTGCCGCCGCAGGACCTGGACGCGGAGCAGTCCGTGCTCGGCGGCATGCTCCTGTCCAAGGACGCCATCGCCGACGTGGTCGAGATCCTCAAGGGCCACGACTTCTACAAGCCGGCTCACGAGACGGTCTACCAGGCCATTCTCGACGTCTACGCCAAGGGCGAGCCGGCCGACCCCATCACGATCGCCGCCGAGCTGACCAAGCGCGGAGAGATCAACAAGGTCGGCGGGGCCTCGTACCTGCACACCCTCGTCCAGACCGTGCCGACGGCGGCGAACGCCGCGTACTACGCCGAGATCGTCCACGAGCGCGCCGTCCTGCGGCGCCTGGTGGAGGCCGGTACCCGGATCACCCAGATGGGATACGCGGCCGACGACGACGTCGACGAGATCGTCAACCGCGCCCAGGCCGAGATCTACGCCGTCACCGAGCAGCGGACCAGCGAGGATTACCTGCCGCTCGGCGACATCATGGAGGGCGCTCTCGACGAGATCGAGGCGATCGGATCGCGCAGCGGCGAGATGACCGGCGTGCCCACGGGGTTCACGGACTTCGACTCACTCACCAACGGCCTGCACCCCGGTCAGATGATCGTCATCGCCGCGCGACCCGCGATGGGTAAGTCGACGCTCGCACTGGACTTCGCGCGGGCCGCCTCGATCAAGAACAACCTCCCGAGCGTCATCTTCTCGCTCGAAATGGGGCGCAACGAGATCGCGATGCGACTGCTGTCCGCCGAGGCCCGTGTGGCGCTGCATCACATGCGCTCCGGCACCATGACGGACGACGACTGGACCCGTCTGGCCCGACGGATGCCGGACGTCTCGGCCGCTCCGCTCTATATCGACGACTCCCCGAACCTGTCGATGATGGAGATCCGGGCCAAATGCCGGCGTCTCAAGCAGCGCAACGACCTCAAGCTGGTCATCATCGACTACCTCCAGCTGATGCAGTCCGGCGGCTCCAAGCGCGCCGAGAGCCGTCAGCAGGAGGTCTCGGACATGTCCCGTAACCTCAAGCTCCTGGCCAAGGAGCTGGAGATCCCCGTGATCGCGCTCTCCCAGCTGAACCGCGGGCCCGAGCAGCGCACTGACAAGAAGCCGATGGTCTCCGACCTGCGTGAGTCCGGTTCGATCGAGCAGGACGCCGACATGGTCATCCTGCTGCACCGGGAGGACGCCTACGAGAAGGAGTCGCCGCGCGCGGGCGAAGCCGACCTGATCGTGGCGAAGCACCGTAACGGACCGACAGCGACGATCACTGTGGCCTTCCAGGGCCACTACTCGCGATTCGTGGACATGGCGCAGACCTGAGTACCCGGACCGGGGGAAATCGGCTCGACGCGTAGGCCCCGGGCAGGTGGACTGGGGACATGACGACACCTCAGGAAGAGCTGCTCCCGGCCACCCGCCGGGCGCTGCTGCACCGGATCGCCGTGGCCCAGGCCGAAGGGCGCACCCCGTCGCTGGTCGCGGCGGTCGTCCGGGACGGGCGCACCGTGTGGCACGGGGCGCGGAGCTCGGTCGACGGGCACGGTCCGGACGAGAACGTGCAGTACCGGATCGGCTCGATCACCAAGACGTTCACCGCGGTTCTGATCCTGCGTCTGCGGGACGAGGGAGTACTCGACCTTAGCGATCCGCTGGAGAAGCATCTGCCGGGTACCGGGGCGGGCGAGGCCACGATCGCCGAGTTGCTGGCGCACTCGGGAGGGCTGGCCGCGGAGTCGCCCGCGCCCTGGTGGGAGCGTACGCCGGGCTCTCTGCGACCCGAGCTCGCCGACGTGCTGGGGGACAAGCCGTTGTTGCACCCGGCGGGCCGACGGCACCATTACTCGAACCCCGGCTACACCTTGCTCGGCGCACTGGTCGAGGAGGTGCGTGGCGCCGCGTGGGAGGACGTGCTGCGGCGGGAGGTGCTGGAGCCGCTGGGACTCGACCGTACGACCGGGCGGCCCCGGGCTCCGCACGCCGGTGGCTGGGCGGTACACCCGTGGGCCGATGTGATGCTGGCCGAGCCCGCCGAGGATCTCGGCCGGATGGCTCCGGCCGGTCAGCTCTGGTCGACCACCGGGGACTTGGCGCGGTTCGCCGTCTTCCTGACGCGGGGCGACGACCGGGTGCTGAAGGCGGAGACCGTACGGGAGATGCGGGCCCCGGCGGCTCCGGTCGAGGCCGCCGATGTCGCGGACGGGGCCGCGTACGGGCTGGGGCTGCAGATCCAGCACCGGGACGGGCGTTTGCTCGTGGGGCACTCGGGCTCCCTGCCGGGCTTCCTGGCCAACCTCACGATCGCTGTGGACGACGACGTGGCGGCGGTGGTGCTGACCAACTGCACGTCGGGGCCGCAGCCGGCCGGGATCGGCGCCGACCTCGTGCGCATCGTCGCCGAGGCGGAACCCCGGATCCCCGAACCGTGGCGGCCGCTGCCGCAGGCCGACGCATCGGTGCTGGAGCTGGCCGGGCAGTGGTACTGGGGGACGCATGCCTTCGCCCTGCGGCTGACGTCCGGCGGGGGAGTCGCATTGGAGCCCCTGTCGGGATCCGGCCGCCGCTCGGGCTTCCGGGCGAACGGTGACGGTACCTGGACGGGGCTGGAGGGCTACTACGCGGGAGAGACTCTGCGCGCCGTGCGGCGCCCGGACGGGACCGTGAGCCACCTGGACCTCGGGTCGTTCGTCTTCACGCGGCAGCCGTACGACGAGGCGGCTCCTGTGCCGGGAGGCGTGGACCCGGAGGGCTGGCGAGGGATCAGCTAGGGGGCGCGCGTCCGGCGC
>NZ_JBHVOC010000050.1:0-17330 GCF_044142145.1 Streptomyces sp. BK79
GCCGTCGTGGCCAGGGAGGACCAGCCGGGCCACCGGCGACTCGTCGCCTACGTCATCCCCCACGACGACACGCGCCCCGACACCGGCGCCCTGCGCGCCCACCTGGCGGACGCCCTGCCCGACTACCTCGTGCCCTCCGCGTTCGTCACCCTGACCGCGTTCCCGCTGACCTCCACCGGCAAGATCGACCGCCGAGCCCTCCCGGCGCCCGGGAGCGACACCACCGACACCGAACACACCGCCCCGCGAACGCCCGAGCAGCAAGCCGTGTGCGACGTCTTCGCCGAGGTCTTCGGCGTCGAGCGGATCGGTGTCGACGACGACTTCTTCGCGCTCGGCGGGCACTCCCTCCTCGCCGCCCAGGCAGCCGTCCGTATCGAAGCCGCGACCGGTGTCTCCGTACCACTCGCGGACCTGTTCCGGCTGCGCACCCCGCGGAGCCTGGCGGCCGTCCTGCGCACGACCGGCGACTCCGCCGCCGCGGCCCGCCACGCGCTCGTACCCGCCGTACGGGACACCGACCCTCCGCTGTCCTTCGCGCAGGAGGGATACCTGGCACTCGCGCGCGCCCACCCCGACAGCCACCTGTGGAACGTGCCGTTCGTCATGCGGGCCCGCGGACCGCTCGATGTCGACGCCCTGAGCCGGGCCGTCTCCTCGCTGATCGGCAGGCACGAAACTCTGCGGACCACGATCTCTCCGGACGCCGCCGCACCGACCCAGCACGTCCGCCCCGCCCAGCCGGTGGTCCTCACCGCCGAGCCCGTGCCCGGCGCGACGCCCGCCGAACGGGAGTCCGCGGCGCGGGCACTCGTCGCCGACGAGGCGCGCCGGCCCTTCGACCTCGTCAACGGGCCCGTTGTGCGCGTCAGGCTCCTGCGCCTCGACCCGCACGACCACGTCATCGCCCTGACCACGCACCACATGGCCACCGACGCCTGGTCGCAGGATGTCCTCTGGCACGAGATCTCCAGCGTCTACGCGGCCGACGTCACCGGCGGCGCCGAACCACGACTGCCCGAACTGCCCGTCCAGTACGCCGACTTCGCCGTCTGGCAGCGCGCATGGCTCACCGGGGACACGCTGCGCGACCAGTGGGAGTACTGGACCCGGCGGCTGGCGGGCTGCCCGACACCCCTCGCCCTGCCCACCGACCGGCCCCGCACCAATGTCCCCGACCCCGAGGGCGGCTCGGTGAGCCTGCCCCTCGGTCCGGAACTGGTCCGCGCGGCCCGGGAACGGGGCGCCGAGGCCGACGCCACGCTGTTCATGACCCTGCTCGCCGCCTTCACCGTCGTCCTGGCCGACGAGACGGGCCGTCCCGACGTGGCGGTCGGCTCCCCGGTCGCCGGCCGGACCCGCGCCGAACTGGAGCACCTGGTCGGCGGCTTCGCCAACATGCTCGTCCTGCGCACCGACGTGTCCGGCGACCCCACCTTCCGCGAGGCGCTGGCACGGACCCGGGAGACGGCCACCGGAGCGTTCGCCCGGCAGGACATGCCCTTCCACCTGCTCGCGGAGCGCTTCGGCGACGACCCGCACGGCCTGGTCCAGGTCATGTTCCAGCTGGTCAACACCCCGCACGGCACGCCTTCGCTGGCCGGCACCCGACTGGAGAGCTTCGACCACGGGCGGGTGTCGGTGCGGATGGACCTGGAGGTGACGCTCATGGAGGACGGCGACGACGTCACGGCCCACGCGCTGTTCCGGCGGTCGCTGTTCGACCGGTCCACGATCGAAGGTCTGCTGCGCCGCCTGGTCACCGCGCTGGAGGCCCTGCTGGCCGAACCCGATCAGCCTGTCTCCGCCGTTCTGCGGGAATCCGCGGGCGGCACGCGATGAGGACGCCCGGAAGGCGCACCAACCCGCCCGCAATGCGCACCAAGAGGACGCCGGGAAAGCCGGGAACGCAGGGGACGCAGCAAACGCCGGGAACGCAGGAGACTCAGGGGACCCAGGGGGCGCACGGGATGCAGAGGGCACGGGGGACGCGGGGGACACGGGGGACAGACGAGAGCATGCCGAGCCACGACCCCGTACAGGATTCCGTCGCCGTCATCGGCATCTCCTGCCGGCTGCCCGGAGCGAAGGACCCCGAGACCCTCTGGACACTGCTGCGGGAGGGCCGCAGCGCCATCGGCACGTCGGATCGCTGGGGCACGCCCCAGCGGGGCGGTTTCCTCGACTCCGTCGACGAGTTCGACGCGTCGTACTTCGGCATCACACCCCGCGAGGCCGCCGCGATGGACCCCCGGCAACGGCTGGTCCTGGAACTGTGCGTCGAGGCGATCGAGGACGCGGCCGTCCTGCCCGCACGGTTGCGCGGCACCGACACCGGCGTCTTCGTCGGCGCGATGTGGGACGACTACACGACCCTCACCCACACGTCCGGCGACGACGCGATCACCCAGCACACCATGGCCGGGCTGCACCGCGGCATCATCGCCAACCGCGTCTCCTACGCCCTCGGTCTGCACGGACCCAGCCTCACCGTCGACACCGGGCAGTCCTCGTCCCTGGTGGCCGTGCACCTGGCCTGCGAGAGCCTGCGCAAGGGCGAGTCGGATGTCGCACTGGCCGTCGGCGTCAACCTGATGCTCGTGCCGGACAGCACCCGCACGGCGGCCGCGTTCGGCGGGCTGTCACCGGACGGGGAGTGTCACGTCTTCGACGCGCGCGCCAACGGCTTCGTCCGCGGGGAGGGCGGCTGCGTCGTGCTGCTCAAGCCGCTGGCCGCGGCTATCGCCGACGACGACCCCGTCCACTGCGTGATCCGCGGCAGCGCCGTGAACAACGACGGAGCCACCGACGGCCTCACCGTACCGAGCGCGTCGGCCCAGGCCGCCGTCGTTCGGGCCGCCCAGCGCCGGGCCGGGGTGACCGCCGCGGAGGTCCAGTACGTCGAACTGCACGGCACCGGCACCGCGGTCGGCGACCCAGTCGAGGCGTCCGGTCTCGGCGCGGCGATCGGCTCCGCGCGGGACGGGACACGGCCGCCGCTGGCCGTCGGCTCCGTCAAGACGAACATCGGCCACCTGGAGGGCGCGGCCGGCCTCGCCGGGCTGGTGAAGACGGCCCTCGCGTTACGCCACCGGGAGATCCCGGCCAGCCTCAACTTCCACACGCCCAACCCCGCCATCCCGTTCGACGACCTGCGCCTGGAGGTGCGGCGGGACCTCGGCCCGTGGCCCGACCCCACGCGTCCTCTGTGCGCGGGAGTCAGCTCCTTCGGCATGGGCGGCACCAACTGCCACGTGGTGGTGTCGGAGCCGCCCACCAGGCCGACGCCGCCCCCGCGGACGCCGGCCGACCACACCGCCGTGCCGATCCTGATCTCCGGGCGGACGGCGACGGCTCGGCGGGCCCAGGCCGAGCGACTGCTGGCGTACCTGTCCGACCGGCCCGACCTCCGTCCCGCCGATGTCGGCTTCTCCCTGGCCACCACCCGCACCGCCCACGAGCACCGCTGCTTCCTGCTCGCCGCCGGCCGGGACGAACTCCTCGACAGGCTCGAAGGCGTCGCGCACGACCGCATCGATCCCGCACTGGTCGCGGGCACGTCGGGGACGGCGGGCCGGGTCGGCTTCCTGTTCGCTGGGCAGGGTGCGCAGCGGGTGGGTATGGGGCGTGGGTTGTATGAGCGGTTCCCGGTGTTCGCGCGGGTGCTGGATGAGGTGCTGGAGCGTTTGGGGGTGCGTGAGGAGTTCTTCGGTGCGGATGCGGTGGTGTGGGAGGGGACGGGTGTCGCTCAGCGGGTGTTGTTCGCGTTCGAGGTGGCGTTGTTCCGGTTGTGGGAGTCGTGGGGTGTGGTGCCGGATGCGGTGGCGGGTCATTCGGTGGGGGAGGTAGCGGCTGCTCATGTGGCGGGCGTGCTCTCGCTGGAGGACGCGTGTGTGCTGGTGGGGGCGCGTGGCCGGTTGATGCAGGAGCTTCCGGCCGGTGGGGTGATGGTGGCGCTGGAGGCGTCCGAGGAGGAGGTCACTCCGCTGCTGGAGAACGTGGCGGGTGCGTCCCTGGCGGCGGTGAACGGGCCTACGTCCGTGGTCGTGTCGGGTGAGGCGGATGCGGTGGAGCAGGTGGTTGCTGCTCTGCCGGGGCGGCGTTCGCGGCGGCTGAAGGTCAGTCATGCGTTTCATTCGCCGTTGATGGAGCCGATGCTGGATGCCTTCCGTGAGGTGGTGTCCGGGTTGTCGTTCCGGGTTCCGGAGCGGCTGCGCTTTGTGTCGACGGTGTCTGGTGGGCCGGTGGTGGGGGAGATCGCCACGGCGGAGTACTGGGTGGAGCAGGTGCGGCGTGAGGTGCGGTTCGCCGACGCGGTGCGTTCGCTGCATGCCGAGGGTGTGGAGACGTTCGTCGAGATCGGGCCGGACGGGACGCTCGCCGGACTGAGCCGCGAGACGGTTTCCTCGCCGGCGTTCGCCTCGCTGCGTCGAGGCTGGGACGAAGCGGAGTCCCTCCTCAGCACGCTCGGTGAGCTGCACGTGCGTGGTGTGCCGGTCGACTGGGCGACGGTGTACGAACCCTGGGCGCCGCGCCGGCTGAGGCTGCCGACCTACGCCTTCCAGCGGGACCGGTACTGGATCACGCGCGACAGCAGGTCCGCCGCCCTGGAAGGAGGCGAGCGCGCCGACGAGTCCGTGCGGCCGCTGCGGCGACCGGCGGGTACGGCGGGTACGGCGGGCACGGCAGGGCCGGCGCGCGGGCGGCAGGTGCTCGATCTCGTGCGCGCGCAGGCCGCCCACGTCATGGGCGCCCGGGGCGCACAGGCCGTCGACCCCGAGCTCACCTTCCACGCTCTCGGACTCAACTCCCTGGCCGGCGTCGAGTTGCTCGACCGGGTGAACTCCCTCACCGGGCTCACCCTGTCCCCGAGCGTCCTCTTCGAGCATCCGACACCGGCGCGCCTGGCCGCGTACGTGCTCGGTCAGGTGGACGTAGAGGTGGAAGTGGACGCGGACGCGGAGTCGGACGGGGGCCGGGGCGCCGACGTGAACACCGCCTCCGGCGCCGTCGCGTCGTCGGGTCCGGCGGACGGGGCCGGCGATCCGATCGCCATCGTGGCCATGAGCTGCAGACTCCCCGGCGGTGTGACCTCCCCCGAGGAGCTGTGGGACCTGGTCGCGGCGGGCGCCGACGCCGTAGGGCCGTTCCCCGCCGACCGCGGCTGGGACCTCGACGAGCTGTACCACCCCGACCCGGACCACGAGGGAACGACCTACGTGCGCTCGGGCGGATTCCTGTACGACGCCGGGGCGTTCGACCCCGCGGCCTTCGGGATCACCCCGCGTGAGGCGCTGGCGATGGACCCGCAGCAGCGACTGCTGCTGGAGACGTCCTGGGAGGTGTTCGAACGCGCGGGCATCGACGCGTCGACCCTGCGCGGCAAGCCGGTCGGCGTCTTCGTGGGCGCGACACCGCAGGAGTACGGCCCACGGCTGCACCAGGCACGGAACGGACTCGAAGGCCACGTCCTGACCGGCACCACGGGCAGCGTCGCGTCCGGCAGAATCGCCTACACCTTCGGTTTCGAGGGACCGGCGATCACCGTCGACACCGCGTGCTCGTCGTCCCTGGTCGCGCTGCACCTGGCCTGCCAGGCGCTGCGGCAGGGCGAGTGCGGCGTCGCCCTCGCCGGCGGGGTCAGCGTCATGGCCGGACCCGGCATGTTCGTCGAGTTCAGCCGCCAGCGAGGACTCGCCCCCGACGGGCGCTGCAAGCCGTTCGCGGCGGCCGCGGACGGCACGGCCTGGGCCGAGGGCGCGGGCGTGCTGCTCCTGGAGCGGCTGTCCGACGCCCGGCGCCACGGGCACCCGGTGCTGGCCGTCGTACGCGGTTCCGGCGTCAACTCGGACGGCGCCTCCAACGGCCTCACCGCGCCCAACGGCGCGTCGCAGCGCCGGGTCATCGAGCAGGCGCTGGCGAGCGCGCGGCTGGAGCCGTCCGAGGTGGACGCGGTGGAGGCACACGGGACCGGCACCCGGCTGGGCGACCCGGTCGAGGCCGAGGCCCTCCTCGCCACGTACGGTCGGGGCCGGGACGAGGACCGTCCGCTCTGGCTCGGGTCGTTGAAGTCCAACATCGGACACACGCAGGCGGCCGCCGGTGTGGCGGGCGTCATCAAGATGGTGCTGGCGATGCGGCACGGCACCCTGCCCCGCACCCTGCACGTGGACGAACCGTCGCCGCACGTGGACTGGTCCGCCGGCGAGGTACGGCTGCTCACCGAGCCGCTGGTCTGGCCGCGACACGACCGTGCCCGGCGGGCCGCCGTGTCCTCGTTCGGGATCAGCGGAACGAACGCCCACGTGATCCTGGAGGACGTCACCGCCGTACCGGAACCGGACGCCGCGCCGCCGGCCCCCCTCGCCGCGGTGCCGTGGGTGCTGTCGGCCAGGACGGCCAGCACGGTGCGCGCCCAGGCCGCACGGCTGGTCTCGGCCGTCACCACCGCGGGCGCCGACCCCGTCGACGTCGGCTACACCCTGGCCACCGGCCGCCAAGTGCTCGAACACCGTGCGGTGGTGGTCGGCGCCGACCGCGCGGAACTGCTGGCGGGACTGTCCGACGGCGTCATCGTGAGCCGTGCCGTGCCCGACGCGGCGGCCGCCTTCGTCTTCCCCGGCCAGGGCGCCCAATGGGTGGGCATGGCGGCCGACCTGCTCGTGACCTCCCCGGTGTTCGCCGCCCGGATGACCGAGTGCGCCGAGGCGCTGCGTCCCTTCGTGGACTGGTCGCTGCCGGACGCGCTGTCGGACGCCGCCCTGCAGCAGCGGGTCGACGTCGTCCAACCGGTGCTGTGGGCCGTCATGGTGTCGCTGGCCGAGGTCTGGCGTGCGTACGGTGTCGAGCCCACCGCCGTCGCGGGACACAGCCAGGGCGAGATCGCCGCCGCCTGTGTCGCGGGGGCGCTGTCCCTCGACGACGGCGCCCGCGTCGTCGCCCTGCGCAGCCGGGCGCTGCTGGCCCTGTCCGGACTCGGCGGCATGGTGGCCGTGCCGCGGCCCGTGCACGAGATCGACCTCGACGGGCTGTCGGTCGCGGCGCTCAACGGCCCGCGCTCGACGGTCGTCTCGGGCCCGCCCGAGGCGCTCGACGCCCTCCTGGAACGGGACGAACGAGCCCGCCGTGTCCCCGTGGACTACGCCTCGCACTCGCCGCAGGTCGAGGAGATCCGCGACCGGCTGCTGGCCGACCTCGCGCCGGTCGAACCGAGGGCCGCCGAGGTGCCGTTCCACTCCACCACCACCGGCGGGCTCCTGGACACCACGCTGCTCGACGCCGACTACTGGTACCGGAACCTGCGGGAGCAGGTGCTCTTCGAACCGGTGGTGCGCGGGCTGCTCGACGCCGGCACGACCTGCTTCATCGAGGTCAGCCCGCATCCGGTGCTGTCGCCGGCCGTCCAGGAGACCGCCGACGCGGCGGAGGCCGACGCCGTCGCGGTCGGCACCCTGCGCCGCGACGCCTCGGGGCCGTACCAGCTGCTGACCTCGATGGCCGAGGCGTTCGTCCACGGCCTGCCCGTGCGCTGGGACGCCGTGTTCGCCGGATCCGGCGCGCGCCGGACCGACCTGCCGACCTACCCGTTCGAGCGCGACCGGTACTGGGTGGCGCCGACCGGCGGGGCCGAGGACGCGACCCGGTTCGGCCTCGACATCGCGGACCACCCGCTGCTGGACGCCGCCGTGGACCTGGCGGACGACCGTACCGCGGTGTTCACCGGCCGGCTGTCCCTGCGCTCCCAGCCCTGGCTGGCCGACCACGAGGTGGGAGGCGCGCCGCTGCTCGCGGGCACCGCCTACCTCGGCCTCGCCCTGTGGGCTGCGGACCGCACCGGAAACGGCCAGGTCGCCGACCTCGCCATCGAGGCGCCGCTGCCGCTGCCCGCCGACGGCGCGGTGGCCGTGCGGATCGTCGTGCGCCCGTCGGAGGACTCCGCCGGCAGCTCCTTCACCCTGTTGGCGCGGCAGGACGGCGACCGGTCCTGGACCCGTCACGCCTCCGCGACCCTGACGCCCGCCGACGAGACCGGCGCCGCACTCCCGTGGCCCTCGGACCCGCAGGACCTCGCCGGCCTCGAGGACATCGACCTGACCGGGGCCTACGAGCGACTGGCCGGCGGCGGGTTCGCGTACGGCCCTGCCTTCCAGGGGCTGCACCGGCTGCGCGGTCGCGGCGAGGAACTGTTCGCCGAGGTGCGCGTGAGCGACGCGGCGGGATTCGACCTGCACCCGGCGCTGCTGGACGCCGCGCTGCACGCCCTCGAACTGCGCTCCCTGGCCGACGGCGGGACCGGCCTGCTGCCGTTCTCGTGGAGCGGCGTGCGGTTGCACCGCGGCGGTGCCACCTCGCTGCGCGTGCGACTGTCCCCGGCGGGACCGTCCACGACGGCCCTGAGCGCGTACGACGACACCGGCGCGCTCGTCCTGACCGTCGACTCGCTGGTGATGCGGCCCGCCACCGCCGCGCACGGGGATGCGCTGTACCGGGTGCGGTGGACGCCGCTGGCCGGGACGGACGCACCGCGCGGCCGGTGGGCCGTCCTGGGCACCGCGCACACGGACCTCCCCGCCTACCCCGACCTGGCCGCCCTGACGGCGGAGCCCGTCCTGCCCGAGGTGGTGTTCGCACCGTGCCTGGCCGTGGGGCCGGATGCGGTGGGGGCGGGTGCCGTCGGCACTGTCGCCCGGGCCCATGCCGTCACCGGCCGGGTCCTCACCCTGCTCCAGGACTGGTTGGCCGACGACCGCCTGGCCGAGGTGCGGCTGGTCTTGGTGACCCACGACGCCGTCTCCACCGGCCCGGACGACGCCGTCTCCCATGTCGCGGAGGCCCCCGTCTGGGGACTCGTACGCTCGGCGCAGACCGAGAACCCCGACAGGTTCGTCCTGCTGGACACCGACGCCCCCGCCTCGTCCGCGCTGGGAACCTCCGCCGTCGCGGCCGCGCTCGCCTCCGGCGAGCCCCAGCTCGCGATCCGCGCGGACACCGTGCTCGTACCGCGACTGGCCCCGGTGCGCGGCGACACCGACCTGGCGGCACCAGGTGCCCGACCGGGCGCGCCGCGCCCGCACGGCCCCACCCAGGGCACCGTCCTGGTCACGGGCGCGCCCGGTGCCCTCGGCAGCACGATCGCGCGGCACCTCGTCGCGCGGCACGGCGTACGCCGGTTGCTCCTGGCCAGCCGCAGCGGCCGACGCGCCGAAGGAGCGGCCGCCCTCGCCGCCGACCTGACCGGTCTGGGCGCCGACGTGACCATCGCCGCGTGCGACGTCGCCGACCGTGACGCGCTGGCGGCCCTGCTGGCCACCGTGCCGGAGGACCACCCCCTCACCGCTGTCGTGCACGCGGCGGGTGTGCTCGACGACGCGACCATCCCCACCCTGACCACGGACCGGCTCGACACCGTCCTCCGGCCGAAGGCCGACGCCGCCTGGCACCTGCACGAACTCACCGGAGACCTCGACGCGTTCGTGCTGTTCTCGTCCGTGATGGGCGTGCTCGGCAACGCGGGCCAGGGCAACTACGCGGGCGCCAACACGTTCCTCGACGCGCTCGCCGCGCACCGCACGCACCAGGGCTTGCCCGCCGTGTCGCTCGCCTGGGGACTGTGGGCCGCGCCCAGCGGACTGACAGGCCACCTCGACGACCTGCGGCGGACCGCGCCGGGCGTCGTCGCGCTCGACACCGACGAGGCGCTGGAGCTGTTCGACGCGGCCTGGCCGGCCCACGGTCCGACGCTGGTACCCGCCCGGCTCGACACCTCCGCCTGGTCCACGTCCACCACTCCGGAAACCGAACCCGTAGCCGCCGCATCCGGATCCGTACCCGCGGCCACGTCCGCGGTCGCGGTCCCACCCGCATCCGTACCCGCGATGCTGCGCGGCCTCGTCCGCGAGCCGCGCCGGCACGACCCGGCGGCCCGCGCTGCCGAGCCGGCCGCCGACCGCCTCGCCGCACTGTCCGCGGCCGACCGGACCGACGCGCTGACGACACTCGTACGGCACCACGCCGCGGCCGTGGTCGGGCACGACTCGCCCGGCGCGATCGACCTCGACCGGACGTTCACCGACGCCGGCTTCGACTCGCTCACCTCACTGGGACTGCGCAACCGGCTCGCCCGGGCCACCGGCCTGCGACTGCCCGCCGCGCTGCTCTTCGACCACCCCACCCCCGCGGCCCTCGTCGCCCACCTGAACACGGCGCTGTACGGCACCACGGACGCCGCCGACCAGCCGCCGGCCGGCACCGCCCCGGCCGACGAACCCATCGCCATCATCGGCATGGCCTGCCGCTTCCCGGGAGGCGTGCGTTCCCCCGAAGACCTGTGGGACCTGCTGCTGCGCGGCGACGACGCGATCTCCGAACTCCCCGCCGACCGGGGCTGGGACCTCGACGCGCTGTACGACCCCGACCCGGACCGCGCCGGTCACAGCTACACCAGAGCGGGCGGGTTCCTGTACGACGCCGCCGACTTCGACCCGGAGTTCTTCGGCCTCAGCCCCCGCGAGGCGCTCTCCGTCGATCCGCAGCAGCGGCTGCTCCTGGAGACCTCCTGGGAGGCGGTCGAACGGGCCGGGATCGACCCGCTGGCGCTGCGACGCAGTCGCACCGGCGTGTTCACCGGCCTGATGTACAACGACTACGCGTCCCGCTTCCAGCAGTCACCCGAGGAGTTCGAGGCACACCTCGGCAACGGCAGCGCGGCGAGCGTCGCCTCCGGCCGGATCTCCTACACCCTCGGCCTGGAGGGCCCCGCGGTCAGCGTCGACACGGCGTGCTCGTCGTCGCTGGTGGCGCTGCACCTGGCCTGCCAGGCGCTGCGGCAGGGCGAGTGCTCGCTGGCGCTGGCCGGCGGCGTGACCGTCATGTCGACCCCGAAGCTCTTCATCGAGTTCAGCCGGCAGCGGGGCCTGGCTCCCGACGGCCGCAGCAAGGCGTTCGCCGCCACGGCCGACGGGATGGGAGCCGCCGAGGGCGCCGGAGTGCTCCTGGTCGAGCGGCTGTCCGACGCACGGCGCAACGGTCACCCGGTGCTCGCCGTGGTACGAGGATCGGCCACCAACCAGGACGGCGCCTCCAACGGGCTGACCGCGCCCAACGGGCCGGCGCAACAACGGGTGATCCGCGCCGCACTGAGCGCCGCCGGGCTCCGTCCGGGCGACGTCGACGCGGTCGAGGCCCACGGCACGGGCACGGCCCTGGGCGACCCCATCGAGGCGGAAGCGTTGCTCGCCACCTACGGCCGGGAGCGTGAGCGGCCGCTGTGGCTGGGCTCGGTCAAGTCCAACATCGGCCACACCCAGGCCGCGGCGGGCGTCGCCGGCGTCATCAAGATGGTGCTCGCCCTGCGCGCCGGAACACTGCCGAAGACGCTGCACGTGGACGAACCGTCGCCGCACGTGGACTGGTCGGCCGGGACGGTGCGGCTGCTGACCGAGACGACACCGTGGACGCCGGACGACGGCCCCCGGCGGGCCGGTGTCTCCTCCTTCGGCATCAGCGGCACGAACGCCCACGTCGTGATCGAACAGGCCCCGGTGGAGCCGGACCACCAGCCCGATCACCACCCCGATCACCACCTCGATCCCCAACCCGATCACCAGCACGGCCAGGTGCCGGATCACGGGTACGACTCGGCACCGGCCGCGCACCCCCCGCTGCCCTGGATCCTGTCCGCCCGGACCGAACCCGCCCTGCGCGCACAGGCGGCCGCGCAGAGCGGGACGCGCGGCGCGCGCCCCGCCGACACCGCCTACTCGCTCGCGACCACCCGATCCCTGTTCGAGCACCGGGCCGTCGTCGTGGCGGCCACGGCCGACGCCCGCGACCGCGCCCTGAACGCGCTCGCGCACGGTGACACCGCGCCCGGACTGGTCCGGGGCCTCGCCGACACCGACGGCGGAACCGTGTTCGTCTTCCCCGGCCAGGGCGCACAGTGGACCGGCATGGGCGCGGCGCTGCTCGACACCTCCGACGTGTTCCGCGCCGAGATCGAGGCGTGCGCGCAGGCCATGGCCCCGTACGTCGACTGGTCGCTGACCGACGTCCTGCGGGGCCGCCCCTCGGCGCCGTCCCTGGACCGGGTCGACGTCGTCCAGCCGGCGCTCTTCGCCATGATGGCCGGCCTGGTGCGCCTGTGGCGCGCGCACGGCGTCCGGCCCACCGCGGTGGTGGGCCATTCGCAGGGCGAGATAGCCGCCGCCTACGCGGCGGGCGCGCTGTCCCTCGACGACGCGGCCCGCGTGGTCACCCTGCGCAGCCGGGCGCTGGTCGCCCTGTCCGGTGCGGGGGGCATGGCGTCCGTTCCGCTGCCCGTGGAGGACGTACGGGCCCGCGCCGCCGGTTTCGGTGAGGAGATCAGCGTCGCGGCGGTCAACGGCCCCGCCTCCGTGGTGATCTCCGGCACGCCCACGGCACTCGACGCGTTCGTGGCCCGGTGCGTGGCCGAAGGTGTACGGGCCCGGCGCATCCCCGTCGACTACGCGTCGCACTCTCCCCAAGTGGACGCGATCAGGGACGAGTTGCTCGACGTGCTGCGCCCCATCGTCCCCAGGCCGGCGCAGGTCCCGTTCCACTCCACGGTCGAGGGACGCCTGGTGGACACGGCCACGCTGGACGCCGACTACTGGGTCCGCAACCTCCGCCGGACCGTCCGGTTCGCCGACACGGTCGCCGACCTGGCCGCCGCCGGCTCCACCACGTTCGTCGAGATCAGCCCGCACCCCGTGACGACCGTCCCCGTGCGGGACATCCTCGACGGCGGCGGTGACGGCGACGGCAGTGACAGCGGCCGTGGCAGCGGCAGTGGCAGTGGCAGGGGCAGTGGCATCGGTGTGGTGGTCGGTTCGTTGCGCCGGGACGACGGCGGCCTCCAGCGTTTCTTCACGTCCCTCGCCGAGGTGCACGTCCGCGGCGTACCCGTCGACTGGACGGCCGCCTTCAGCGGGCTGGGCTGCCGCGCCGTACCGCTGCCCACGTACCCCTTCCAGCGGCAGCGTTACTGGCTCGACGCGCCGCCCCCGGCGGTCGCCCCCGCCGACGACGACGCGGTGCTCTGGGCTGCCGTCGAGGACAACGACCCGGATGCCCTGGCCGGTGTCCTCACCGGTGACACCCGCTACGACCGCGCCACGCTGGACGCCGCGATGGCCCTGCTGTCCGCCTGGCGCGGCACCCGCAGGACCCAGGACGAGACCGACGGCTGGCGGTACCGCATCGCCTGGCGGCCCGCCGATGCCCGGCCCGGCCGGCTGACCGGCGACTGGCTGGTCGTCCACTCCGGCCGGCAGGCGGAGGACCCGTGGGTCGCCGGCGTGGGCGAGGCCCTGACCCGCGCCGGAGCGCACGTCGACACGGTGGCCGTACCACCCGGTGACCTGGACCGGCAGGCCCTGGCCGCGCGGGCGGAGCACGCGACGGGCGTGCTGTCCCTGCTCGCCCTGGACGAACAGCCACATGCCGACCACCCTGCAGTTCCCAACGGGTATGCCCAGACGATCGCCCTCGTCCAGACCCTCGCCGGGACCGAGACGGCGGTCCCGCTGTGGTGCCTCACCCGGGGCGCCGTGAGCACCGGCGCCTCGGACCCGCTCATCAGCACCGCGCAGGCCCTCGTGTGGGGTCTGGGACGGATAGCCGGACTGGAGCAGCCCGATCGGTGGGGCGGCCTGATCGACCTGCCCGCGACCGTGGACGACCGGGCACGGCGACGCCTCGTCGCCGCCCTCACCGGTCCCAGCGGGACCGGCGGGACCGGCGGCCTCACCGGCCTTACCTCCGGGACGTCCGGGGCCTCCGGGACCCCCGGGGCCTCCGGGACCGGTGAAACCGGCGAGGACCAGGTGGCCGTCCGCAGCTCCGGGCTCTACGTCCGCCGACTGCTCAGGGCGGAACCCGCACCGCCGACCCGGCCCGACACCACCTGGCGGCCCAGCGGCACCGTGCTCGTCACCGGCGGCACCGGCGCCCTCGGCGCACAACTCGCCACCTGGCTGGCCGGACAAGGCGCCGAACACCTGCTGCTCGTCAGCCGCAGCGGCACGGCGGCACCCGAGGCCGCCGCCCTGCAAGCCCGTGTCCGCGCCCTGGGCGCCGACGTCACGGTGGCCGCCTGCGACATCACCGACCGCGACGCGCTGGCGGACCTGATCGGCACCATCCCGGCCGAACGGCCCCTGCGCTCCGTCTTCCACACCGCGGCGCTGCTCGACGACGCGGCACTCGACACCCTCACCGTCGACCAGGTCGACCGCGTCCTGCGGGTCAAGGCCGACGGCGCCCGCCATCTCCACGAACTCACCGGCCCCGACCTGGACGCCTTCGTCCTGTTCTCCTCCCTCGGGGGCACCCTCGGCCTGCCGGGACAGAGCAACTACGCACCCGCCAACGCCTACCTCGACGCCCTCGCGCTGCAGCGCCGCGCCGCCGGCCTCGCGGCCACCTCCGTCGCCTGGGGCGCCTGGGCCGGGGGCGGCATGGCGCAGGGCACCGTCTCCAGCGTGCTGCGACGGCACGGCCTGCCCGAGATGGACCCTGACCAGGCCCTCGCCGCACTGCACCGGGCCCTGACCACCCAGGAGCCGGCACCCGTGCTCGCCGACATCGACTGGGACCGTTTCCACACGGCGTTCACGGCCCTGCGCCCGAGCCCGCTGCTGCGGGAGATCCCCGACGTCCAACGGTTCCTCGCACCGGTCGACGGCGACGCCCGCACGGAGGAGGACCCGCTGCTCACGCGGCTCACCGCCGCGAGCGGCGCGCAACGCGAGCGTCTCCTCGTCGACTTGGTGCGTACACACGTCGCCGCAGTCCTCGGATACGACGACCCGGGAGCCGTCACGCCCGACCGGACGTTCCAACTGGCCGGATTCGACTCGGTGCTCGCCGTGGAACTCCGCAACAGGCTCGGTTCGGCCACCGGCCTGACGCTGTCCGCCACCGCCGTGTTCGACCACCCGACCCCGGCGGCACTCGCCGCCCACCTGGGCGAACGGCTGGCGACCGCCGAGACGGCGGCGCCCTCGGCGCCCACGGCCACGGGATCCATGGTGATGCACCTCGAACGGCTGGCGGAGCTGCCGGTCGACGCACAGGAACGCGACCACGTACGCCGGCGGCTGCGCCTGCTCCTGGACAAGTGGACCGACTCCGACCGCGCCGCCCGAGACGGCCTCGGAGACTCCAGCGACGAGGAACTGTTCGACCTGATCGACAACGACCTGGGGGTGTCCTGACCATGGCGACCGAGGAACAGCTCCGCGACTACCTGCGGCGGGTCACACGCGAGTTGCAGGAGACGCGCCTGCGCGTGGCCGAGCTCGAGAACCCCGGGGCCGAGCCCATCGCGATCGTGGGGATGAGCTGCCGCTACCCAGGCGGCGTGCGCTCACCCGAGGACCTGTGGCGACTGGTCGAAGAGGGACGGGACGCGATCACCGACTTCCCCACGGACCGGGGCTGGGACATCGCGGGCCGCCATGACCCCGACCCCGCCACGCCGGGCACCTTCTACCCCCGGGCAGGCGGGTTCCTCCACGACGCAGCCGACTTCGACCCCACGCTCTTCGACATCTCGCCGCGTGAGGCGCTGGCGATGGACCCGCAGCAGCGGCTGCTGCTGGAGACCACCTGGGAGGTCTTCGAACGGGCCGGGATCCCGCCGACCTCGCTGCGCGGCAGCGACACCGGCGTCTTCGTCGGCGCGACCTACCAGGACTACGCGTCGCGCCTCGCCCGTCCGCCCGCCGAGCTGGAGGGCTACATCGTCACGGGCAACACCGCGAGTGTGACGTCCGGCCGGGTGGCGTACACCTTCGGCCTCGAAGGCCCCGCGGTGACACTGGACACGGCGTGCTCGTCGTCGCTGGTGGCACTGCACCTGGCGGTGCAGTCACTGCGGCAGGGCGAGTGCTCGCTCGCTCTCGCCGGCGGCGTGGTGGTGATGTCGACGCCGGACATGTTCGTGGAGTTCAGCCGCCAGCGGGGCCTGGCGCCGGACGGCCGCTGCAAGGCCTTCTCGGCCTCGGCGGACGGCTTCGGCTCCTCCGAGGGTGTGGGTGTGCTGTTGGTGGAGCGTCTGTCGGATGCCCGTCGCAACGGTCATCGGGTGTTGGCGGTGGTGCGGGGTTCGGCGGTGAATCAGGACGGGGCGTCGAATGGTTTGACGGCGCCGAATGGTCCGTCGCAGCAGCGGGTGATTCGGCGGGCGTTGGCGAGTGCGGGGTTGGAGCCGTCCGAGGTGGACGCGGTGGAGGCCCACGGGACGGGCACGAAGCTGGGTGATCCGATCGAGGCGCAGGCGTTGCTGGCGACGTATGGGCAGGGTCGTGAGGTGGAGCGGCCGTTGTTGCTGGGTTCGGTGAAGTCGAATCTGGGTCATACGCAGGCGGCCGCGGGTGTGGCGGGTGTCATCAAGATGGTGATGGCGATGCGGCACGGGGTGCTGCCGGCCACGCTTCACGTGGATGAGCCGTCGCCACACGTCGACTGGTCCGCGGGTGGGGTGCGGCTGCTGACGGAGCAGATGCCGTGGCCTGAGGGGGATCGTCCTCGGCGGGCGGGTGTGTCGTCGTTCGGGATCAGCGGGACCAACGCGCACGTGATTCTGGAACAAGGGCCTGCGGTTGTGGCGGAGGGTGCTGCGCTGGAGTGGTCGGGGCCGGTGCCGGTGGTGTTGTCCGCTGCGAGTGAGGTGGCTTTGCGGGCGCAGGCGGGCCGGCTGGTGCCGTTGGCGGGGGATGTTCCGGTGGCGGTGCTGGGTCATGCGGTGGCGACGACGCGTGCGGTGCTGGAGCACCGGGCGGTGGTCGTGGCCGGTGATGACGCTGAACTCCGGCGGGGACTTCAGGCGTTGGAGGCGGGTGAGTCTGTTGCCGGGGTGGTGACGGGCCGTGCGGCGGTGGGTGGTTGGGGGTTCCTGTTCGCTGGGCAGGGTGCGCAGCGGGTGGGTATGGGGCGTGGGTTGTATGAGCGGTTCCCGGTGTTCGCGCGGGTGCTGGACGACGTGCTCGATCGGCTGGAGGTGCGTGAGGAGTTCTTCGGTACGGACGCCGCTGTGTTGGAAGGAACGGGCGTCGCTCAGCGGGTGTTGTTCGCCTTCGAAGTGGCGCTGTTCCGGCTGTGGGAGTCGTGGGGTGTCGTGCCCGACGTCGTCGCCGGCCACTCGGTGGGGGAGATAGCGGCCGCTCACGTGGCGGGTGTGCTGTCGCTGGACGACGCGTGTGTGCTGGTGGAGGCACGTGGCCGGTTGATGCAGGAGCTTCCGGCCGGTGGGGTGATGGTGGCGCTGGAGGCGTCCGAGGACGAGGTCGTCCCGCTGCTGGAGAACG
>NZ_JBHVOC010000051.1:0-13367 GCF_044142145.1 Streptomyces sp. BK79
AAGAGCGTTTTGTCCCGGCAAGATTGTTTGGTGGCCCTTAGGTCGCGGACCGCCGTGGGGTCGTTGAGACGCCAGGGTCCTGCGAAGGCTGTGTGATTACAGAGGCGAGACCCCGGCCCGTTTCGATGTACTCGCTCCTGTCTGATCCCAACGCGCCCCTGGTTGACGCCGTTTGCGCCCTGGGCCGGTGCCGCTCCTGACGCTACTACCGAAACATGACGCGACAGCGCCCGTATCCCAGCGACCTGTCCGACGCCCGCTGGGAGTTGATCGGTCCCACGCTCACCGCCTGGCGGGCCGAGCGCAGGGGCAAGGGCCTGGACATTGGCCGTCCACCCGAGCACGACCTGCGCCGCATCATGGACGCCATCCTCTACGTCGACCGCACCGGCATCCCATGGCGGTACCTGCCGCACGACTTCGCCCCCTGGGAAACCGTCTACGGCTACTTCGCCGCATGGCAGAAGGAAGGTGTCTTCGACCGGCTCAACGGCCTGCTGCGGCGCCTGGTCCGTCAGGCCGAGGGGCGGGACGCCGAACCAAGTGCCTGTGTGCTGGACGCGCAGAGCATCGAGACCTCCGCCAACGTGCCCGCAGCTGGCCAGGGCATCGACGCAGGCAAGAAGATTGCAGGTCGTAAGCGTCACCTCGGGGTCGACGCCCTCGGGCTGCTCCTGGCCGTCTGGGTGAGCGCGGCCAGCGTCTCCGACAATGCCGGCGGCATCCACCTGCTCTCCCAGATCGCCGGCACAAGCCCCCAGGTGACCAAGGCATGGGCCGACACCGGATAGCGCACGAAGGTGATCGACCACGGCGCCCGCCTCGGCATCGACGTCGAAGTCGTCCAGCGCAACCCTGGAACCAAAGGCTTCAAGGTGATTCCCCGGCGATGGGTGGTCGAGCGGACCTTCGGCTGGCTCATGCACCACCGCCGACTGGCCCGCGACTACGAAACCCACGCCCACCGGTCCGAAGCCATGATTCACATCGCGATGATCGACCTCATAAGCCGACGACTCACCCGCGAATCGACCCCGAACTGGCGCGATACCTGAACCTCAAACCAAACAACCTTGCCGGGACAAAACGCTCTTTCAGGCCCTCCTCCGCCTCGCCCGCCAACGCATCAGCGTCCTGTTCGCCATGCTCCGCGACGGCACCTTCTACGAACCCCGGACACCGAAGGACGTCGAGCTCGCCGCATAACCCCAGCAACACCGAACCACCCCAGACCCGACAGGGATGCCTTGCCGAAAGACATAGAGGCCCCCCCGCCTGACGGCACCGGACCCGGCGGAGCCAAACCCTGCCCCGCGCCTCCCCAAAAGGGCACTACACACATACGCAGCGCGCGGTGGTGCGAGTCAGCGGGATACGCAGGAGACAGGGGCAGGCGACAAACAGAGGACCCCGGCGGCCGGGCCGGGGGCCTGTGTTGTGGGCGTGCCGCACTGAGGGTCAGTGACTGCCGGCGAGCTTGCCGTGAAGGTCGGCGCCGGGGTCGTTCAGGCCGGTGCTCTCCACCGTCTTGCCGCACTGCTTGTGACGGCGGGGCGAAATCCTGCCGGGCCCCTACGGCCGTGGGTCAGGCCTTGGATTCCGGGCGGATGTGACCGGCGCTGTCGAGGCTCTTGGTCCTGATGAGTCCAGTGACATGGGCCACGAACTCCTCCAGGGACATCGGGGTCTCCTTGCCGGAGCGATCGCGCACGGTCACGGTGCGCTGTTCAGCCTCCCGCCTGCCGACCACCACGACGAGCGGGATCTTCCGGGTGATGGCCGCGCGTACCTTGGCGTTCAGTCGGCCGTCGCCGGCGTCGACGTCGGCACGCACGTCCGCGTCCAGCAGTATGCCGCAGACTTCCTCAGCGTAGTCCGTGAGTTCCTCCACGATCGGAATGATCCGGACCTGCTCCGGCGCCAGCCACACAGGGAAGGCGCCTGCGAAGTGCTCGGTGAGATAGGCGGTGAAGCGCTCGTGCGAGCCGAGCGGGGCGCGGTGGATCACCACGACGGGCTTCTCGGTGCCGTCGGAGTCGTGGTACGTCAGCCCGAAACGCTGCGGGGTGTACAGGTCGACCTGGTTGGTGGAGGCGGCGAATTCCTTGCCGGTGACGGCTCGGATCATGAAGTCGACCTTCGGGCCGTAGTGCGCGGCACCGCCCAGGTCGATCTCGAAGGGGATGTCGGACTCTTCCATGGCCTCCCGGGTGATCCGCTCGGCCTCCTCCCACATCTGCTCGTCGTCGTGGTACTTGTCCTTGTTCGCCGAGTCACGCAGCGCGAGCACCATGTAGAAGTCGCTAATCCCCAGAGTGCGGTAGTAGTCCGCGTGCATGCGCATGACTTCCAGGAACTGGTCCTTGGCCTGGTCCGCCGTGCAGTAGATGTGCGCGTCGTTCTGGCTGAATCCGCGCGTACGCATCATGCCGTGCAGCTGACCGCTGCGCTCGAAGCGGTACACCGTGCCGTATTCGGCGACCTTGTAGGGCAGATCGCGATAGCTGTGCGGGCGCGCCTTGTACACCATGTGGTGGTGCGGGCAATTCATCGGCTTGAGATAGTACTTCTCGCCGTCAATGTCAATCGGCGCGTACAGATCCTCTGCGTAGTAAGGCAGATGGCCTGAGAGGTAGTACAGGTCTTCCTGGGTGATGTGCGGGGTGACGACGCGCTGGTAGCCGAGCTTGCGTTCGGTCTTGCGGGCCCAGTCCTCGAGTTCGTCGCGGATGATCGCGCCGTTGGGCAGCCACAGCGGCAGGCCGCGGCCGATCTCCTTGCTGAACGCGAACAGATCGAGTTCCTCGCCGATGCGGCGGTGGTCACGCTTGGCGGCCTCCTCCAGGGCGGCGAGATGGGCCTTGAGCGCGTCGCGGGTCGGCCAGGCCGTGCCGTAGATGCGCTGCAGCTGGCGGTTTTTCTCGCTGCCGCGCCAGTAGGCTGCCGCGTTGCGCAGCAGCTTGAACGCCGGGATCAGGCGGGTCGACGGCAGGTGCGGGCCTCGGCAGAGGTCGGACCAGCACACATCTCCGGTTTTCGCGTCGAGGTTGTCGTAGATCGTCAGGTCGCTCCCGCCGGCCTCCATGGCCTCGGCGGCGTCCACGTCGCCCTTGAGGTCCACAAGTTCGAGCTTGTACGGCTCCTTGGCAAGCTCGGCACGGGCCGCTTCCCGGTCGGGGAACTCGCGGCGACAGAAGCGCTGGCCGGACTTGATGATCTCCTTCATGCGCTGCTCGACGCGCTCGAGGTCGTCCGGCTGGAAGGGGCGCTCCACGTCGAAGTCGTAGTAGAAGCCGTTCTCGATCGGCGGGCCGATACCGAGCCTGGCCTCCGGCCAGAGCTGCTGGACCGCCTGGGCCAGTACGTGTGCCGTGGAGTGGCGCAGCACCGTGAGGCCGTCCTCGCTGGACAACGCGACGGCCTCGACCTCGACGTCGGACTCGGGGGTCCAGTCGAGGTCACGCAGGGCGCCGGACGGGTCTCGCACCACGACGATCGCGTTGGGGCCATTGCGCGGCAGCTTTGCCGCGGTGACCGCGTCGGCGCACGTCGTCCCAGCCGGGACCACCACGACTGCGCGTTCGGTTTCGGCGGTGGGACGGATTACAGACACTGAATCTCTCCTCGGGGATCGGCGCAGCTCGAAGCGCCGCAGGCGGGCCCGTGTTGCTCGTGCGAGTGTAGTCAGTGAACTACGCGGCCACGCCGATCGGATTGGCGAGCGAACCGATCCCGTCAATCTCGACGACGACCTCGTCACCCGGCCGCAGGACGCCGGCACCCGCTGGTGTGCCGGTGAGGATCACGTCTCCGGGCAGCAGCGTCATCAGTGAGCTGCAACGGGACACGAGGGCGCGGACATTTCTGATCATTTCCTTGGTGGAGCCGTCCTGGCGCAGCGTGCCGTTCACGGTCGTGCGCAGGACGAGGTCGGCGGGGTCGATATCGGTGCGGATCCACGGCCCCAGCGGGCAGAACGTGTCGAAGCTCTTCGCCTTGGTCCAGTGGCCCTTCGGTTCCCCGACGTCCCAGGCGGTGACGTCGTTGGCGCAGGTGTAGCCGAACACGGCCTGGTCTGCGGTGTCTTCGGGAACGTCTTTGCAGCGGCGCCCGATCACCACGGCGAGTTCTCCCTCGTAGCGGACCTCCTTGGCCTCAGCCGGCAGCAGGACGGCGCTCGCGGGGCCGACGACGGAGGTAGACGGCTTCATGAAGACCACCAGGTCCGGTGTGACGATATCGCCGTAATTGCGTCCTGCGACCAGCACTTTGCTGGGTTCGACCGGTGCGAGTAGGCGGACCTCGGCCAGCGGCCTGGTTTCGCCGGTCGGCCGGATTTCGTCGTAGGGAGAACTGGACAGGAGGTGGATCAGCCCTGCGTCTGTGTCGACGCGGGCGTACGTTCGGTCGTCTCCGACAGCAACGCGCGCGATCAGCACTGTTCTCGTCCTCTCACCAGGTTGCGGGGGCCAGTTCATGCAGCAGCGAGTCGACGCGGTGTCGCACGTCGCCGGTCGGCGCGTCCGGTGAGCCGATCTCGGGGTCGAAATTGGGGTCCAGGAAGATCTCGGTCAGGCCGGTGTCGGCGAGCGCGGCGAGATCGGCCCGGATCGTGTCCGCGGTGCCGGTCAGCGGCGGCTCGTCGGGGGCCGGCCGGGTCCGCAGCCGTACCGGGGCGCGGCAGACGAATTGCAGGGCCGCGGGGTCGCGTCCGGCTCGCTCAGCGCTGTCGCGTACGACGGTGATGGCGTCGCGGATGGCGGCCGGGCCGGCCTTGCTGCTCGCGATCCAGCCGTCGCACAGGCGGCCGGCGCGGCGCAGTGCGGCGGGCGCGGCGCCGCCTAGGAGCAGCGGCGGGTGCGGGGACTGGGCGGGCCTCGGGTCGAACCGGGCGGGCGGGACCCGGTAGAAGGGGCCGTCGTGTTCCACCATGGTCTGCTCGCCCCACAGGGCGCGCAGACAGGCGAGGAAGTCATCGGCGCGACGGCCGAGCCCGGTGGGGGGCACGCCGGCGGCGGCGTACTCCTCGGCGGCCCAGCCGTTGCCGAGGCCCACGTCGAGTCGGCCGCCGGAGAGCAGGTCGAGGGTAGTGAGCTGCTTGGCCAGCACCGCGGGGGTGTGCAGCGGCATGATCAGGACGGCGACACCGAGCCGAATCCCGGTGGTGTGCGCGGCCAGGAACGCCAGGGTAGTCAGGGGGTCGTGGACGCTGCGGTTGGCCTCGCCCCAGGAGTCGTCGGGCGCGCCGAGGACGCGTTGGTAGGTCCAGAGTGAGGCGTATCCGAGCTGTTCGGCGGTGCGGGCGACGTGCACGGCGGTGTCCGGGGTGGCCCAGGGGCCGGACATGGGTGCGGCGAATCCGATGCGCATGCCGTCACGTCCCCGGGCGGGCGCGGACGAGGTCGAGGTCGCGCAGGGTGTCGAGGAACGCCGAGTCCTTCTGCAGCCAGTGGTGCTTGATCTGGGCACCGGCGGTGCCCTGGCGGAACCGTCGTTCGGCGATCTGGCCGAAGGCGCCGGGCACCAGGGGCAGGATCTGCAGGGGCCGCAGTCGTCCGCTGCGGCGCTTCTCGGCGTATTCCACGTTGACTTCCTGAAGGGTCGCGTCGATGCGGCGGGCGGTGTCCTGCACGTTCAACGTGCCATGGACGTCGGTCCACTCGATGGCGACGAGGTAGTGGGGCGGGGTGTCCCAGACCGGGATGCCGGAAAAGTGCGGGTGGTCGGTGCGCTCGCTGCCGAGGACCCGCATCACGGCGGTGTGCACATCGGATTCGGTGAGCTTCTCGCCGGTGAAGGAGGACTGGAATCCCGCGCGTCCCAGGAACTCCAGCCGTGGTGTGGCGCCGACCGCGCCGACGACGCGGTACACGTCGCCCACATCGTAGCGGTAGAGACCGTTGGCCTGGCTCATGACGAGCCGGTAGTCGGTGCCGGGTTCGAGTTCGTCGTAGCCGAGGGTGGGGGTGTCCTCGGGCAGGGGGCTGCCGTCGTCCAGGTCCTGCCACGGGACGAATTCGAAGTGCCCCTGGTCGACGGCGAGCGGCCCCGCCGAGAGGTGGTCGTCGACGGGCAGCGTGACGATTCCCTCGGTGCCCGTGGTGCTGAACGGCAGTGTCGCCACGCCGGTCGCGAGCCGGGACAGCCAGGACCGGTACAGCGCCGCGGAGGCGGAGTTCCAGCAGACGAGCAGACGCAGGCCGGGCCACAGGTCGGTGAGCAGCGGACGGCCTTCGGTGCGGTCGAAGGCGTCGGCGAGGCGGCGGACGAGGTCCGGGCGGGCTGCCCGGTCCGAGCCGTGGCCGTCGTGCAGGTCCCGTATCAGGCGTTCGGCGTTCTCCTTCAGTGTCTCGGCGAGCAGGACGATCTTGGAGGGGTTCACCGAGACGATCAGTCTCAGGTCGTGGGCGGCCAGCCGCAGCAGCTTGTCGTAGAGCAGGTCGGCCATGGTAGCGGCCCCGGCGTCACGGGTGAACCACCTCGCGTGGCGCCACGGCGGGTTCCAGTCGTCGGGGTCATCCGACACGGGGCGCTCGGTGATGCTGTAGACGGGGAATCCGCGCAGTCGGTGACGGATGGGGCCAGGCTCCCAGGACAGGTCGAGGACCTCGTCGCCGGTGAGCCGGTCCGTGCCGATCTGCTCGAAGTAGAGCCCCCACTGCGCGTACAGAGCCGGTCCGCGGTAGACGCGGCGCCAGTGGTCGGTGGTGGGCACCAGTTTCGCGCGGCCGGTCGATCCTGAGGTACGCAGGAAGGCGCGGGGGTCGTCGGTGGTGAGCACGCGGCGTTCGCCGGAGAGCTGCCGCTCGACGTAGGGGGCCAGTTCGTCGTAGGTGCGGATGGGTACGGCACGCCGCCACTCCTGGCGGGTGCGGACCTGGGCGAGGCCGTGTTCGCGGCCGAAGCCGGTGTCTCGTGACACCGAGAGGATGTCGCAGAACACGCGCTCCGCGGTCTCCTCGGGCTGGGCGCATATCTTGCGCTGCATGGCGAGCGCGTTCTGTGTCCGTTGCAGGAATGCTGCGGATGTGGTGTTGCCGGTCACGCTGTTTCCCCCTGGGATCGAGCCGGGACAGGAGTGAGTTCACGCCGTGCGGATCACGACCTTCCCGAACGCCCGGCGCTCCTCGAGCTCGGCGACCGCCTCGGGGGCGCGGGAGAGTGGGAAGTCGGCGTGCACCACCGGTTCCAGGGCGTCGGTGGCCACGAGGTCGAGAAGCGTGTGCAGGTCGTCGCGGTGCCACGCGTTGGAGCCGAGGATGTCCAGCTGACGCGACCACACGTAGCGCAGGTCGGTGGTCGCCTCGTACCCGGTGGTCGCGCCGCAGGTGACGATGCGGCCGCCGGAGCGCGCCGAGCGCAGGGAGACGGGCCAGGTGTCCTTGCCCTGGTAGTCGACGACCAGGTCGGCGCCGCCGTCGGTGAGTTCGCGGACCCGGCGCCGTACGTCCTCGGTGCCGGTGTCGATCGTGTCGGTCACGCCGAGTTCGCGCAGCCGGGCGAGCTTGGCCGGTGATCCAGAGCAGGCGATGACCCGGGCCCCGGCGCGCAGGGCGAGCTGGGCGCAGGCGACGCCGACGCCGCCGGTCGCGCCGAACAGCAGCACGCTCTCGCCGGGGTGCAGCCGGGCGCGGCTGAAGAGCATGCGCTGGGCCGTGCCGTAGGAGATGGGCAGTGCGGCGTAGCGTGCCGGGTCGGCGTCCTGCTCGGGCACGGGGAGCGCGTTGTGGGCGGGTGCCACGACGTACTCGGCGAGCCCGCCCCAGTAGTGCTCGCCGAGGATGCCGCGCCCGATCATCGGGTCGAGCAGCACACGGCTGCCGAGCAGTCGCTCCCCCGCCTCGTCGGTGGCCTGCTCGACGACGCCGACGACGTCGCCGCCGGAGACGTGCGGGAGTTCCAGCCGTACGCCCGGAAGCCCGTTGCGCACGTGGATGTCGAGGTGGTTCAGGGCGCAGGCCTCGACGCGTACGGCGATCCATCCGGGCGGGGGTGACGGCCGTTCGACCCGGTCCAGGGTCAGCCGCTCGGGGCCGCCCCAGGCACGGATGACGGCCGCCCGCATCAGCCCTTTCACTCTTCGGTCACCTCTCGGATGGCCGTGTACAGGGTGCCGGTGAGGAAGCGCAGGTCGTCGGGGCTCATCGACGGCGAGGGCAGCATGGTGATCACGTCTCCGGGGACCGCGTTGACCAGCACGCCGTTGTCCCTGGCCAGGGTGCAGATGCGGTCGACGACGCGCTCCTGGGGCGGGTAGGGGGCGCGGGTCTCCCGGTCGGCCACCAGCTCGACGCCGGCGATGAGGCCGAGCTGCCGGACGTCTCCGACGTGGGTGAGCGCGCGGAAGGGTTCCAGTGCGGTGGTGAGCACGTCGGCGAGCGCGTTGGCCCGGGCCGGCACGTCCTCCTTCTCGAACAGGTCGAGGCTGGCCAGGGCGACGGCCGCGCCGAGCGCGTATCCGGAGTAGGTGCTGCCGCTGAGGAAGACGCTCTCGCGGAAGGCCTCGAAGATCTCCTCCGTGGCCAGGGTGGCCGACAGCGGCAGATAGCCGCCGGTCAGCGCCTTGCCCACCGTCATCAGATCCGGTGTGACGCCCTCGGCCTCGCAGGAGAACGTCGGGCCGGTGCGGGCCCAGCCGGTGAGGACCTCGTCGACGATGAGGAGCACTCCGTGCCTGCGGGTGATCTCCGCGACCTTCGCGAGGTGTCCCTCCGGGGCGGTGATCACTCCGGCGAGGGCCTGCACCCGCGGCTCGACGATGACCGCGGCGATCCGGCCCTTCTCCCGGGTGAGGAGGTTCTCCAGCGAATCGGTGCACTCCAGCCCGCAGTCGCTGTCCGACGACTGGCCGACGGGGCACCGGTAGCAGTGGGGCTGGTGGAAGGAGAGGGAGGGGAACAGCAGCGGCTCGTAGGTCTTGCGGATCATGTCGACCTGTTCGCCGTTGGTGCCGCGCAGGCTGACCGTGCCGAGGGTCTCGCCGTGGTAACCGCCCTCCATGGACACGAAGGTGGATCGCTGCGGTTCGCCCTTCGCGACCCAGTAGGCGTAGGCAGCCTTGAGAGCCGTCTCCACTGCGGTCGATCCGGACTCGGCGAAAAACACGCGCTGGAGCCCGGCCGGCGCCATCGATGCCAGGCGGGCGGCGAGTTCCACCGCCGCCGGGTGCGAGACGCGGTACAGCGTGGTCTCACCGGCCTTGCGCGCCTGGGCGACCAGGGCCTCGACTATCTCGCTGCGGCCGTGGCCGTGCAGGTTCATGCCCATCGACGAGCGGCCGTCGAGGTAGCGCTTACCGTCTGCGTCGATCAGCCAGCAGCCCTCGGCGCGTTCGACGACGAGCTGGTCACGGGCCATCCACTCGGCCATCGGCGTCCACGGGTACCACATGTGCTCTCGGTCGAGCTTGCGCAGCCGGTCGACGTCGGTCTTCTCCACGGGGAACCTCTCTGCGGGTGTTGACGGTGGTGGTGCCCCGCCGCGGACCGGGCCGTGCTGCCCGGTCCGCGGCGGGGGCCGATGGTGGCTGTTACCAGGTGACGCGCAGCTGGCGCGGCCCATAGGACAGGGCGTCACCGCGGAAGGGGATGTCCTCCTTGGCGATGTCCAGGCGCAGGCCGGGCAGCCGCTCGGCGACGGCCCGCAGCGCGATCTCCAGCTGGACCCGGACGAGGTGCTTGCCCAGGCACTGGTGCGGTCCGTGGCTGAAGGCCAGGTGGTTGCCGGCCGAGCGGCGGATGTCGAGCCGGTTCGGCTCGGCGTGCACCTTCGGGTCGCGGTTGCTGGTGTCGAGGAGCACGATGACGGCGTCGCCCTCCTTGATCGTGTGCCCCTCGTACTCGATGTCGGCGGCCGCGACCCGCTTGGTGGCCCGGGCGATGGTGTAGTAGCGGAGCATCTCGTCGATCGCACCCGGCCACAGGTGCGGCTCGGCCCGCAGCTCCTCGGCCACGTCCGGGAACTCCGCGAGGGCCAGCACGCCGAGGCCCAGCATGTTGGCCGACGGCTCGTGCCCGGCGACCAGCAGGAACATCGCGTTGTCGACCAGGTCGGCGTCGCTGAGCTCGATCTCCTTGGACGCCTTCGCCTTGACGATCATCCTGCTGAGCAGGTCGTCGCCCGGCTTGCGGGTGCGCTGCTGCATGACGCTGTCGACGTAGCGGCGCAGTTCGACGACGGCTTCGAGGTTCTCCTCGCCACGGTCCATCTCGATGATCTGCTCGGTGCGCTTCTGGAAGTACTCGCAGTCCTCCTCCGGAATGTCCAGCACCTTGCAGATGGTGCGGGTGGCGACCGGGAAGGCGAACGACTCGATCATCTCGGCGGGCGGGCCCTTGCGGACCACCTCGTCGACGATCTCGCCGAAGACCTCCTCGAAGTACGGCCGGACCTCCTCGGCGTGCCGGGGGGTGAAGTCCTCCGCGACCATGCGGCGGGCCACGTCGTGCTCCGGCGAGTCCATGTTGAACAGGTGGCGGCTGAACTGGCCCCGCTCCTTCTGGAGGGCCTCCCGCTGCGAGAAGGGCGGCGTCTTCGCCGGGTTGTTGCTGATTCGGCGGTCGGCGAGCAGGGTGCGCACGGCGTCGTGGCTGGCCGCGAGCCAGGCCGGACGGCCGTCCTCCATGGTGAAGGGGCAGACGCCGCCGCTCTCCTTGAGGAGTTCGAGGTGCTCGGCGGGCGGGGTGTCGGGCACGGACCGGCGGACGGGGAAGGAAGGCATGAGGACGAACTCCGTTTCGAGGAGAGGAAAAGGAACGGACAGGTACGGGACAGGGCGGGATGCCGCTGTCGGTGACGAGTCGTCAGTCTCGGGTTCTCTCGGGGCGGCGGACGGCCGTGCCGAGCCAGTCGTGCACGGTGTCGGCGGTGCGCGAGGCGTGATCCTCCATCATCGTGAAGTGGTCTCCGGGCACGTCGACGGCGGTGTGCGGCAGGTTCCAGCGGGCCTGCCACCGCCCTTCGACGGGCATACCGGTCATGGGGTCGCCGGCGCGTACGTGCAGCACCGGCACGTCGACCGGACACGGGGTCCAGTCGAAGCCGAAGTAGTGGCCCATCGCGGTGAGCCATGCCTCGCCGAAGGCGGCGCCGGTCCTGCCGTCTCGATCGCGCTGGCCCTGCTCCATGGCGCTCTGGATACGGGCCATCACCTCCGTCTCGTCGGGGGCGTAGGTGTCGACGAGCACGACGGCCGCGGGCGGCCGGCCGAGCTCGGCGAGTCGGGCGGCCAGCGCCTGTGCGGCGAGCCCCCCGGCCGAGTAGCCGAGCAGCACGGGCCGGTCGTGCCCGGCCATGGCCCGCGCATGCGTGTCGAGCAGGGTGTCGAGGCCCGCGGGCAGGGGCTGCCCGGGTACGAACCCGGGCTGGCGCAGGACGAAGACGTCCCGCCGTCCCCGCAGGGCCGCGGCGAACCGCAGGAACTTGTGCGGGTCGGCCTTGCCGAGGTGTGAGGGGATGCAGAACAGAGGCGGCTCGTCCCCGCCGGAGGTGAGCCGCAGAGGCGGCAGCTCCAGCTCGGCCGGGTCACGGTAGGCGGGCCGGAAGGCGGCGGCCGCGGTGAGTACGTCGATGAACTCCAGCCGCCGTCCGTGCCGGTCCGCCTCCTGCCACAGCTCACCGAGACCGCTTCCGCCGCCCGCCCCCGGGACAGCGGCACTCCCGGGCGCCGGTGCGGCACCGGGCCCGACTGGCCGGTCCGCCATCCGCTCGCGCAGGTGCGCGGCGAGCCCGGCGGGGGTGCGCTGCTCCAGGGTGAGCGTCGCGGGAAGCGTCAGACCGGTGCGCGAGGCGAGCCTGTTACGCAGTTCGATCGACGTCAGCGAGTCGAAGCCGAGGGCGAGGAACTCCTGATCGGCACCGATCCGCGCCGGATCGGCGTAACGCAGTACGACGGCGATCTCCTCCCGGACCACCTCCAGCAGCACCGCGGACTGCTCCTCGGCAGGACGCCCCGCCAACCGGGCGAGCAGGTCCGGGCGTTGTTCGAGAGGAGGCTCCGTCGGCCTGGCCGCACGCACCTCGGGAAGCTCGTCGAGCAGGCGCTGCGTCGAGCCGGCGGCCAGCCGCGCCCAGTCCGCGTCGGCCACCACCAGCGGCCCGTGGCCCCGGCCGAGGGCCCGTACGGCCTGCTCCGGCGGCAGCGGGGTGAGACCGCTGCGACGGAGCCGGTCGGCGACCTCCTCCTGCGCTGCGGCCATGCCGTCGCCCTCCCACGGCCCCCACGCCAGCGAGGCCGCGGGCAGCCCCTGCGCAGTGCGGTGTGCGGCTAGGGCGTCCAAGTAGGCGTTGGCAGCGGCGTAGTTGGCCTGCCCTGCCCCGCCGAGGACTCCGGCGAGGGAGGAGAACAGCACGAAGGCGTCCAGCTCCCTGTCCCGGGTCAGCTCATGCAGGTTCCTGGCGCCGAGCAGCTTGGGCCGCAGCACCCGCTCGACCTGGGCGGGCGTCAGCGAGGTGAGCAGTCCGTCGTCAACGACCCCGGCCGTGTGCACGACGGCGCTGGGCCGGTGTGCGTCCAGGAGCATGCGTACGGAATCCCGATCGGCGACGTCGCAGCGCACGACGGTCGCCTTCACCCCCGCGGCGACCAGGTCGGCGCGCAGCGCCTCGGCGCCGTCACCGTCGGGCCCCCGGCGCCCGGCCAGCACGAGGTGCTCGGCCCCCTCCTCCGCCAGCCACCGCGCGACGTGTCCGGCGAGCGCGCCAGTCCCGCCGGTGACCAGCACGGTGCCGCGCGGCGTCCACCGGCGGTCGCCGGTACGGGCACGGACCAGCCGCCGGGCGAACACCCCGGCCTGCCGGACCGCGGTCTCCTGCTCACTGCGGTCGAGCAGCCGGGCGCACAGCCGGCGCCCGGCCTGCTCCGTGAGGTCGGCGGGCAGGTCGATGCACGCGGCCCCCAGTTCGGGCCGCTCCGCGGCTGCCGCCCGGGCCAGCCCCCAGAGCGTCGCCTGCTCGGGGTTCGGCACGGTGTCGGACCTACCGACGGCCACGGCTCCGCTGGTGACGATCCACAAGGGTGCGGCGGACCCGGCGGCGGCCAGGTCCCGCACCAGCCGCAGGGTCGCGTCAAGGCCGCCGTCGCCGTCGGCGCCCGGGCCCAGCAGAGAGACGACTCCGGCCAGCTCGGAGTCGGCATCGTGCGGGACACGAGCGGCCTCGACGACGGTGGCACCGTGCCGGGTCAGCGCGTTCGCGACGGCATCGGCGAGCGGGCGGGGCCCTTCGTCGGGACGGACGAGCAGCCAGGTACCGGCCAGGGCGGGCGCCGGTTCTTCGTCCACCAGCGGCACCCAGTCGATGCGGTGCGTCCAGCCGTCGAGGGGCTCGCGAAGGGCGTCTTCGACAGTGGGCCGGACGGCGCGTTCCAT
>NZ_JBHVOC010000052.1:0-13050 GCF_044142145.1 Streptomyces sp. BK79
TCGCAGCGACTGGACTCGCTTCCTGCACCTCGTCGAACACGCCCTGCCCGCAGGCCCGGCCGGCCTGCCCGACCTCGAGAAGGCCCTCGATCTCGTGCGCGGCAGGCCGTTCGGTGGCAATCCCCTGCCGTGGGCCGAGCCGTATCAGCAGGAGATGACGACCCGGATCGTCGACGTGGCGCACACCGTCGCCACCTACCGCACCCAGCCCGGCCCCCACCAGAACCTCAGCGCCGCCCGCCGGGCCCTCACCACCGGCCTCGACGCCGACCACACCGCCGAACTCCTCTACCGCAACTGGTGCCGCCTCGAACACACGGCCGGGAACCGGCAAGGACTGCACACCGCGATCACCCGAATCCAGCAGGTCAACCAGGAACTCGACTGCTCCATGGAGACAGAGACCGAACAGCTCATCAACGACCTCCTCAACGACACCGGCGCTACTGACTTCATGTAGGTTCCACGACTCGATGCGCAATGTCGGCTGGTGATACGCACTCCATGCGCAAATGCGGGCCTGCGTGCGCAATGGCACGCGACCTGCGGTGTCGCCGAAGCCCCTCCCGCCGTGAACCACGCTGGTGCGGAGGATGTGCGCACCCGTGACCGACCGGGCGAATGCGCATCGAGCCCGCATTCTGGAGTCTCCGCAGCAACCAGTGCGCACGACGTCGCGGAGCCTACACTTCAGCTCGTCGGGGTGTATTTTTTGCGAAGCTCCTGATGGGTGGGGGTGGGCGGCTGTATCCGTGTGGTGTGAGATATGCGGACGGGGGCGGGCTGACCGCTGAGGGGCGTCGGCGCCGGGAGTCGGTACGGATGCAGGCAGCCGAGCTGTTCGAGCAGGCGATCAAGCCGCCGGAGGTGGCACGGCGGCTGCGGGTGAGCCTGAAATCGGCCTACCAGTGGCACCAGTTGTGGCGGGACGGCGGTCGTGAGGCTCTGGCTTCCCGCGGCCCGAGCGGAACTCGTTGCCGGCTGTCCCCGCGCTGTGGGGAGAAACTGGCCGGATACCTCGATGAGGCCCGGCCGCCCACGGCTGGGTGGAGGACCAGGTGTGGACCGCATCGAGGGTGGCCACGCTGAACCGCAGGAAGTTTCACGTCTCCTACAGCGTCTCGGGTGCCACGCGGCTGATGCAGCGGCTCGGCTTCAGCCCGCAGGTCCCCGCACGCCAGGTCGCCGAGCGCGACGAGCAGACCGTCACCGTCTCGAAGGAGGCGACCTGGGCCGAGGTAAAAGAGCCCGGGCGGCCTGCGGAGGCTACATCTGCTTCGAAGACGAAGCAGGGTTCACCCGCAAGCCGCCCCGGGGACATACCTGGGGCCGACGCGGCCGCACCCCCATCGTGACCGTCAGCGGACGCCGCTCGGGACGCCTGTCCGTGGCCGGGCTGATCGCGATACGGCCCGGTTCCCGCACCCGCCTGTGCCACCGACTGCGCACCCACCAGGCGGGCAAAGGCGCACGCCGCAGTATGGGCGAGCGGGACTTCATCGCACTCATCGACGGCGTCCACCAACTCCTCAGGGCACCGATCGTGCTGGTCTGGGACCGCCTGAACACCCCACGTCTCCCAAGCCATGCATGAGCTGATCGCCGAGCGCGAGTGGCTGACGGTGTTCCTCCTGCCCGCCTACTCACCAGACCTCAACCCCGTCGAGTGGGTATGGGCACACGTCAAACGCAGCCAGGCCAACCTCGCCGTCACCCTCGACGGCTTCATAGCCGGAACCGGCCTGACGCTTGACGATCGGGCCTCACCCTGACGCGCTGAAGTCGGTAATGCCCGCATGTAGGGTCCCGCGAGTTGACGCGCAATGGCTACAGCCCGTGGCCGTCGTTTCTCGGTCTCTTGCGGACTTTCGGGAAGGCGCACGCTGGGCTCCGTACCGTCTAGAGCATGACAGCACGGAGATGGGCAGCACCCGCTTCACACGCAAGGTTTCAACGGCATGGATCCGGTACGAGGATGCGTCGGTACGGGAAGTGCCGTTTCGGCAGCTGCGATTGGCGGACTTCGCGGAGTCGATACCGTGGCGGGACGTCCGGTCGATGCACGGGGTAACCCACTACTCAGGGAAGTATGCGTCTGCGACGACAGGCGGCCATGTGGTCTACGAAAGCCGCCTGGAGCTGGCCCGACTGTTGCTGACGGACTTCGATCCCGCGGTGCAGGGGTGCCCAGCCGTGCCGGTTGGCTGCTCGGGTCGGGGACCGAGTACGGCATCACGTTCCGGATTTTCTGCTGGCCATGCGTTTGGGAACAGTGCGGGTGGTCAACGTCAAACCGGCAAGGCGGTTGGAGGACCCGAAGGTCGTTGAAGCGCTGGCATGGCCGGGCGAACTGTTCCAACAGCACGGCTGGGAGCTCCAGATCTGGTCCGGCGCGGATCGGGTCCTACTGGAGAACGTGCGGTACCTGGCCGGCTACCGGCGCCCCGGGATGGCGCCTGCCGCCGAGATGGAGGAAGAGTGGCGGCAGGTCGCGGATGGTGAGAAACTGGCCCTGGCCTAGCGGCGGTTGGCGGGTGGCAGGCCGTCCGAGGAGGCGAGGACGGCGCTGATGTCCTTGTTGTGGACCGGCGGCTGGCGACGGATCTGTCGCGCCCGTTGTCGGGTGCCTCGGTACTGCGGAGGTGCGTGTGACTTCCTGGACGACCCCTCTGCAGCCGGGGCTTGCGATCAGCTTCGACGGAGAACAGTTCACGGTCGCTGAGATCGAGGGCCGCCGGATCCTTCTCCAGTCTGCTGCCGCAGTTGTCGGAGTGCCGAGGTGGCGGCAGGTGGACATTTCCGTGCTGCTGGTGCATCCCACCACCGAGATCCTGGTCCCGGTGCCGCAGGAGAAGGAGCCGACGGCTGCTGCGGTGTTGAGCAGTCTCGACGACGACGGTGATGATGACCTGACGCGGAGGTGCCGCCATGATCAGGAGGTCCTGACCGGCTTCCAACTCGGCAGCGAGGTGCTGGCTCTTCCCGGCGAGCCGCGCCAGGATTACGCGCCTGGCACGCCGTGGATGCACCGCTACGAGGCCAAGGCCGCCGAACTCGAGGTCGATCCGGCAACAGTGCGCCGGTGGGTCGCCCGGGTGAAGAAGTCCGGTCCGGCAGGGTTGATCTACGAGCGGCCCGCACGGAGCGTCCTGGACCGGGCCGACTCGCGGTGGCTGGAGATGGCTCGGTCGGTGCTGAAGGGGCACGAGCGGGGCTCCCGCCGGTGCGGAATCTGGTCCTGATCGAAATCGAGGAACGTCTGGTCAAGGAGTACGGGCAGGGCACGGTCCCGGTTCCGGCCCGCACCACGGGCTACGAGCTGCTGCGGGCCCTGTCCAAGGGCACGAACGCTTTCGAGGGCAGCACGAAGGGGAAGCGGTCGATCGCGGATGCCCCGAAGGGGACCTACGGCCGGCTGCGGGCTACCCGACCGGGTGAGTACGTGGTGCTGGACACCAACTGCCTGGACGTCTTCGCCATGGAACCGGTGACCTGCCGGTGGGTGCAGTGCGAACTCACCGTCGCGACGGACCTCTACAGCAAGGTGATCACCGGGCTCCGTCTCACTCCGGTGTCGACGAAGTCGACGATGTGGCGGGGGTGTTGTTCGAGACGGTGCGTCCACGCGAGGTCCGGCCGATGGGAGCGAGCCGCTTCCGTACTGCGGGGGTGCCCTCCACCGTGGTGTTCGACGCGGACAAGCTGGTGGACCGGAATGGGCAGCCCCTGCTGCCCACGGTCGCAGCCGAGACGATCATCTATGACCACGGCAAGGTCCTCCGCTGCCGCCAGCGCAGTACAGGAACCTGGATAAGCAGCCACCACTCAGTCAACGCCTTCCAGCGCAGGAACCTCACTCAGAGTGCGTGACCTCAGCATCCGCTGACCGCCGATTGCTCAACAACCGCCAACACAGGCCATGTTCACGGGATCCAAATTCGCACGTTTCCCCAGGAGCCAGTGCTCACAGAACGGCGGAACCTGCAAACAGTGTAGGTTCCGCAGCTTCGCGAGCACTTTCACGCGATCGTGAGACCGATCGAACATTTCCGCGTGATCACGGGCAGCGGTAACGCTCAGTCGCTACGCAACCATCAACCCTTGCACATGTCACAGCCGACGGCATCCATCCGTGGGCCCTCGGCCATGACCCGCTCGGACTGCTCCCGTACGAGAGTCAGGGCCTTCTGAAGCGACAGCGTCGGGGCACTCAGCGCGGCCCTGGGCACCGCGCTGCCCCACTGCCGCGCTGGACCAGCGGGTACAGCAGATGCTGGAGGGCGCGGCCCACTTTCACCACTGCCACTCACGTTTGGATCACCGGGCGGATCAGAGCGTGCAGCGCTTCCCCGTAGGCGCGGCCGATCCGGGATCCCGGCGCGTCGAGCGCGACATCCTGCGCCCTTGCGTCCGCCATCACCTGGCGAAGCTGGGCGAGATCACGGGCGCCTCCTGCGGCGGAGAGAGGCTCCACGGACAGCAGGCGGCTGAAGCCCTCCGACCACCCGGACACCCTCTTCGGTATAGCCCTCGATCAGGTCCATCAGCAGCGTCGAGAGCTCGGCGCGTTCCAGCTGCACGTGTCCGAGGATCTCAAGGACCTCGGCCTCGGCGTCGCCCCATGACGGCGGCCCGGGTGCAAGTGAGTCCTTGAGACGGCGGGTCGCGGAAGCCAACAACTCGTAGATTCCCTCGGGTTCGCCGTCCGTCCCCGCTGTGTAGCGTCCCTGCCGGAACCAGATGCCGTCCCGGGCGAGGGCGTCGAGGGCCTCCTGGACCTCGGAGGCGAGCCTGCGGGCCGTCTCATCGAAGGCGACCTCGTCAACGGGGCGTTCCAGTCTGAGGTCCTGAGCCGTGTGGTCAAGAAACGCGTACCAGGTTCGCACCGTCGTCCTGATCCGCACGATACGGGCTGTCGCCGCCTCCGCTTTGGCCAGCCGTGCGGTATGGAGCTGTCCACGCCGCTGAGTGACGTAGGCCAGGACGCCTGCGACAAGGGCCCCACCAACAGCCCCGATGAGTCCGTAAAGTTCCCCGCTCATGGCCTGGCCCCCCTGGTTCCTTCGCCGCCTTGGTCCAGGGGCGCCAATCCGTCGCAGTGTGACAGCAGCTCGCGCAATTCGACCATGGTGGTCATGGTGGCGCCCGGTTCCTCGTGCAGCGCCCGGTCGATCGCCTTCGCCAGCTCACACGGAACCTGCGGGTTGTGGAACCGGACCGGCGTCGGCGGGCTGTCGAGTACGATCTGCCAGGGGTCGGCGCCGGGCGGAAAGGGCCGAGGGCTGGCGAGCGTAAGCATCCAGTACAGGCAGGCCGCCAGCGACCACACGTCCACCTCGGGGCCGCTGTACTTGAAGTCGACAACTTGCGCGCGCGACATGAACTGTGGGCGGCCGGCCGTGGTGCCGGTCAGGGTGAACCCGCTCAGACCGGCCTCGTCGAAGGCTTTGGCGAGACCGAAGTCGCCAACCTTGACATCGAAGGTCTCGCCGGAACTGTCGTTTGGCTTGCTGACCGAGCTGACCAGGAGGTTCTGCGGCGTGACGTCGCGGTGGACGACGCCTTGAGTGTGCGCATGAGCCAGGCCGTCCATGGCTTGGTCGGCGACGCGCAGGACCTCTTCCGGCGTGAAGGGGGAGTCATGCCGCCGCGCGGCCCACTGGTCGAGGCTGCCACCGGGGCAGAACTCCCCGTACAGAACGAGGGTCTCGTCGATCTCGTCGACGCGGTGGAGGGCTGCGATGCGGGGGTGGCCCAGCCTGCCGGTGATCTCGGCCTCGCGGCGGAAGCGTGCCAGCGAGTGCGGTCCCGGCACGACGCGCGGGAGCATGACCTTCAACGCGAAGTCCCGCCCGGTCGCCGTCTCGCGGGCCAGGAACACGCTGCCCATGGCTCCCTTCCCCAGCTCGCGCAGGATACGGACACCGCGCTCGGCGAGAGCTGCGCGCACGGCGGGCTTCAGCCAGTCCGCGCTGGTCATGGGGCTTCCTCCGCTGCATACTCGGCGGACCTTGGTGCCAGGTCCCAGTCACACTCCCAGACACTGGGCGCGCCACCAGAGCGACCTGTCACCAGATGCCGCCCGTCCCTCGTCATGTATACGCCGTCGAACTCCCCGTCCCGCCCGATGAGTTCACCCACCTGCTCACCCGTCTCCCACTTCCACACACGGACGCGGCCGTCGCTGGCGGCGGCGAAGACGTAGCTGCCGTCCGGAGACAAGCACATACCGCGGCAGAGAGCCGCGGACGGGCCCTCCATGCGCTGCACCAGGTGCCCCGATTGCAGCGCGCGTACCTCGATGACGGTCTGCTGGAACATTGCCGAGACGACGTGGCGTCCGTCCGGAGTCACTTCGAGGAAGTCGTGTCCTCCGATGGCCGACCGGGCGTGGAAGCGCAGGAAGCGCCCTGTGCTAAAATCCCACACCCGTACCGCGTGTTCGGACGGCCCCGTGGACAGGACATGTTGTCCGTTCGGGGTGACTCTGAGCGCCGTCACCGACGCCCTGTGTCCTCTCAGGACCCGCACGCAACGGCCGCTTGATACGTCCCACGCGAGGATCATACGATCTCGGCCCCCGGACAGGAGAAGGCGACCGTCGGGACTGAAGCACAGCACGGACACCACGTCTGTGTGTCCTACGCGCCTGTGCAAACACTCTGCGCCCAAGTGCTCACTTTTGTCGCGCTCTTTGCTTGCGAAGCGCCAGAAGCGCAAGGATCCATCTTCCTCAGCCGTGGCGGCGAACCTGCCGTCGGGGCTCACGGCGCCCACGGTGACCGCCGCGTCATGACCATCGAGGACTGTGTGCTGCGCACCCGTGGCAAGGTCGGCCAGCCATACCTGCCCGCCGTCGCCCGCTCCTTCGTCGGCACGCCTGGTCACCAGCACATGGGACTCGCCCGAAACTTCACACACGGCCAGCGGAAGCGTGTCGGGGTCGCCCAGGGTATGGCTGAGCCAGCCTCCGCGGAAGGCGGTGCGGGAGGACACCAGGGCCAGCCGGCCCCATAACTCCAGGGCTTTGTTGTCCCGTTCGTGCCCCTTCTGTTCGCGGGCCTGCTTCAGCAGCCGGTGCGCGCGCTCCCACTCCTCTGCAGCAAGGGCTTGTGCTGCTTGGGCGAGGTGGTCGTCGACATGCGCCCTGACTGCGTACTGGACCGCGACCGATCGCGGCCGGGAGATCTGCAGAGGGCTCTCGGGCCCCGTGGCGAGAGGCCGGGCCCGCAGCTCCCCGTCACGTACATGGACCGCGTATCGGCCATCGGCGCTCAAAGCGGCTGGGAGACGGTTGGTCAAGCCGGTGGTTAGGGTGAAGAGACAGCGGCCCGATTCCAGATCCCACGCGCGGGCCGCGCCGTCCAGGCAGTGCGTCAGTGCCCAGCGGGCGCTCTTCTCCTGGGCCGTCCGGGCCACCTCCACATGGTGCACCACAGTGGGGTGAGCGGCCAGTTCCCGCACCGGAGCGCCGGACGGCAGCTCCCACAGGCGGACCGCTCCGCCGCCGTGCCCCGTGACCAGTCGCCCGTCCAATGTGACACACAGAGAGGCGCACTTGTCCGCCGCGAAATCGAGGCATGCGGTACGGCGGCCGGTCGCCAGCTCCCACACGCTCACCTCAGTACCTCCGGCCGAACCGACCGCCCAGTGGCCGTCCGGCGTGATGTGCACGGCGTCCACCGGACCGGCGTTGGCGGCGGAGCGTCCGGCCAGATTCCTTGCGTACCGCCGGTCGTGCAGATCCCAGACCTGGACCTCGCCCTGCTCGCAGGCGACCAGTGCCTGCCGTCCGTCCGGGGTGAGTGCGACCGCCCGTACGCGGTCACGCGCCTTGATGAGTACCGCCCTTCGGCCGCTGCCCACATCCCAGAACCGCACCGGGCCAGCGCGGTGGAGCGCTTCGGCCGCCACGGCCCTGCGGGAATGCTGGGCCGTGGCGACGAGGTGTATTCGTACCCGGCGGTCGTGCACGACACGTGCGAAGTGCCCGGTCCTCACATCGCACTCCCACAGGCCGTCGGCGGCCTCGATGACGGCCCGGCTGCCGTCCCCCACGGGAAACACTGGGGGACCACCCCTGGCACTGATGCCCACGTCGGGGCCAGGGCGCTCCCACAGGACCTCACCCGTAGCGACGTCACGCAGAGAGAAGCGTGGGGCCCTGCCTAGAGCGGTGAAGGCGAGAACGCGGGAGCTGTGCGGGACCGCGACCACCGTCAGAGCTCTGAACGCCGTGAAGTCTTCAGCCGGCTCGCGCGCGTCCGGCCCGGTGTCCGCTTCAGTGTCCGCACCACTGTCGCCCCGCTCCCGGCCGACCAGCCGCAGCAGCGGATCGATGCGCAGCGGGTCCCCGCCCCCCGCGCGCGCGGCTTGCAGGGCGTGCAGGACTGCCCCGTCCGTCGCCACCCCCTCGCGCCATCTCAACACGCCCCTGTTATAGATCGATTCAGGGTGTTGCGGGTCAGCGGCGAGCGCTTGGTTCAGAAGCTGATCGGCGTCGGTGGCACGGCCAAGGTCGAACAGCGACAAGGCGCGGTTATTGAGCTCGTCGGCACGCAGTCGCCCCGAGACCGGTCGCGGGCGGGGGTAGGCGGCTCCCGACACTTCCCGGTAGATCGAGGTCAGCGCTTCGGCGCACTCGCCCATACTCGCGGGCCTCTCCTGAGGCAGCCGACGCAGACACCGGGCGAGGAGGTCTCCCAGCGCGTCGGGCATTGCCAGCGCGGGCCCGGGCCGCCGGACGCCGACTTCGCGTACCTCGCGCCTCTCGGCATCCCCCTCGCGGTGGGCTCGCCGCCGCAGGGCATCGAGTGCCTCGCCGGCGGCAGCCCCCGTGTACCAGGTCACCTCTCCGGAGAACATCTCGAGCACTGTCGCGGCGAAGCTCCACATGTCGCTGGCAGGACCGAGCCGTTGTCCCGCGAGCTGCTCGGGCGAGGCGTAGGGGCGGGTCATGCCCTGCACGGTCACCGAAAAGTCAGCAACCTCCGCATGCCCCTCCCCAGGGCTGTCCGGCGGAGGGCTCGTCCCTGCTCGGGCGAACGCCCGCGCTAGTCCGAAGTCCGTGAGTTTCACACTGCCTTGGGCGTCGAGAAGGACATTGCCCGGCTTGACGTCCTGGTGGACCAGGCTCCGCCCGTGCGCGTGTGCGAGTCCCCACGCCATCTGGACGGCGATGTCGAGCACTCGCAGCAGCGCGATGTCGGGCCCGCCCTCGTACAACCGTCCGTCGTCGAGCCAGGCCCGCAGGCTGCCGCCTTCCACGTACTCGGTGAAGACCAGCGGCACCCCGCTGACGACGCGGACGTAGTGGCAGAAGCACACATGCGGATGCAGCCCGATTGACATCCATGTCTCGGCCTCTTCGACGAATCGTTCCACGCCGTCGGCCCTGGCGAGGAGTTCGGGGCGAGGCCGCTTGGCGGCAAGGTCGAGGCCCCACTGTTTGTGCCGCACACGGTAGACGAGGCCCATGCCCCCGGCCCTGTGCACATGAGTTACCTCGTACTGCTCCAGGATTTTGTCGCCGACGTCCCAGGAGACAGCCTCAGATTCAGCTGACATTCTGCGCCGCCAGCGTGCATGCGAGGGGCAGAAGCGAAGGGATGAACAACTCCTCTTCGGGCGGGCTCGGCCAGCTGCCGGGACCGAGGTGTTGAGCGAAGAGCACCGCCAACGGGTAGGCGTTCGTGTGAAGTTCGGGATCGGTGGCCCACTGGTCGATTCCGGGCCCGGGACGCAGCAAGGAGTCCACGAGCGTCAAGGAACGCAGCAGCCGGGCGCGTTCGCGTATGTGCCGTTTGCCCCCTCCCTGCTCTGCCAGACGGTGCCGGGCCAGTCTGATCACCTGCTTGGCCTGGCCAAGGCGACCAGGCCGATCCTCGGCGAGGCGGGTCTCCTCCGCGCCGGCGAACAGGAAGTCCAGGAGAGCCTGCTCCTCGGGAGCCAGCGGCCGAGGATCGGCGACGTCGGGGTTGCGCGTCGCCACGATGGCGTTCTCATTGACGCCCTGCCCGCCGAAGTGGAACCACACATGTCCGCGCAGCGCGAGCCAGGCCAGTTCGGCGGCGAACACCTTGCCGAGCCGCGAGTCGGTGCCGCCGGTGATGTAGGTGCTCTCGGGCAGGCCCGCGAAGATCACGACTCCGAGCTGCAGGGGGCTGAAGTGGTCCAAGAGGGAGGTCAGTTCATTACGCAGCCGCTGCGTTGTGCTCTCGGGCGGACTGCGCAGTTCGTCCAGTGTCTGGCTCATCGCCGTTCGCCAGCTCAGATAGTGCTCGATCAGTGTTTCGGTGCGGTGCGCTGACGACTCGCCGTCCGCCAGGCGTATCTCGGTCAGCGCGACGGCACCCGCGAAGAACTGCTTGCTTCGCTCGTCGGCGCGGTCTGCCACCTCGCGCCGCCGGGCACGCTCGCCGAGCGTGCGCGCCCGGCTCACCGCAAGTTCGCAGTCGGTGTGCAGGGACATGACCACCGACTGGAAGGTGTCCAGATGCACTTGGCCCCGCAGGATCGAGCCGTGCAGGACACGCCGCCATCTGCGGCGCAGGGGTGTGGTCATGGTACGCAACACTGGTGGCTGCCCTCCGGTCCTTGGATGCGTCGTTCCGCCCGGTCCTTACTGTCCTGCCGTCTCTTGCTGACGAACACGCGTCCCTTACCCTCTGCGGTTGCGGCGGACACGTGCGGTGGTGGCACACACGCCACTACGACTCGGTACTGGCTGGTTGCGCATCGCTTATGACGCCCCGCCATGACAGGCGCATGAGTGGTCGGCACGGTCCTGAGCGGCTGCGGCAGCAGCTCGATCGAGGGCGTGATCTGGCAGGCTGCCCGGGGAGCCTCAAGGGGAAACGGCACGCTCACGGACCACACCTGCCCTGCATACTCACGGTGGTTCCGCTGGGTCTGCTATTCGGACGCCCTGGATCTACCGCCTAGCGGTACGGGCGGGCGATCCGAACAACGGACGCGGGTAGTCACCCAGAACAGGGGGCGGGACGCGATGCCTCTTGTCTCGGCCCGCCCTTCACCGACGATGCAGGTGGGACACCATGAAGCACACACCGCGCGGCCCGCTGCGCTACAGCAATGGCAGGAGGGCGCTGTGGATTTCCGGAGCCTATGCCGTCCTCGTCATCGGGACGGCTCTCTTCGTGTTCGTGGCCAGCAGGGCCTCGGGCGGCATGGCGGCAGTGTGGCTGGTATTGGTTACCCTCCCCTTTTCCGTTCTCTCTCAGTTCATCCCTGGCGAAGGAAAGACCTATATCATCATCCTCACCGCCGGTGGCCTGGTTCAGGCAGTGCTTCTGTGGGCCCTGCTGCGCGGAAAGAAGGTCCGCTGAAGACCGGTGGTGCCGGTCTCACCTCCGGAACTCTCGTTGTCACACTCAGCGGTGAGCTCGACATTTGGGCCGGTCGCGAACGGGTGCGGCGCCTTTGGAGGGACTACTCACTGTGCCCCACGGGGCCGTACCTCACCTGCGGTTTCGCGGGCTGCAGCGAGTCCCCGGCCTGTGCGTCAGGGCTTGGCCGCCATGGCCTGAGAGAAGGTCGCGAGGTCTCCACGCCTGCACATGCACAAGACCGGTAGCTGCCGTCACAGGTCACGGCGGAGTGTGTGCGGGTTACACAAAATGACCATCGCTGACTCGCATGGGTCCCCCCTGAGGACCACCCGTGAGGTCTGACATGTTCCCGTACGGAAACCCCAACCCGGCCAAGCGAGCGCAACGTAGCCGATGATCGCCGGGTTGGGTAACCGGCGATCATGGTGACCATTGAAGCTCACCCCACCCCCCACCCTCCACCCCCCTGCGGAGAACATGGCGAGCATGCCCTTTGCGCGACCCCGGCACCAGATCAAACTACCCACAGTAAACATCCCCCAGAACCTGACCGGCAATTCTGCTCATGATCACCGAATCCTCGCACTGCTCATCAGACGCGGATTCAGGTGTTTCCGCAGGAAGCAGTGCTCATGAAATCGCGCTCCCTACACGCAAGATGCTGTGATCGCTGTTCGGTGGCAATGAGGGGCACCGTCGACCTCTGAAGAGAACGCGCGACTCCGCTCGCGGACGGCTCGAGGCCTGCGCACCCTGCTGCTGTATCCAGCGCGTGTGTTACCTGCTCACGGACGCGTCGCGGGTTGCGTACGCGAGTAGTTCGCTGATCGCGGCTTCGTTTGAGACGGGAGGGCGTCTGCGCCACTCGGTCAGTGTCTCCCGGACGGTCTGTGCAACGGCCGTCGCGTGCTGGACCAAGTCGCCGTCAAGGCCCGTCAGCTCCCCCGCCGTCGTGCGCCCTGTGACAGCGACGGTCCCGGCCAGCGGGTAGAGCACCATGCCGCGCCAGGCACTGGCCAGTGCCCGCGCAGCCAGATTCTGGGGGAGCCCGACCTGTCGGCCGTTGCCGTGAACGTGCAGCACGGCGCGGCGGTGGTAGATGCCCTGCTCGACGGCGTCGGAGAAGCCGAGCAGTTCCCGGATCGCCGCATGCGCACCGGTTTCGGGTAGATCAATCTCCGTGATGGTGGCGTCCGGGGCGATCTTCAGCGCTCGCATGGTTCCCGTCCTCGTGTGCGGATCAGGCACGTCATCCGTGCTGGGCGCCTGCGTGGTGGTGGATGAGCGCCTGCCAGCGTCGCTCGAATTCGTCGGCATGCTCGGTGATGTAGGCGGTGGTGATGGGCTTGTTGTACTGGCCGGTGATCCCCTGGGCCGTGCAGTGCTGCGCTACGGCGTCCGCTGCGGGGTTCTCGCTGGCCGTCCGGTGTTCGGCCCAGACGTGGTAGACGCGGGAGGGCAGGAAGTAGCGGCGCAGGTTCGCCGGACTGACCGGCTTTCCGCCGCGGCCGTAGGTTCCGTGCTGTGCGAGGTGGGCGGACAGTTCCTCGGCTGTGGGCTCGACACCGTGCCCAGCCTGGTACTCCATCCACCCGAGGTAGTAGCGGTCGGCCGTGGTCAGGACGGCGCTCTCTGGCGAGGATTCCGGTCCCGGCGGCGGGTCGTCGATGAGCGCATCCACCCGAGGACTGCGCCTCTC
>NZ_JBHVOC010000053.1:0-12668 GCF_044142145.1 Streptomyces sp. BK79
GGACCCCGGCCGACGGGCACAGTTCATCCGACACGATCCACGGCCGCGACTGACCAGCCGCTTGAGCTGGCGGGTCATCCGATGGCGATGCGGTCCTTCCAGTAGGAGCGGGCTGCGATGATCTCTGTTCCTGCACCGGGGAGTACGCCGGTGTTTCCGGCGTATATGCGGACTGAGCCGTCTGCGCGAACGGTCCAGACGTCGGGGATGGAGTCGCCGGTGACGTCGGGGGTGCCGAGGACGTGGGGGATGGATGCGCGGGACCAGCCGCCGCCGGAGTATGCGATGTCCGCGCCGCCGGCGGAGTTGGCGCCAGAGGACAGTGAGTTCAGGTCGACGCCGCTGCCGGAGGTGTGGGCGATGCCCTTGCGGAGTCGCAGGGTGGCGTCGGGGTCGGTGCGGTAGATCATGTCGGCGATGCCGTCGCCGGATACGTCGCCGACGGTGACGATGTCCCGTTCGTCCCAGAGGGTCGAGGTGAGCCGGGTCGCGCTGCTGATGGTGGCCCCGTGGTAGCCGACCAGTGCCCACAGTTCTGTGCCGGCGCGGGCGAGGAAGTCGGTCCTTCCGTCTCCGGTGATGTCACCGGCTGCCACGATCTGGCTGATGGATGCGGGTGAGGGGGCGCCGGCCGGGAGGATGATCTCTCTGCGTTTGTCGATGTTGACGGCGCCGTAGCCGTCGCCCGGGTAGACCCACAGTTTCCCGCTGGCCCTGACGACGAGGTCCTGGAGGCCGTCGCCTCCGTAGATGTCGCCGTTGTGTGTGATCAGGGAGCTCTTGAAGTGGCCGGAGGGGGCGGCGACGAAGGGTGCGAGGCCGTCTTCGGAGCCGGGGTCCTTGGCGGGGTTGGCGCGGTAGGCGCCCGGCATGGAGTAGTCGAGGTCACCGCTGGCGCGGGCGAGGTCGGGTGTGGCCTGGGACGGGTAGAGAGCGAGATTGCCCGCGGCGGTCACGACCATGAGGTCGGCGAGGTCGTCTCCGGTGAAGTCGCCGGCGCTGTCGGCTTCGTCGCGCGGGCTGACGTAGAAGAAGTAGAGGGCGGGGGTGGAGGCGTTGCCTGCCGCGTCGACGGCGCGGATGTACAGGACGTTGGGGCCGGCTGTCGGGGGCTTGGCGTCGGCGATGGTCGTCGGGGTGGTGACGGCGGTGCCGGCGGTACGGCTCTTGGAGAAATTGTAGTTGGAGCCGTTGAAGGAGTACTCGAAGCGGACGGTGTCAGTGGAGCCGGCGTAGACGGTGAACGTGCCCGCTGTGCCGAACTTCAGCTTGGACCAGTTGGCGTCCTCGGCGTCGTTCCCGAAGCCGTTCTCCGAGCCGTCGGCGTCGGGGAAGTCGGTGGAGGTGACTTTGGGACGCTTGGGTGCGGTGGTGTCCAGGACGAACCGGCAGGGCGTCGAGGCCGGCGAGTAGCCGGAGGTGGCGCCCTTGTCGTCGATGCCGCGGACCCGCCAGGAGTAGAGGGTGCCGTTGGTCAGTTTGCTGGTGGACAAGGCGGGTGTGGAGCGCAAGGCGTCGCCGCCGTCACTGCCGGTGGAGACTTTGCCGGTGGAGCCGAGGATGTCGCCGGTGGTGCCCCACTTGCCGGTGGGCCACAGGTCGAAGTCCAGGTAGTCGAGGTTGCTGTCCTTGTCCTTGCCCCGTGCGGTGAAGGTGACGCTGCCCGCGCCCATCCGGACGTACGGCTCGGTGGTGGTGCACTTGGCGTCGGGGGACAGGTCGAGGTTGGTGGGGGAGGACGGGCGGCGGTTATAGACCAGTTCGAGGGCTGGGCCGTTGTCGCCGTTGGCCTGGAACTTCTTCCAGGCGTACCGGGATTTCTCGTCCCGTGCGCGCATACCGAAGGTGATTTTGGAGCGGCCGAGGTCGGCGTAGTTCTGTGCGGCCTTCTTCACGTCGAAGGTCTCGTAGGCGTCGCGGCAGCTGGACTTGTAGCCGTGGGCGAAGCTGCGGGTCTGCAGCTTGTTGCCGTCGGTGAGTTTCGGGGCGTTCTTCCAGTTGGTCTTCTTGCTGATCGCTCCGGTGACGTGGACGCTCATCGACCGGGCGCTGCAGGACCAGGAGTAGGTTTCCAGCAGGCGCAGCTTGGCGCTGCTGATCTTCGCGCCCTTGAGGTTCTTGTCGAAGTCCATGTTGAAGAAGGAACGCGAAGTGCCCCAGGTGTCGGATTCGAAGCCGACGCGGGCTTCGTGGGTGCCGCCCTTGTTGAATCCCTTGCCGTTGTAGAAGGTGGCGTTGGGGTGCCGGCTGTAGGCGGTCGTCCAGTTGTCCATGTCCTTGGTGACGGACGGGTCGATGAAGACCGGGTAGGTCGTGTCCGGGGCGTTGAGGAAGTCCATGTCCGGGGTGATGACCCAGTTATCGCCCGAGAGGTCGGACTCGACGGTGTTGCCCAGTGAGTCCGGCGATGGCCCGTCGAGCAGCGGGAGCGAGAGGGTAGCCGCCGCGCCGCTCTGGGAGGGGCCGGGGGTGGGTTCGGCGGGAGCGGTGGGCGGAGCGGTCTCCGAGGGGGTGACCTCGGGGCCGTCGGTAGGGGTCGGCAGGCTCGGGGCTTCGGATTCCCGGTCGGTCTGCTCGTCCGACTCGGCGTCGTTCGCCGCCTCCTCAGCCGGAACCTCTTCCGGTGTCCAGGACTCCGTGGTGCTGGGCTCGGGGCTCTCCGAGCCGGTCGGCTGGGCCGTGGCTCCGACCTTCCCGTCGGTGACGGCAGGCTGGCCGGTGGAGTCCCACATCAGCGGCGTGCCGGAGCTGGCTACGTCGTTGCCGTAGAACGTCTCGGCCGTCAGGACACCGGACAACGGGTCGAGGCGGAAGGTCAGGTCTTCGGAGGTGATGCCGTAGGCAAGCTGACGCGCCAGCGGGTTGGCCGCGGCCGCCCGGTTCTTCAGGACCAGGAGCTGGGCGAAGCCGTCGTTGTCCGCCGTGAGTACCAGGTCGGCGCCGGGGAAGATCTCCGGGTACAGGGCTCGGGAGCCGTCGATGACGGGGGCGGGAACCGGCCCGGGCCAGGTCAGCTGGATGGCGTACTCACCGGCATCGCCCACGTAGAGCGTCACGAGGTCACTCGCTCCGGCCGCGGCGGGTGCGTCTTTGACCAGGGACACACGCTGGGTCCCGGTCCGGGAGGCCCGCTCCGGCTTCTGCTTGCCTGAACCCGCGGTGAACACCATCCGGGCGCTGGTGGCCGTGGTCTCCCAGCCGGCCTCGCTGCGCCGCAGGTCGGTGTCGATGGCGCGCCATGCGCCGTCCTTGCGGACCCGGACTGGAGAGGCGTGGAACCGGGTGGCGAGCTGGCCGTCGGGACGGGCCCAGGTGGTGGAGCGTTCAGTGCGGTCGGCCGTGACCTCGACCTGTTTGCCGGTGCGGGCGGCCTCGACGAAGGCGGCGCTCTCGGTGACCGCCCTCGCCCGCTCAGGCTCGGCCTGCTGATGTCCGTCGTCGGAGCGCGTGAACCCGGCGTAGCCGATGCCGGTCGCCGCGATGGCCGTGGCGAGGGCGAGCGTCAGGGTGCGGCGTCCGGGCATGCGGAACTGACTGGTTGGCATCGTGAGAGGTCCCTTTCCCCATGCCCGGCATACAGATCAACGTGTGCGGGCTCCTCCGGAACGATGTGGCCGGCCATGGCGAAGCGGACCGTTCCGTACGGGGGCGCGGGCATGGCAGGGCGAGCTGATGATGACTCATGAGCCGCCTGTCGTCACCCTGTGAATGACTGCGGCAGGAAGGCGGTCCGGGCGCCTTCCGTTCGGCCGGGTGTCGTCCTGTCGAGGCTGACGAGCGGGCACCGCGCCAGGCGGGGCCTCATATCGGCACGAACTACTACTGTTGCGCGGCATTTGAATGCCTATCAGGCACTATCGCGTAAGAGCAGGGCTACGGCGGGATGTGCCGCTCCTCAGGCGGATCGCCCGATCAGCCCCTCTTCGAGGGTGAAGATTGCGTTACGCGCCGTGACGATGATCACTTGCGGGCTGACCCTCTGGCGTTTCTTCACACCACTCTCACAGAATTCGCCAGATCTGTTTCGTCCTGCGCGAGGTCCCTGTCCGGCCCCGCTCCAAGTGGTCGGGGGACTCTCCGTGTTCGGCCGAACTTGCCTTTCCCGAAGCCTGCGCGTACGCAGAGCTGTTGTCGCGGCAGCAGGTGCCGCCGTGCTCGTCGGTCTGCTGCCCGCGACGGCGGTGGCCGTGCCGCCGGTCCCGCCGGTCAACGACCCGGGGCGCGAAGCCCTGGTTCTCGAGTCGCTCGACAAGGTGGTCCCGGCCGACGGCAGCCCGGTCAACCAGGACGTCGAGACCCTGAAGACCGATATTCCGCAGGACAGGCAGGCGGCACCGCCCGGCACCGACACTCCGCTTCCCGCGTCTACCACCACGGTCACGTTTCCGACGGGTGCCGCACGCAGCTCGTCCGCCGCCGCCGAGCCGCAGTCGCTGGGCCAGGTCCCGGTCACGCTCGCCCCAGCCGAGGGCAAACCCGCCCCCACCGGTGCGTGGGGAGTGTCCGTGGATGCCCGCACCGACGTCACCACGCAAGGCGTGGACGGTGCGGTCATCCGCGTCGATCCCCCGGACACGGGAGCGGTGCCGGTATCGCTCTCGCTGGACTACGACACCTTCGAAAACCTCTACGGCGCCGACTGGGGCTCCCGCCTGCGTCTGGTCCAGTTCCCTGCCTGCTACGCGACCACTCCCGACGTCGAGGAGTGCCAGGCGTACACGGAGCTGGAGACAGTCAACGACCCGGACACCAACACGGTCTCCGCGACCATCGACCCGGCCGCCGACGACACCGTCGCCCCCGTCTCCCAAGGAACGTCCGCCCAGGCAGCGGGCTCCCGCCTCCTGAACGCGGAAGGCAGCGGCGACTCCACCGTGATCGGCGCGGTCGATTCCGGAGCCGGCCCCGGAGGCTCGTTCAAGGCGACCCCGCTCGCCTCGACCGGCTCCTGGTCGCACGCCGGCAGCTCCGGCGCCTTCGTCTGGTCCTACCCGCTGACCGTTCCAGTGCCCCCGGCCGGTCCCGCTCCGACACTCGCGCTCACCTACAACTCGCAGACCGTGGACGGCCGCACCGGCGTCTCCTCCCCGCAAGCCTCGTGGATCGGCGAGGGCTGGGACTACGACCCCGGGCACATCGAGCGCCGCTACCGCACGTGCAAGGACGACCGCAAAACCCTTGACGCCGGCGCACCCAACAACACGACCAAGACCAACAAGACCTCCGACCTGTGCTGGGTCTCGCACAACGCGGTGATGTCCCTCGCCGGCCGGACCACCGAACTGGTCCGCGTCGGCACCAGCGACACCTACCGGCCCGCGTCCGACGACGGCACCAGGGTCACTCTCAAGACCGGCGCGGCCAACGGCGACAACGACGGCGAGTACTGGGAGGTGACCACCACCGACGGAACCGTCTACACCTTCGGCCGCCACGAGGTCGGCGGCGGCCACGCCAACACCAACTCCGTCTCCACGGCCCCCGTCTTCGGCAACCATCCCGGCGAACCCTGCCATGCAACCGCCTTCGCCGACTCCCGCTGCGGCGCGGGCAAGCAGCAGGCCTGGCGCTGGGGCCTGGACAAGGTCGCCGACGTCCACGGCAACGTGATGGTCGTCAACTGGAAGCAGGAGACGAACCACTACGCCGTCCGAGACAAGCGCAAGACCCCCGAAGCCTACGAACGCTTCGCCTACCCCACCACCATCGACTACGGAATGCGCTCGGACGACCTGTCCAAGCCGTCCGCGCAGATCAGCTTCGGCGTCAAGCAGCGCTGCCTGAAGTCCACCACCGCCTGCGACGCGGCGAACTTCGCCAAGACCGACGACCCCGGCGCCTACCGCCCCTGGTGGGACACCCCCGGCAACCTCAACTGCAAAGCCACGTCCAAGCTCTGCCCCGGCTTCCCGTCCTTCTGGACCCAGATGCGACTGGACACCATCACCACCCTCGGCGCCCGCCCCGGCACGTCCGGCCTGGGCAAGATCGACGTCTACGCCCTCCACCAGTCATTCCCCGCCGACTGGTACGACACCTCCCCAGGACTCTGGCTCAACTCGATCACCCGCACCGGATACGGCCCCGGCGACACCACCGGCACCATCCAGTCCAAAGACGGCGTGAGCTTCGCCGAGTACCGCGTCGGCTCCTCCTCCCCGCTCCAGTCCCGCCTGCGCGACCGCCAGCTCCCCAACCTCGTCCGCACCGGCCCCAAGGACCAGCGTCCCGCCTTCACCCGCCCCCGCATCGGCACCGTCGCCACCGAAGCCGGCGCCGACACCGAAGTCGAGTACACCGGCGGCTGCGCCACCCCGCCTTCCGAGGACAAGGAGAAGGCGAACGGAACCTGCTTCCCCGTCCGCTGGTCCCCGGACGGCGACGAGCGGACCCCGGCCAAGCAGTGGTTCAACAAGTACGTCGTCGCCTCCGTCGTCGAGACCGACAAGGTCACCAACCACGGCGTGCCGATCGTCACCAAGTACAAGTACACAGGCCCCGCCTGGGCCAAGTCCGACGACGAGTTCCAGCGACCCGCCCTGCGCACCTACAGCGACTGGCAGGGATACCGCCAGGTCGCCGTGACCAAGCGCAGCAAGACCACGTCCAGCAAGACCGGCAACGACGACCCACAGTCACAGTCCTACTCCGAGACCCGCTACTTCCTCGGCACCGGCGGCGAGGTCAAGGACAGCACCGGCACCTACACCCTGGCCAGCGACGACGCCCAACAGTACGCGGGCCAGGTCGCCGAAGCCCTCACCTACAAAGACTCCGGCAAGCAACTCGTCAAGCGCACCCTGAGCTTCCCCTGGTCCAAGCAGACCGCCTCCCGCGCCCGCGAAGGGGAGGACGGCTCGGCCATGGAACCCCTCCTCGCCCACCGCGTCGGCATCAAACGCACCGACGACATCCAGTCCCTCGACGACGGATGGCAGTCCAAGCGCACCCTCACCACCGTCGACGACACCTACGGCCTGGCCACCGAAGTCGAAAGCCTCGTCGTCAAACCCGACGGCAACGGCGGCGAAACGCTCTCCGAGCAGGAGTGCACCCGCAACTCCTACGTCCACAACACCGACGCACACCTGATCGGCCTCATCTCCCAGACCCGCACGATCGCCGTACCCTGCACCCAATACACCGGCGCCAACTACGCCACACACCTGCTGCGCTCCGTCCGCACCAGCTACGACAACCTCGCGCACGCCACGGTGCCGCTCAAGGGATCCCCCACCACCGTCGCCGAATCCAACGGCGAAGGCGACGCACACAGCGTCATCACGACCACCACGTACGATCCGCTCGGCCGCATCCGCAAGGTCACCCGGCCCGATCAGGGCACCACCGAGAACGTCTACACACCGGCCGACACCGGCGGCCCCCTCACCAGTCTCAAGACGATCAACGCCCTCGGCCACGCCACCACGACCACATTCGACGCCGGCCGCTCCCTCCCCCTCACCGTCACCGACCCCAACGGCCGCGTGACCCGGTACGAGTACGACGATCTCGGCCGCATGACCAAGGGCTGGTCCCCGACCCGCTCCAGCGGCACCCAGACCCCAGACGTCCAGATCACCTACCAACAGGCCTCCGCCACCCCCTCCCGGACCAGCCCTGCCGCCGTCACCACCAAGACGATCAAGGACGACGGCAGCTACGCCTCCTCGGTCACCATCTACGACGGCCTGCAACGCCCGGTCCAGACCCAGAACGAGGCCCACGGCCCCGGCCGCATCATCACCGACACCTCCTACGACGACCACGGCCGCACCAGCATCGTCACCAGCGGCTACCTCGCCGCAGACCAACCGACCACAACACTGTTCCAGCCCAGGTCCACGACACTCATCCCCAGCTACGTCAAGACCCAGTACGACGGCATGGGACGCACCGTCCGCCAAGCGACCTACCACGACGGCGACTTCCAGCACGAGACCTTCACGTCCTACGGGCCGAACACCGTCCACGTGGACCCACCGGGCAACACCACCCCGGCAACCTGGACCACCACCGACACCCTCGGCCGGGTCACCGAGATCGAGCACTACACCGACGCCGCGCAGTCGACCACCCGAGCGACACGCTACGCCTACGACGTCCGAGGCAACCGCTCCGAAGTCACCGACCCGGCCGGCAACAAGTGGACGTACAAGTACGACGTCCGCGGCCGCCTCATGGAGGCCACCGACCCGGACACCGGCACCACCAAGACAACCGCCTACGACGGCGCCGACCGACCCCTCACCACCGTCGACGCCAACGGCAAGTCCCTGCACACGGCCTACGACGCCTTCGGGCGAGTGACCGCCGTCCGCGAGGGCTCAGCCACGGCCAACCCGATCAAGACTTTCACCTTCGACGCCGCCGGCGCCCTCGGCAAGCCGGTCGCCTCCACCCGCCACACCGCAGACGGCGACTACGCCGACAAGATCACCGGCTACACCACCGACTACCAGCCCACCGGCCGGGACATCACCATCCCCGCCAACCCCAAGACCACCGGACTCTCAGGCACCTACAGCTACACCTACAGCTACACCCCCACAGGCAAACCCCTCTCGGTGACCTACCCAGCCAAGGGCGGCATCTCCTCCGAAAAGGTCATCACCCGCTACAACGAGGACGGCCTGCCCGAGTCCACAGCCGGCTCCAGCTGGTACACCGCCGACGTCACCTACTCCCCGTTCGGCGAAGTCCTGCGCACCGTCTCCGGATCCCAGCCCTACCGCGTGTGGACCACCAACTTCATCGACCCGCACACCGGACGCCTCCAGCGCACCGTCGCCGACCGCGAGACCGCTTCTCCCCACCGCATCACCGACAGCTACTACTCGTACGACGCCTCCGGCACCATCACATCGAACGCCCGCAAGCTCAGCGAAGCCACAGGCTCCACCTGGGACACACAGTGCTACACCTACGACGCCCTCGGTGAACTCGTCCACGCCTGGACCTCCAACATCACCCCCACCGGCACAGGCAACGGCTGTAAGACCGCCAACGGCGCCACCTTCGGCTACCGCACCGACTACGCCGACTCATCCGGCCCCATCGCCGACGCCCCGAACGCAGCTACCGACACCTCCAGCCCGGACGCCTCGCTGACCAGCACGCTCGCGGCAACCGCCCCGGCCACTGGCACAGTGGCAACCTCCACCTCCGCCTACCGCCAGGCCCTCACCTACGACTGGCTCGGCAACCGCTCCACTCTCACCGAGCACAACGTCACCGATCCCACCAAGAACATCACCTACCGCTCCGGCTACGGCACCATCGGCGGAAACGGCGCAACCGGACCGGTCACCACCCAGCCCCACACCCTCGCCTGGGTCTCCACCACCCCCGCTGGCTCCGGCAGCGCCTACACCTACGATCTGGCCGGCAACACCATCAAGCGCGACCTCGCCAGCGACACCCAGAGCCTCACCTGGAACAGCGAGAACAAGCCGGCCACCGTGACCACCGGTGCCATCACCGTCAACTACACCTACGACAGGGGCGGTCAACGCCTTCTCGAGAACTCCAGCGAGGGCTCCACTCTCTACCTCCCCGGCGGCGAACTCACCACCGACACCACCGGAAAGATCACCAAGGCAACCCGGAACTACGCCCACCCCGGCGCCCCGACCGTCGTCCGCACCTCAAACGGCACCAGCACCGGCCACACCCGCAACATCCAACTCGCCGACCATCTTGGTACCGCCAACACCACCATCCAGATGGCCGCCAACCAGCCGGTGACCAGGCGAGCCTTCAAGCCCTTCGGCGAAGCCCGCGGCCCCAAGCCGGCCTCCTGGCCGGACAGGCGCAGCTACCTCGGCGTCGGCATCGACGACACCGCCACCGGACTGACACATATCGGCGCACGCGAGTACGACCAGGCCAACGGCCGCTTCATCAGCGCAGACCCGCTGCTGGACATCACCGACCCGCTGCAGATGAACGGCTACTCCTACGCCAAGAACAGTCCTGTCAGCGTGAGCGACCCGACAGGTCTCTGCCCTAAAGATGTCTGTGACGGCTATGGACAGAACCCTACGAATAGAGACCCCAACGTCTACCACGGTGACACTGGAAGCGGAAGCGGAAGCGGAAGCGGAAGCGGCAAGAAATCGGGTGGTAGTGGCGGCGGAAGCGCAGATTCTGGAAATTGGGCAGACGAGAAAAATATCGGAGACCCTAGTCTGGCTAAAAAACTCGCGGACTTCCGGCTTATTCACATACGGCAAGGCGCCTTTGGGATTGCGGACGAAATCGACGCCATGGGGGACAGTGTAATGTTCACATGTATGGGTCGCATGGAAGGCTTCAGAGCGACCTGCAACGCAAGGGAAGAGCTTCACGAGCACGACCTGTGGCAGAGGGTGGAAGATGCTGTGCACGCAATCGATGAATCCTGGGCGGACGAGGGGACGCGAAGAGAGAACAACGGCTTCGGTTTCTCTGAGAAAGAGTATGGAATCGCTCTTTACCTGGCTCTGAAAGGGGGGACTGTCAAGTCGAGAGATGACACCGATAAGCGCGGTGATGCGTATGTCAACGGGAAGCGGTCCGAGTTCAAATCTCCGACCTCCCGGAACGCGGTCCAAGTTCGACTCAAGAAGGCGCATCAACAGAGGGTGGAAGCGGTATACCTGGACGTTAGAGGTACCGGATTGGGGAAAGATACGGTCTCGAACGCCGTGAATGGTCAAGTGCGATCTTTTGCCGGTGGACCTGCATTTCAAGCGGTATGGGCAATCGGTGGTGAAGAAGGAAACTACATGATGCCATGGAGCTGGTATGAACAGGTGTATTACGGTTAAACACGTTTCTCGCGCCGAGCGCGGTGGAGGAAGATCGAAAAATAGCAGATAGATAAAGCTTGGATCCTCGTGGTCGGCGCGACAGTAGTGCTATGGCAGCGCCAACCTGTGTAGTGAAATAGGCGTCAAGTTATGCAACTGTTGGCCGTGCATGAGGCGTGCGGCTTGCGGTCCTCAAGCTCGTGGGGAAGGTATGAGAGATTTCGAAATCTATGCCGCGCCATTCGAGGGAGCGGTAGGCGCGGTATGGCAATCGCGGCTTGCCAACGATGTGGCAGTCGCGCTTGAAGCGTCAGATGCCGTGAAAGTTGATGAGAACTACCAAGTTAGGACGGATTCGGCGGTCGTTACAGTGATGCTGTTGCCGCCTGGTGGCACATGGGTCTGGCCAGTATTCGAAAGGCATCGCCTCCTGGTTGATGTCCACTTCCGGCAACAGTCTGCTCGTTGGTCTAACTCGGAGGAGCTTGCTCGATATGTCTTCAAACGGCTTTGTGAAACCTCTGTGTATGAGCTTTTGCTTGTTTGTGACGTTGAAGAGTATGTCGACTCAAACTTTGAATTCCCGGAGCGGTCTACCATGGTTCATTATCGGTGTAGCTAAACAGCCATAGTCATGGGGTATGATGTTGGTCTTTATCCTACTAATACCGCGCATGTTCTATCGTGCTGTGAGGGTGCTCGGCCGAGTGCAGTGTCAGTCCCCGACTGCCCCGGACTCGTAGGTCCCCGACGCACCGTGTCATTCACATGCTTAGTACTCCAGCAGCACTCTGACGTTTTCCCTGTTCAGGGGTGGTTTGGGTGAGTGTAGTGGGCCGGGTTCCGGCCCGTGTTCTCTTTCCCGGACCGCCCTCCGATCGTGTGCAGCCGCGGCTGATAGTGGCAACGGTCTGGGCAGTGTCCCGGCGTGATCGACGAGCGTGCAGTTGAGATCTGGAACGACGAACACCTCCCGCGCACCGGCCACCGAGCAGCTCACTGCACTCGCCCACGAACTGAACAATTCCCGCTGCACCGCCGCCCGCATTGCTTCCTGCCTGCGCACCTGGAAGCCCTGACCCGCGCCGCCGGAATCGGTCGGGCGCAAGCCCGCTGATGGCGGCCGGCCGCCACCTCGCCGAAGAGCAAGTACAGCCCCTTCTCCTGGCTCTGCGACAGCGCTACGCGGCGCCGGCCGGGGAGCCGTAGGTCTCCGATGAGCCGGAGCCGGCCGATGAATCCGTCGACTGGTACGACTACTTCCACAGCGCCTGGCGCGCCTACGCCGATGAGTACGGCGCCTTCCCGGACGCCGACGCCCTGGCGACCTTTGTCTACCAGCGGGACGCCATCACGGGGGAGGCCGGCTTGCCCGTCACCGGCGACGACATGGCCGACTTCGTCGACCGCTTCCAGGAACAGGAGTCCGCCGGCGGGCAGGATGCCGGGGCATCGGTCGACGATTCCGGCGGCCAGGATGCGGACGAAGCCACCGCACCGCAGGCGCCCGAGACGGCCTCAGCAGGGGTGCAGGCGGCTAACTGATCATTTCAGAATGAGGTGCGGAGTCGTCTCAAGCAGATGATGCTGCAGGCGAGTTGGAGCAGTCCGAGGTGGAGGTCGGCTCGTATCTCGTAGCGGGTCCGCAGGCGTTTGAACTGGTGGAGCCAGGCGAAGGTACGCTCGACGACCCAGCGGGTCTTGCCCAGGCCGGATCCGTGGGCGGTGCCCTTGCGGGCGATCTTCGGCGTGATGCCGCGAGCGCGGAGGAGCCGTCGGTACTTGGCGTAGTCGTAGCCGCGGTCGGCGAACAGCCGCCGTGGTCGGTGACGTGGCCTGCCCACCAGGCCGCGGATGCGGGGAATCGCGTCCAGC
>NZ_JBHVOC010000054.1:0-11960 GCF_044142145.1 Streptomyces sp. BK79
CGCGGGGGGGGGGGGGGGGGGGGGGGCCCCCCCCCCCCCCCCCCCCCCCCCCCCCCCCCCCCGGCCGCCGCTACTCGGTCCCGGCCTCGTCCTCGCCGTCGTCCTCCGGGGTCATCTCACCCGTCGAGCCGGCGTCGAGCAGCCGCGACAGCTGACCGCCGACGATCCGCTTGAACTTCCGCTTCTGCGGCCGCGTACGGTCCAGCACCGCGACCTCCAGCCGCTCCGCCGGGATCTCCCGCTCGCTGCCGTTGGTGTCGCGGGAGAGCGCCTGGACGGCCAGCTTCAGCGCCTCGGCCAGCGTCATGCCGTCCCGGTGCCGCTGGTCCAGGTACCCGCTGATCTGCTCGGCGTTGCCCCCGACCGCGACCGAGCCGTGCTCGTCCACGATCGAGCCGTCGTGCGGCAGCCGGTAGATCTGGTCGCTCTCGGGACTGTCACCGACCTCGGCGACGACCAGCTCCACCTCGTACGGCTTCTCGGCCTGGCTGGAGAAGATCGTGCCCAGCGTCTGGGCGTAGACGTTCGCCAGGCCCCGGGCCGTCACGTCGTCCCGGTCGTAGGTGTAACCACGCAGGTCGGCGTAGCGCACGCCGCCGATCCGCAGGTTCTCGTACTCGTTGTACTTGCCGGCGGCCGCGAAGCCGATCCGGTCGTAGATCTCGCTGAACTTGTGCAGCGCGCGGGACGGGTTCTCGCCGACGAAGACGATGCCGTCGGCGTACTGCAGCACGACCAGGCTGCGACCACGGGCGATGCCCTTGCGGGCGTATTCCGCCCGGTCGGCCATCGCCTGCTGGGGTGAGACATAGAACGGCGTCGACACCGGTTATCCGTCCCTTTCTGGAGAAGTCACTGAACCACCTGACAACACGGCCGGGCGCGCCCCCTACAGCAACGCGGCCCGCGGGCCGTCGGGGTGCTCGAGCCGCCGCTCCAGCACCGCGCGGGCGAGCGCCGAGCCCTCGTCCTCGCTGAGCCGGCGGAAGCCGTCCTCGGTGATCACAGTGATGATCGGGTAGATCCGGCGGGCGACATCGGGACCACCGGTCGCCGAGTCGTCGTCTGCCGCGTCGTACAGCGCCTGCACCACGAGCGTCGTGGCCTGCTCCTCGGTGAGGTCCTCGCGGTAGAGCTTCTTCATCGCGCCGCGGGCGAAGATCGATCCCGACCCGGTGGTCGCGAAGTTCTGCTCCTCGGACCGCCCGCCCGTCACGTCGTACGAGAAGATGCGGCCCTTGCCCCGGTCCACGTCGTACCCGGCGAAGAGCGGCACCACGGCCAGCCCCTGCATCGCCATGCCGAGGTTGGACCGGATCATCGTGGACAGGCGGTTCGCCTTGCCCTCCAGGGAGAGCTGGGCGCCCTCGACCTTCTCGAAGTGCTCCAGCTCCAGCTGGAACAGCTTCACCATCTCCACGGCCAGGCCCGCCGTACCGGCGATGCCCACCGCCGAGTACTCGTCGGCCGGGAAGACCTTCTCGATGTCCCGCTGGGCGATCATGTTGCCCATCGTGGCCCGCCGGTCACCGGCGAGGACCACACCACCGGGGAACGTGACCGCCACGATCGTCGTGCCGTGCGGTGCCTCGACGACGCCCTGCACCGGCGGCAGCTGCCTGTTGCCCGGGAGCAGCTCGGGCTGGTGCTCACCGAGGAAGTCCATGAAGGAGGAGGACCCGGGCGTCAGGAAGGCAGCCGGTAGACGCCCGGTGCTACGAGTGTTGGCTTCCACGCGATTCCTTCCACGTATGCGACAGCTATGCCACGGACCCTACCCGCCTGACGGCGGTGATCCACATACTCGGCGGGAACCGCGCGACGAACATCCCGGCCCCCGCCTCGGGCCGCGCGCGGCACGGCTTTCACCGCACCGCGCGCGACGTCTCACGCTCTGCTCGTCCGCCCCTCGTGGGGCCCAGGACCGGGCCCGGGAGGCGTGGGAGAAGCAGGCCCCGTGCCGGCCTACTGGCCACCCTTCTGCACGAAGGACCGAACGAAGTCCTCCGCGTTCTCCTCGAGGACGTCGTCGATCTCGTCCAGGACGGAGTCCACGTCGTCGTTCAGCTTCTCCTGGCGCTCCTTGAGGTCCTCGGAAGCCTGCGCGTCCTGCGCCTGCTCCTCGACCTCCTCGGTGGAACGCGTGGCCTTCTGCTGCCCGCCGCCGGTGTCCTTGGTCGCCATAACCCTCACCCCGCTCGGTTCGCCCGACACAGTTGCTCGGTCAAGATCAGACCCTACAAGCCGGGTCCGACATCGGCCCCGCAGTTTCCCAACGTACGAGGACCATCTCGATGGTTCCCGGACCAGGTGGCTTTCCACCCTGCCCGGCGGTCTCCTCCCGTGTACCCGCTCGGCCCCGTCAGCTGCCGGAAAGGACCTTGACCAGGTCTTCCGCGGTGCGGCAGCGGTCCAGGAGCTCCTTGACGTGATTACGCGTTCCGCGAAGCGGTTCCAGGGTTGGGACCCGCTGGAGCGAGTCCCGGCCCGGCAGATCGAAGATCACCGAGTCCCAGGAGGCCGCGGCCACGTCGTCCGCGTACTGCTCCAGGCAGCGCCCGCGGAAGTAGGCGCGGGTGTCCTCCGGCGGCTTCGTACGGGCCCGCTCGACCTCCGTCTCGTCCAGGAGCCGCTTGACGCGGCCGCGCTCGACCAGGCGGTTGTAGAGGCCCTTGTCGGGCCGTACGTCGGCGTACTGGAGGTCCACGAGGTGCAGCCGGGCCGCGTCCCAGTCCAGGTCGTCCCGGCGCCGGTAGCCCTCCATCAGCTCCCGCTTGGCCACCCAGTCCAGCTCGCCGGCCAGGCTCATCGGGTCGTTCTCCAGCCGGTTGAGGGTGTCCTCCCAGCGGCCCAGGACGTCCTTGGTCTGGTCGTCGACGTCGGCGCCGTAGCGCTCCTCCACGTACTTGCGGGCCAGCTCGTAGTACTCCATCTGGAGCTGCACCGCGGTGAGCGTCCGTCCGCTGCGCAGCGTGACCAGGCGCTTGAGCGTCGGGTCGTGCGAGACCTGGTGCAGGGTGCGCACGGGCTGGTCCACGGCCAGGTCGACCGCGATGAACCCGTCCTCGATCATGGACAGGACCAGGGCCGTCGTGCCCAGCTTCAGGTACGTGGAGATCTCGGACAGGTTCGCGTCGCCGATGATCACGTGGAGGCGCCGGTACTTCTCGGCGTCCGCGTGCGGTTCGTCGCGCGTGTTGATGATGGGCCGCTTCAGCGTCGTCTCCAGGCCCACCTCGACCTCGAAGTAGTCCGCGCGCTGGCTGAGCTGGAAGCCGTGCTCGTGGCCGTCCTGGCCGATGCCGACGCGGCCGGCGCCGGTGAAGACCTGGCGGGAGACGAAGAAGGGCGTCAGGTGGCGCACGATGTCCGAGAAGGCGGTCTCCCGCTTCATCAGGTAGTTCTCGTGCGTGCCGTAGGAGGCGCCCTTGTTGTCGGTGTTGTTCTTGTAGAGGTGGATCGGCTGGGCACCGGGCAGCTGGGCGGCCCGCTCGGCGGCCTCGGCCATGATCCGCTCGCCGGCCTTGTCCCACAGCACGGCGTCCCGCGGGTTGGTGACCTCCGGAGCGCTGTACTCGGGGTGGGCGTGGTCGACGTAGAGCCGTGCTCCGTTGGTGAGGATCACGTTGGCCAGGCCGATGTCCTCGTCGGTGAGCTGGCTGGAGTCGGCGGCCTCACGGGCGAGGTCGAAGCCCCGCGCGTCCCGCAGCGGGTTCTCCTCCTCGAAGTCCCAGCGGGCCCGGCGGGCCCGGTGCATCGCCGCCGCGTAGGCGTTGACGATCTGGGACGAGGTGAGCATGGCATTGGCGTTCGGGTGGCCGGGGACGGAGATCCCGTACTCCGTCTCGATGCCCATTACTCGCCGTACGGTCATGCGGCCCTCCTTGCCCGGCGGCGCCCGTCCTGGGCGCCGCTCAAGTACCGCTGGCGCTCCGATGCGTATGCGGTACCCGTCCCCGCACTGCGCGACTCGGCGGTATGGAAGAGCCTAGAACGCCTTTGCGCTGGTGGGGAGATCATTTGCGGCATTGCCTTGCTCCAGTCGGGGCTCCGGAAAACAGTCGGCTGCGGGTACCCGCTGAGGGCACCCGCAGCCGCCCCGCCTTTTACAGGTACTGACCGGTGTTCGCCACCGTGTCGATGGAGCGTCCGGTGTCCGCGCCCTGCTTTCCGGTGACGAGCGTACGGATGTACACGATCCGCTCGCCCTTCTTTCCGGAGATGCGGGCCCAGTCGTCCGGGTTGGTGGTGTTGGGCAGGTCCTCGTTCTCCTTGAACTCGTCCACGCAGGCCTGGAGGAGGTGGGAGACGCGAAGGCCCTTCTGGTTCTTCTCGAGGAAGTCCTTGATCGCCATCTTCTTGGCGCGGCCCACGATGTTCTCGATCATGGCACCGGAATTGAAGTCCTTGAAATAGAGGACTTCCTTGTCGCCATTGGCGTAGGTGACCTCGAGGAAGCGGTTCTCCTCGGATTCGGCGTACATGTGTTCCACCGCCGTCTGGATCATGCTCTGGACGGTGGCCGCCTTGTCCTTCTCGTGCTCCGTGAGGTCGTCCACGTGGAGCGGGAGGCGCTCGGTGAGGTACTTGCCGAAGATGTCCTTGGCCGCCTCGGCGTCCGGACGCTCGATCTTGATCTTCACGTCGAGCCGGCCGGGCCGCAGAATGGCGGGGTCGATCATGTCCTCGCGGTTGGAGGCGCCGATCACCACCACGTTCTGCAAGCCCTCCACACCGTCGATCTCGGCGAGCAGCTGCGGGACGATGGTGTTCTCCACGTCCGAGCTGACACCGGAGCCGCGGGTGCGGAAGAGGGACTCCATCTCGTCGAAGAAGACGATGACGGGGGTGCCCTCGCTGGCCTTCTCACGAGCACGCTGGAAGACCAGGCGGATCTGCCGCTCGGTCTCGCCGACGTACTTGTTCAGCAGCTCGGGACCCTTGATGTTGAGGAAGAAGCTCTTGCCGGCGGCCTGGCCGGTCACCTCGGCGACCTTCTTGGCCAGCGAGTTGGCGACCGCCTTGGCGATGAGCGTCTTGCCGCATCCGGGAGGCCCGTAGAGCAGGACGCCCTTGGGCGGACGCAGCTCGTGCTCCCGGAACAGGTCGGGGTAGAGATAGGGGAGCTCGACCGCGTCGCGGATGGCCTCGATCTGTCCGCCGAGGCCGCCGATCTGCTCGTAGCCGATGTCGGGGACCTCTTCGAGGACGAGTTCCTCGACCTCGCTCTTGGGCACGACCTCGTAGACGTAGCCGGAGCGGGGTTCGAGCAGGAGGGCGTCGCCGGGGCGGATGGTGATGCCCCGCAGCGGCTCGGCGAGCCGTACGACCCTCTCCTCGTCGGTGTGCCCGAGTACCAGGGCACGCTCGCCGTCCTCGAGGATCTCCTTGAGGGTGACGATGTCGCCGACGCTCTCGTACTCCATGGCCTCGACCACGTTGAGAGCTTCGTTGAGCATCACTTCCTGGCCGCGTCGTAGCTCGTCTAGCTCGACGCTCGGGCTGACGTTCACCCTCAGCTTGCGGCCGCCGGTGAAGATGTCGGCGGTGCCGTCCTCGTTGGCCTGCAGGAAGACGCCGAAGCCGGCCGGTGGCTGAGCCAGCCGGTCGACCTCCTCCTTGAGGGCCACGATCTGGTCGCGGGCCTCGCGGAGCGTGCCGGCGAGTCGCTCGTTCTGAGCGGACACGCCGGCCAGATTGGTCTGCAGTTCGACGATCCGCTCTTCGAGAATTCTCGTGTGCCGCGGAGATTCGGCGAGCTTGCGTCGCAGGACGGCGATCTCCTGCTCAAGGTAGGCCACCTGCCCGGCCGGGTCCTCGGACCCTCGACCCGGGCGGATGCCGCGGTTCATGTCGTCGTCGTGGGCTGCCACGGTCCTCACCTCCTCCAAGGGGAGCTGGACGCTTCCAGACCCTACCTGGGTGGGTGTCGATTGAAACCCCTAGATCAAAAGACTGTCGGGGTGTGTCCGATCTTCACCCTTGCGCTCTCCCTCACGCCAGGGAAATACCCACCGAACGTGGATGGAACCCAGGCGGAGGTACGCTCGAAGCGTTCAACACCCGTCAGAGCTGGCCGGATTCCCGAGCGGCTCGGCGCAGGAAACGGCAGGAGAGATGAGCGTGCAGCAGGAGGCCGGAGTCGACAGCGAGGCCCTGGAGGTCTGGATCGACCAGGACCTGTGTACCGGCGACGGCATCTGCGCGCAGTACGCGCCCGAGGTGTTCGAGCTGGACATCGACGGTCTGGCCTACGTCAAGGGCGCCGACGACGAGCTTCTGCAGACCCCCGGGGCGGCAACGCCCGTGCCGCTGCCGCTTCTCACGGACGTGGTCGACTCCGCGAAGGAGTGTCCGGGCGAGTGCATCCACGTACGTCGTGTTTCGGACAGGACCGAGGTCTACGGACCGGACACAGAGTGACCGAACTGTGACCCGTCCGCACGCTCCGTGACCGCTGTCTGATGTGTCACACCACCCGTCACAGGTCCACCGGTCATACGGCGCGGGCCTGGGACGGTGTGTCGCGGACGAACGCGCCGTTCTTCCACTGCCACTTCACGTCGTCCGTGACGTCGGGGCAGCAACTGGGCACGTCGGGCGAGGAGTAGCCGAGCAGCGTGGTGTGGACGACACCGCCGCGCACCGCCAGGGCGGTCACCGTCCGGCGCTCCTCGGGGCTCACCAGGGTGGCCACGACCCGGGGCTTGCCGCCTTCGGTCTGCCGCGTGACGACGTACACGGCGTCGGGCGGGGTGCCCATGGGGGCGTCGCAGTGCACGGCGGCGACCGTCTCGGGGCGTCCGTCGCCGTCGAGGTCTCCGGAGGCCTTCCTCTGCACCACCGCCTCGACGGGACCGCACTCCAGGGGGAAGGCGACGTCCGCGGGGTCGGGCGGCGCGACGGGGGCGGAGGCGCTCTTCGGGACGGGAGCCGGGGTCTGGGCCGCCGTGGCGGCGTCGGGCTGCAGGACGGAGGACAGGGCCACCACTCCGGCGAGAGCGGTGGCGGTGGCGACCCAGTGGATCGGGCGCGTGTGCGTGTGCGACAGGTCCGGAACGGCGGGGTGCTGCACGAGGAGTGTCTCCTGTGAGGGCTGTGCCGGCGGGGGGGGTGGCCAGCATCGTGCCACACGTCACAGTGCCGGGGAACGGCGGGGTGGGTACTCGGCCCGATTCCGGTGAACGGCCGTCCTCCCGCGTTTCGGCCCGCTCGTGGGGGGGGCGTCGTCACGTTGTCGCGGCACCGGGCCGCCTCAGCGGCCGGAGCCTCCGCCGGCGTTGGGGCCGTCGTAGTCCTCGCCGTAGGCGCCCTTGGCGGGGCGGCGGCGGCGCATGGGCGGCTCGACGCCGTCCGCGAGGCGGCGGGCGGTGAGCAGGAAGCCGGTGTGGCCGATCATCCGGTGGTCCGGGCGGACGGCCAGGCCCTCGACGTGCCAGTTGCGGATCATCGTCTCCCAGGAGGTCGGCTCGTTGAAGCAGCCGATCTCGCGGATGGACTCGACGGTCCGCGCGAGCTGGGTGGTGGTCGCCACGTAGCAGCACAGGATGCCGCCGGGCACGAGCGCCTTCTTGACGACGTCCAGGCACTCCCACGGGGCGAGCATGTCGAGGATGACGCGGTCGACGTCCGTGTCGGACAGGTTGTCCTGGAGGTCGCCGACGGTGAGCTGCCAGGCGGGGTGCGGGCCGCCGAAGTAGCGCTCCACGTTCTGCCGGGCGATGTCGGCGAAGTCCTCGCGGCGCTCGTAGGAGTGCAGCATGCCCTGGTCGCCGATGGCGCGCAGCAGGAAGCTGCTGAGGGAGCCGGAGCCCACGCCGGCCTCCACGACGCGCGCGCCGGGGAAGATGTCGGCGAAGGCGAGGATCTGCCCCGCGTCCTTCGGGTAGACGACGGCTGCCCCGCGGGGCATGGACAGGACGTAGTCGGGGAGCAGGGGGCGCAGCGCGAGGTAGGCGACGTTCCCGGTGGTGCGGACAACGCTGCCCTCGGGAGCGCCGATCAGTTCGTCGTGGGGGAAGGAACCCTTGTGGGTGTGGAAGTTCTTCCCGGCCTCGAGCGTGAACGTGTAGTGGCGGCCCTTGGGGTCGGTCAGCTGAACCTGGTCCCCGACCTTGAAGGGCCCGCGCCTGCGGGCGGCACCGGTCGGTTCGGACATGTGACCAGCCTACCGGTCCCGGGCGGAGCCGCCGACCACCGCTGTGGGAGAGCGGTGGTCAGGAGGGGCGGGCCATCGCCTTGACGAAGGCGCGCTCGACGTCGGCCGCGGACAGGACGCCGTAGATCTCACCGGTCTCCTCGACGACCAGGTACTCGGTGGCCGGGTTGGCGCGCAGGGCGTCCAGGAGTTCCTCGCCGGACAGCTCGGCCGAGACGCGCATGCCGTCGGTGAGGTCCTGGGCGAGGCCGCTGACCGGGACCCAGGGGCGGCGGTGCTCGGGGACGCCGACGATGGCGGCCTCGCGGACCAGGGAGACGGGGACGCCGTCGGCGTCGACGACGACCAGGGCGCGGGCCCCGGAGGCGTTGGCGCGGCGCAGCGCCTCGGACAGCGGCGTGTCGGCCGGGACGGGGACGGCGCGCCGGGTGAGGGCGCGGGCGCGCAGCTCCGGGAGGTGCTCGCGCAGGCGGGCCATGCGCAGGCTGTTCCCGGCGCCGGTCCAGATGATCGCGGCGAGGATGGCCGCGAGGAGGGCGTCCATGACGGTGTCCATGCCGACGTCGTCGGCGGCGCCGGAGCCGAGGGACTGGGTGAGCAGCGGCAGGCCGATCAGTACGGCGATGGCGAGCGCCCGGCCGATCCAGGCGGCGGCGACGGTGCCGCTCATCGGCTTCCCGGTGATCTTCCAGACGACGGCGCGGAGCATCCGGCCGCCGTCGAGCGGGAGGCCGGGCAGCAGGTTGAACGCGGCCACGAGGAGGTTGGAGATCATCAGCCCGGCCAGCAGGACGCCGGGGACCGAGTCCGGTTCGACGGGCAGCAGGGCGGCGTAGAAGACGCCCGCGAGGACGAGGGAGAGCAAGGGGCCGACGAAGGCCAGCATGAACTCCCGTCCGGGGGTCTCGGCCTCCTTCTCGATCTCGGAGACGCCGCCGAAGAACTGGAGCTGGATGCGGCGGACGGGCAGCTTGAAGCGCAGGGCGGCGACGGTGTGGGCCAGCTCGTGGACGAGGACGGAGGCGTAGAAGGCCACCGCGAAGAAGAGGGAGACCAGGTAGCGGGCGGCGCCGAGCTCGGGCAGCACGCGGTCGAGCTGACCGCCGAACACCCAGGTGATCAGGGCGGCGACCAGGAACCAGCTGGGCGCGACGTACACGGGCACGCCGAAGGGCCTGCCCATCAGCAGCCCGCCCCCGGGCTCCGGCTTCCGCTGCGGCGGACGCCCCGGCGCGGGCCCGTGGGCGCGGGCGTCGGCCAGGGGCCGGTCGGGGTGGGTGTCGAACGGGCTCCGACCGGGCCGCGCGGGGGTGGGTGCGGAGTGCTGGTCACCGGGGGGCGAGGGCTGACCTGTCCGCGGGTCGCCCGCACCCGCACCCGCCGACGTGTGCCCCCGCCGCGCCTCGGGATCCGGCGCGTCGGGATCCGGCGTTCCGGTGTGCGGCGTCGTGGATTCCGGTGTCCGGGGATCCGGCGCCTCGGCACCCGGCGTTCCAGGACTCGGCGTCCCCGAATCCGGCGCCCCCGAGGTTGGCTCCCCCGAGTTCTGCGTCGCCGACTTTTGCGTCAGCGAGTCCGGTGCCCCGGCTTCCCGTGTCTCCGGGCCGGGCGTCGTCTCCGGGCCGGGCGTCGGCGGTTGGTCCTCGGGGGTCCCGGGCGGTGTCCGGGGCGGTTCGCCGGAGGGGTCGCCCGTAGCGTCGCGGCGGTCGGCGGGTCGTTTCCCGGGTGGGCCGGAATCCATGGGTCGCGGCTGACCGGCGTCGGCGGTCGGGGCCGTGGAGCCCGTCCGGGGCTCGGCCGACTCGTCGTTGCCGGACCGCGGCTGCCCGCTCCCGCCGCTCACGTCCACGGTGTCCCCTCGTTCGAAGCGTCTCCCGCACCTGACGGGCGGAAGGGTCTCGTGTCGATGGTATGCGTCCGTCGCCGCCCGTTCCGCCCCGGCACCCCTGTGCTTCCCTTCCGCCACACGGGTCACACCGCGGGCTGGGGCGCTGTCAGTCGCGGGCCGTAAGGTCTGTGGGCATGGAGACGAGCATCGAGGATGTCGCGGAGGGCACCGGCGGCCCCGCCCGACCGGCGGCGACGGCGGCGGACCACCCCGACGCGGCGGTGGGCACGACGGCCACCGCCCCCGCACCCGTGCCCACCCCGGCATCCGCCCCCGCTCCCGCACACGTGGCCGCGGCGCCCGCCTCGCTCTCCCCCTCCCGGGCCGGCGACTTCATGCAGTGCCCCCTGCTGTACCGGTTCCGGGTCATCGACCGCCTGCCGGAGAAGCCGAGCGAGGCGGCGACCCGGGGCACGCTGGTGCACGCGGTGCTGGAGCGGCTCTTCGACGCCCCGGCGGCCGAGCGCACCGCGCCGCGGGCCAAGGCGCTCGTCCCGGGGCAGTGGGACCGGCTGCGCGAGAGCAGGCCCGAGGTCGGCGAGCTGTTCGCGGACGACCCGGAGGGCGAGCGGCTGGCCCAGTGGCTCGCCGAGGCGGAGCGGCTCGTCGAGCGCTGGTTCACCCTGGAGGACCCGAGCCGGCTCGAGCCCGCCGAGCGGGAGCTGTTCGTCGAGACGGAGCTGGATTCCGGGCTGCGGCTGCGCGGCATCATCGACCGGGTCGACGTGGCCCCCACCGGCGAGGTGCGGATCGTCGACTACAAGACGGGCAAGGCGCCCCGCCCCCAGTACGCGGAGGGCGCGCTGTTCCAGATGAAGTTCTACGCGCTGGTGGTGTGGCGGCTGAAGAAGGTCGTCCCGCGCCGCCTCCAGCTCGTCTACCTCGGCAGCGGTGACGTGCTCACCTACGACCCGGTCCTCGCCGACCTGGAGCGGGTCGAGCGCAAGCTGCTGGCGCTGTGGGAGGCCATCCGGCTGGCGACCGAGACGGGTGAGTGGCGGCCGCGTCCCACCAAGCTGTGCGGCTGGTGCGACCACCAGGCCCACTGCCCTGAGTTCGGCGGTACTCCCCCGCCCTACCCGCTGCCGGTGACGCTGCCGGTGAGGGCGGCCGAATCCGGCGGCACCGAGCAGGGCAGAATGGGACCGGACTAGCGAAGGAGACTTACGTGGCCATCCGCGTCCTACTGGTCGACGACCAGCCGCTGCTGCGCACGGGCTTCCGAATGATTCTGGAGGCGGAGCAGGACCTCGCGGTCGTCGGCGAGGCCGGAGACGGCCTCCAGGCACTCGACCAGGTCCGGGCGCTGCAGCCCGACGTCGTGCTGATGGACATCCGCATGCCGCGGATGGACGGTGTGGAGGCGACCCGGCAGATCACCGGGCCCGAGCGGGACGGACCGGCCAAGGTGCTGGTGCTGACCACCTTCGACCTCGACGAGTACGTCGTGGAGGCCCTGAAGGCGGGCGCCAGCGGCTTCCTGCTGAAGGACGCCCCCGCCAACGAACTGGTGCAGGCGATCCGCGTGGTGGCGGGCGGCGAGGCGATGCTCGCGCCGAGCATCACCAGGCGGCTGCTGGACAAGTACGCCACGCACCTGCCCTCCGGGGACGAGCCCGTGCCGGACACGCTGCACACGCTGACGGACCGTGAGGTGGAGGTGCTGAAGCTGGTCGCCCGCGGTCTGTCCAACGCGGAGATCGCCGCCGACCTCTTCGTCAGCGAGACCACCGTCAAGACGCACGTGGGTCATGTGCTGACCAAGCTGGGTCTGCGCGACCGGGTACAGGCCGCGGTGTACGCGTACGAGAGCGGTCTGGTCCGCCCCGGCGCGCAGTAACCGGCCCTCCCCCGCGCCGGCATCGGCGCGCACGGCACCACGAAGGGCGCCCTCATACGGCCCGACGAGGGCGC
>NZ_JBHVOC010000055.1:0-11939 GCF_044142145.1 Streptomyces sp. BK79
TCGCTCATACGAGGAGACAACGGGTGCGCTAGACGCCCCATTCCTCAGGTCCGGGCCGCCGCCGCGTGCGGGGTCTCGTCCACGGGATGCACGGCGAGAGCGATCTTGCCGCGCGGGCGTTGGCGTCCTTCGTCGGCGGAGCCGCCTTCCAAGACGCTGTGGGCGTGGGCGACGTCGGCCAGCGGCAGCACGGCGCCGATCACCGGCCGGAGTTCGCCCTGCTCGACCAAGCGGCCGAGGGCCTCCAGTTTCGCCCGGCCGGGACTGACGAAGAGGAAATGGTAGGTCGCGTTCACGCCCCAAGCGGCGAGGAGGTTCTGCGGCTCGGGAATGTCCACGATCGACACCACGCGGCCTCGGTCGGCCAGAGCCAGCGCACTGCGGGTGAGGGTGTCCCGGCCCACCGTGTCCAGCACGACGTCCACCCCGCCCAGGGCCCGCACCTGCGGCACATAGTCACCGGCCGAGAAGTCGATCGTGACGTCCGCTCCCAGCCGGGTGACGAAGTCGTGATCCCGCGCCCGCGCGGTGGTGACCACCTCGGCCCGCAGCGCACGTGCGACCTGGATGGCGACCGAACCGACCCCGCCCGCGCCGCCGTGCACCAGGACGCGCTCCCCGGCCCGCACTCCGGCCCGTTCGACCAGCGCCTCCCACGCCGTCACCCCCACGAGTGCGAGACCGGCGGCCTCGACATGCGACAAGCGGGAGGGCTTGCGGGCGACCAGGGCCTGGTCGACCACGTGGAACTCGGCATAGGTCCCCTGGCCGGTGAACACCGGCGCCAAGTACCAGACCTCGTCGCCCGGCCGGTAGTCGCCCGCCCCCGTGCCGGTCTCGACCACCACGCCGGACACGTCGTTGCCGATCACCGCCGGCAGCGCCACCTGGTCGCGGTAGTCGCCGCGGCGGGTCTGCAGGTCCAGGGGATTCACGGAGGTGGCCATGACCCTCACCAGCAGCTGGCCGGGCCCAGGGCTGGGCATGGGCCGTTCCCGTGCCGCGAACGCGGTGTCCGCACCACCGAAACGGACGAGTTCCATCACACGCATCGAAGAGGACATACGGCGAAGATAAATCGTCGTATCGCGAATCGTCAATATGAGAATGGGTTACGATCACGCCGTGTTCTCGGAAGAGCAGTTGCTGTCCGTATTCCGGGCCCTGTCCAACCCCGCCCGCCGCCAGATGCTGGTGTGGCTCAAGGACCCCATGAGCTTCCCCGGCCAGAAGGCCGAGGACGTCGAGATCGGCGTCTGCGTGACCGACATCCAGCGGCGCATGGGCCTGGGGCAGTCCACCACCTCCCAGTACCTCACCATGCTGCGGCAGGCAGGGCTGGTGGTCGCCACCCGACGCGGCAAGTGGACCTACTACCGCCGCGACGAGGCGAACATCGCCCGCCTCCTGGAGACCCTGCGCGACGTGTTCTAGCGCCTGGCCCCGGTACGGCGCCCCGGTGCGGCCGGTCTCAGCGGAACGCGGCGACGTTGCGGGCGGCCCAGTCGGCGAAGGGGCGCGGGGCGCGCCCGAGGACCCGTTCGACGTCCGGGCTGACGCGCAGCTCGGCCGGGCTCGGGTTGCCGAGGATGTCCAGGGTGTCGTCGGCGAGTTCGGCCGGCATGCTCTGGGCCATGGCGGCCCTGGCCTCGTCGCGGGTCAGCTCGTGGAAGGCCACGGGCGTGCCGAGCGCTGCCGCGAGGGCCTCGGTCTGCCCGCGCGGAGTGATCACCTCCGGGCCGGTCAGCTCGTACGCGCCGCCGGTGTGGCGGTCCTCCAGCAGACAGGCCGCCGCCACCTCGGCGATGTCCGCGGGGTCGACGACCGGCACACCGACGTCGCCGAAGGGCGCGGCGACGACCCGTCGCGCACGGACGGACTCGGCCCACCACAGGGCGTTGGAGGCGAACCCGCCGGGCCGCAGCACGGCCCACTCCAGGCCGGATTCCCGCACGGTGTCCTCCAGCGCCCGCATCGCGATCCGCGTCGCCCCGAAGGGCCTGGTCACCACGCCGAGCGTGGAGAGCAGGACGATGCGGCGGACCCCGCCGTCCACGGCCTCGGCGACGATGTCGGCCGGTTGGGCGCCGAGCGCGTGCAGATCGCCGGAGAGCAGCAGGAACAGCGACTTCGCCCCGGCCAGCGCGGGCCGCAGGCCTGCCGGGTCGGCGAGGTCGGCCACCAGGTGGCGGACGCCGTCCGGCACCGCCGCCGGGTGCCGCGACACCGCCGTCACCTGCTCGCCCGCCTCCGCCAGCGCCCGCGTCAGCGGCCGCCCGATGTTCCCGGTCGCCCCGGTCACCACGATCATGTCCAGCTCCTTCTCGGATGTCCTCTGTGGACCTGCACGCTAGGAGCGAGGACTAACTTCTGGTAAGGGGCATACCTGGAGGTAAGTTCATGACATGACGGAAGGCATGCAACGCAGACGGGTCGGGACCGGCGAGCGGTATGACGTGTTTCACACCGACTGCCTGGCGCGCGACGTGGTCGACCATGTGACCAGCAGGTGGGGCATCTGGGTGCTGATCGCCCTGCGGCGCAACGACCTACGGTTCTACGAGCTGCGCGAGAGCATCCGGGGCATCAGCGAGAAGATGCTCGCCCAGACCCTGCGCGTCCTGGTCGAGGACGGCCTGGTCTGGCGGAAGGTCGAGCCGACGACGCCGCCGCAGGTCACGTACGGGCTCACCGGGTTCGGCCGGGACATCGGGGAGCCGCTGACGGACCTGTTCGACCGGATCACCCAGCGCCTGTCGGCGGACGGCACGCCCTAGCCGGCCCTCGGGGGAGGCCCGCTGTCACCGAGCACACGCACCAAGCGCACCTGCCGAACACGCTGCGGACGGACGACGGGCGGAGGGCCTGCATGGGTGACGACGGACGACGGCACATCGGGACGGCCGAGCGGCGGCACCGGCTGGCCCTGCGTCAGCGGCTGGCGGGGGCCGCGCGGGCGGGGAGCCCGGAGAAGGTCGCCGCATCACTGGTCGCGCTGGACGGCACCGACCCGGCGACGGTGCATCTGGCCGTGGGCGCGCGGCTGGCGGACGCGGCGAAGACCGTGAAGGAGACGGAGCGGGCGCTGTACGACGACGGGTCGTTGGTCCGGATGCACGGCATGCGGCACACCGTGTTCGTGTTCCCGACGGAGCTGACGGCGGTCGTGCACGCCTCCACCGGCCGCACCGTCGCCGCCCGGGAGCGGTCCGGACTGCTCAGGAGCATGGCGGAGGCCGCGGCTCCGGGCGCCGCCTGGCTGACGGAGGTCGAGGAGTCGGCCCTGGCCGCGCTGGCCCGGCGCGGCCAGGCCACGGCGGCCGAACTGGCCCGCGACGAGCCGCGCCTGAAGGAGCAGTTCGTCTACGCGGCCGGGAAGAGCTACGAGGGCGTGCACACCGTCTCCACCCGTCTGCTGAGGGTGCTGGGTGTGGAGGGCAAGGTGGTGCGGGGCCGGCCGCTGGGCTCGTGGACGTCCAGCCAGTTCCGCTGGGCACCGGCGCCCCGGCACCCCGAGTTGGACCCGGGCGAGGCGCAGGCCGAGTTGCTGCGCCGGTGGCTGACGGCGTGTGGTCCGGCGACCGAGGGCGACCTCAAGTGGTGGACCGGGTGGCGGGTGACGGAGGTGCGCCGCGCGCTGGCCGCGCGCTGGCCGCGATCGGCGCGGAGGCGGTCTCGCTGGACGAGGGCACGGGGTATGTCGTCGCCGGTGACGCCGACCCCGTCGCCGGGCCGTCCGAGCCGTGGGCGGCACTGCTGCCCGCGTTGGGTCCGACGGCGATGGGCTGGCGGCAGCGGGACTGGTACCTCGCCCCCGAGCTGCGACCCACGCTGTTCGACCGACCCGGCCGGGGAGGTCCTCCCTAATTACCAACTACATAGATCAGATGCCCTCTGACGAGCTCGTGCACGGTAGGCGGTGAGGCGTCGCGACCGAGCCGGAATCATCTCCGTCCGGAGATGCCGGTGGCCGCCAAGTCGCGCCGTGAGCAGAGCCCCAGCTTGGCGAACACGTTGGATAGGTGATGCCCGACGGTGCGGTCGCTGATCCGCAGACGGGCCCCGATCTCCCGGTTGGTCAGATCGCCGGCGGCAAGCTGGGCCACCCGGCGTTCCTGTGCCGTCAGCGTTGCCATGCCCGTGCCGGCGGCAGTGTTACGGCGTGCGGGTGCCATGATCAGACGCTGCTCACGCCGGGCCCGCTCGAGCATCGGGTGCGCTCCCAGTGCGTGGAACGTCTCGGCAGCGGCGTCGAGCTGCTGGTGGGCGTCTCGGCGCCGCCGCTGTCGCCGCAACCACTCGCCGTAGAGCAGCCGGGCCCGTGCGTGGTCGAACGGGCGCCGGGACGCACCGGGCATGTCCAGCGCCGCCCGGTAGGACCGTTCGGCGGCGGGTTCGTCCAGCAGTGCGCGTGCCAGGTGTGCTGTGAATCTCGCCCAGTGCGCGCCGGTGCGCCGTACCCAGGCGTCTAGCGCCTCGGCGCGGCGCTGGCCGATCTCCGGCCGCCGCGCGTGCACGGCGGCCTCGATCGTGTCCAGGCTTGCCAGCAGAGCGACGATCGGATGTGCTGCCTCGTGCCCGTGCTCGTCCAAGCGGGCGAGCAGGTCGAGTGCAGCATCGGCGCGACCGGCCGCCAGAGCGGCCATTCCACGGTTCCAGTGGGCCGAGGCGCTGACCGCACGGTCGCGGCGCGGCCCGGCCAGCTGCAGGGTCCGAACGGTCAGATGGTCGACGCTGCGGCCGTCACCGCGGGCGGCGGCGAGCCACCCGAGGCAGTTCCGGCACTCCGCAGCGATGTGCTCGGCACCGATCCGCTCGGCCGACGCGAGCCCCTCGGCCGCGGCGTCCTCCGCAGCGCCCCACCGGCCCGCAGCGATGTCGAGTCGCGCGATCCGAGCCAGCGCCGCAGCAAGCGAGGTGCCATCGGCGTGACGGCGGTGCCTGCGGACAAGGGCGTGCACAGCATCGGCGAGTGGCTCGTCGAGGCTCCACACCAGTCCGAGCGGCGACGCCGGGAGCAGCTGCGACTCCACCCGGGAGATGTGCGCCATGACGTCACCGAGTTCTGCCGACGACGCTGCCCGTGCCGGGTCCGTCGCTGGCCCCCACCACGTCCGGACGATCGGGAGGACCTCAGGCAGCCCAGGGGTCGACAGCCCCGCGAGACGAGTGAGGGTCTCGCCGACGAGGTCGTCGCGGGCCGCGGACCATCCCGCGTGCAGGGCAGCGGCGCCGAGCTCCACTCTCATGCGCGGATCATCGAACGCGGCGATGTCGCGACTGATCGATCGGTGGGCTCGTTCCAGAGACCCCTCGGCGAGTTCGAGTACCCCGCGCAGGCCGCGGCTGGCGCGGGTGGCCAGAACCTCGTCGGTCAGGCTCCGGGCATCGGCCAGCAACCGACGCGCCATCGTGGCGTCGCCGCCGTGCCAGGCGGCCACGGCCGCGCCGGCGAGCCTGCGGGTCGCAGCGGCCGGGTCGGCGGACAGCTCGGCGGCCCGCCGCAGGATCGGTACCGCGCCGGCGCCCGAGGGCACCGTCTGCTCGAGCAGCCCGGCGATCTCCTCGTCGACGTCGTGAACGGTCGCGGCCCGGTGCCAGACATGCCCGCGACTGCCCGGGGGAAGCGCGGCGGCCAGGGTCCGGTGGGCCTTCCTGCGCTCAGACGGGGAGGCGCTCGCGTAGACAGCGGCCCGGACCACCGGGTGCCGTAGCGCAGGCCGGTCGGGCGTCCCGGCGAGCAGACCCGACCGGATCGTCTCCTCCCAGACCGGCTCCTCGGCGGCGCGGGAACGTGCTGACCGTGCGAGCGTGAGCTGATCACCGTCGGCACGAGCCGCGGCCATGAGCACGACGAACTCGCGTGCCGGGGTCGGCATGGTCTGCAGGCGCTCGGCGAAGGCCGTACGCAGCCGGGGCCCCACGGGCACCGTGCCGGCGGCAAGATCGTCGATTGGTACAGGCAGCTCGTGCAGTGCCAGCGGGTTGCCCCCACCTGCTTTCACCGCGCGGGTGACCTCGGGGCCGTCGAGGCCGGGGTGAGCGGCGGCGACCAGTTGGGCGGCGTGGTCGTCAGCGAGAGGACTCACCGCGAGCGGATCGACCCCCTCCCACGATCCGCCGGCAGGCGCGTCGTGGCCGGCGACCAGGACCACCACCGGATCGGTCCCCACCCGCCGGGCGACGAATCCGAGCACGAACTCGGTCTCCGCGTCGAGCCGGTGTGCGTCGTCCACGACGATCAGTAGCGGGCGGTCGACTGCCAGCGCCGACAGCAGGGACAGGACCGCCACGGCGGTGAGCGACCGGCCCGCTCCGGTGACCTCGCCCGCGAGCACGCCTCGCAACGCTGACGCCTGGGACACCGGAAGAGTCGCGATCAGGTGCTCGACCGGCCGGAGCAGCGTGTCCAGGCCGGCGAAGGGGGTCCCGGACTCGCACCGTGCGGGCTGTACCGCCAGCGGGGCGAAATCGGGAGACGCCGCGGTGACGTGGTCGAGAAGTGCGGTCTTGCCGATGCCCGGCTCACCCCAGAGCACCAGGGCGCCACCCGTGCCACGGCGGGCTCGGTCGAGCACCTCGGTCACGGCAGCGATCTCTGCCTGTCGTCCGACGAGCGGAGCCGGAGCACCGGTTGCCCTCATCGCGTCCCCTCAGCCGTGACCATCTTCCGGCCCCAGAAGTCCGTGCCATACCGTCCGAGGCCGGCGGGATCGTCCGACGCCCCGACAAGGACGCCGACCCCGTGCACGAGCGCGATGCCGGTGAGCCCCGCTCGGATCCTGATGAGCGCATCCTCGGGCCCCTGCTGCGGCAGTGCCACCCCACCGAGCCGGGTCCCGTTCAGTGGTGCCGACCTGACCGTGAATGGTGTGAGCATGCTCAGCGGCCTGCCGCAGGTGCTTCTAGGCCCGCAGACCACGGGCCCGAGTACCTTGACCGATGGCCCCGCCGCCGCGGTTAGGGTCGGGACCCGTTCGTCGATCGCCGGCGACGAGCTTGCCCATCGAGCACGCCGAACCGCTGCCACGGCACGGGCAGCGTATGGACGAGGCGCTCGCCGCGGGCGCACGCCGAGGTCGGCGCCGCGCGGCGAGGCGCCGGTGGCCGTGGTCATGGCGACTCCTCCGAACCGGGGCGGACGCCCTTAGGGAGTGGGTCTCCCAGGAAGGCGAGCAGGGCGGCGTTGACCTCGTCCGCGTGAGTCCACAGCAGCCCGTGCGGGGCGCCGTCGATCTCCACGTACTGCGCGTCGGGCAGGGCCCGGCGGAAGCGGTGGGCCGTGACTTCGATGGGGAGGATCCGATCGGCGGTGCCGTGCAGGATCAGGGTCGGCGTGCCGCTGGCCCGGACGGCCTCGACGTCGGCGCGGAAGTCCTCGATCCACGAGGAGACGACGGCATGGGCGGCCGCGGGGGCGCTGGAGATGGCGACGTTCCAGCTGGCTGTGACCGCCTCCTGGCCGATGCGGTTGCCCAGGTTCTCGTCGAGATTGTAGAAGTTGGAGAAGAACTGCTCGTACCAGGCGTAGCGGTCGCCCTTGGCCGCGGCCTCGATGCCATCGAAGACGTCCTGGGGCACGCCGTCTGGGTTGTCGTCCCGAGCGACGAGGAAGGGCTCCAGGGAGGCCAGGAAGGCGAGCTTCGCGACCCGCTGGTGGCCGTATCGAGCGATGTAGCGGGCGAGTTCGCCGGTGCCCATCGAGAACCCGATGAGGACGACATCGCGCAGGTCCAGGGTCCCCAGCAGGGCATTCAGGTCGGCGGCGAAGGTGTCGTAGTCGTAGCCGGTGCCGACTTTCGACGAGCGGCCGAAGCCGCGGCGGTCGTAGGTGATGACGCGGTAGCCGGCGGAGAGCAGCTCGCGCGTCTGGCGCTCCCAGCTGTGGCCGTTGAGCGGGTAGCCGTGGATGAGGACGACGGGCTGACCCGCGCCTTGGTCCTCGTAGTAGAGCTCGACCGGCGTGCTGTTCTCGTACCCGATGGTTACGTGTCCCATGATCTTTCCTTTCCGAGGGTGGTTTGCCTGCTATTGACCGACGAGCCGCCGTACCGCGATCGTTGTCGCCTCGGCGATGGTGGCGTTGCCGGCCGTGGACTCCGGGTCGTCCGGGTCGGCGTAGACGGCGAGACCAGCGGCGCGCGGTCCGGGGGCAGCACGCTCCCGACGTCGTTGCGCTCGCCCTGTGCTTCGGTCCCGGTCCTGTCCCCGATTAGCCACCCGGCTGGCACGCCGGCCCGGATGGTGGCGTCGCCGGTGGTGTTCGCGACGAGCGAGGTGGTGAGCCGCTCGCGGCCGGCCGGCTGCAGGCCGCCAGCGAGGGGCACCGCCCGCATGCTCTCGACGATGGCGGCCGGTGTGGTGGTGTCGCGCTCGTCGTCTGGGCCAGTGGAGACGTTGAGCTGTGGCTCGTTGCGGTCGAAACGGGTGGTCGCGTCATCCAGGCCGGAGGCGAACGCGGTCACGGCGGTCGGTCCGCCGAGGAGGTCGAGGGGCAGGTTCGTCGCCGTGTTGTGGCGTTGGCGCGCCGCGGCGGCTCCTCCAGCAGGCCGACGTCGGGGTAGTGCCGCACCGCACCCACAGTGGTGCCGGCGAGTTCGGCGAGTTGGCGGGGTCTCCAGGCCACGGCTGTTCCCTTCAGGTGTCGTCGACCGACGTGTCGTCGGCCCAAATGTCTTCGGCGTGGTCAGGGGCGCGTGAGCCGGCGCCGGCGATCGGCCTCCGACAGCCCGCCCCACCGCCGTGCAGCTCCCGGTGGGCCAGGGCGTGGACGGCGACCCGCTCGCGCTGCTGCCGTAGCGGGAGGACTCCTCGTCGGCGGGGAAGAACACCTCGATGCTGGTCACGGTGGTCGCTCCCTTCCCGGTCGCTCTGCTGAGGGCTCTCAGAGTCGCGGGGAAGGCGCCTGGTCCGCGTCGGTAAAAATCCCTTACCCCGTCACCGACCCTGGCGCGGGGGAGGCTGGCATCCTGACGACCCGGTGCTGCCCGCGCGCTTCGCGTCGGTGACAATTACCGGATAGACGCCGTGTCGGCGCCAGGGGAGGACCAGGCGATGCTCGTGGGACGGCGCGCCGAGCAGGCGGCGCTCGAGCAGCTGCTGGCTCAGGCGCAGGGCGGCGACAGCGGAGTGTTGGTGGTGCGCGGGGAAGCCGGCATCGGCAAGTCCGCCCTCCTGCAGCACATGCGGGAGACCGCCGTGGCGGCGGGATTCGGGGTTCACGACGCGGCCGGGGTGGAGGCCGAGGCAGAGTTCGCGTTCGCGGGCCTGCACCAGTTGTGCGCCCCGTTCCTGGCGCGGGCGGTCGAGCTGCCCGAGCCGCAGCAGGCCGCGCTCGGGGTGGCGTTCGGGCTGCGCGAGGGTGCTGCGCCGGACCGGTTCCTGGTGGGGTTGGCGGTGCTGAGCCTGTTGGCCGAGAACGGGCCGTTGCTGTGTGTGGTCGATGATGCGCAGTGGCTCGATCAGGCGTCTGCGCAGGTTCTGGCTTTCGTGGCCCGGCGAGTGGGGGCCGAGCGGGTGGTGATGGTGTTTGCGCTGCGCGATCCCGGTGTGACCGACGTCGAGGCGTTCAGCGGGTTGCCGGAACTGCGCCTGGCGGGGCTGGGGGCCTCCGATGCCCAGACGCTGCTGGCCACCGCGGTCCGCGCACCACTGGACGATGTGGTGCGCGACCGGATCGTAGCCGAGGCGCGCGGCAATCCGCTGGCGTTGTTGGAGCTACCCCGGGGTGCTCCGGCGGTGCAGTTCGCGGGCGGGTTCGAGTTGCCGGACGTGGTGAGCGTTCCGCGCCGGATCGAGGACGGCTTTCGGCGCCGCGCGAACAGCCTGCCTGCCGACGCGCGGATGCTGCTGGTGGTTGCCGCGGCCGAGCCGACCGGGGACGCGGCGTTGCTGTGGCGCGCGGCCGCGGAGCTGGGGATCGCCCGCGAGGCGGCTGCGCCCGCGGAGGCCGCCGGGCTGCTGGAGTTCGACTTCCGTGTGCGGTTCCGGCACCCGCTGGTGCGCTCGGCGGTCTACCGGGCGGCCACACCGACCGACCGGCGCCGGGCGCACGGCGCGCTGGCCGCCGTCACCGACCAGCAGGTCGATCCGGACCGGCGTGCCTGGCACCGCGCGCAGGCGGTGGTGGGCACTGATGAGGACGCCGCCGCGGAGCTGGAGCGTTCGGCCGGACGGGCCCGCGCCCGCGGCGGGTTGGCCGCCGCGGCGGCGTTCCTGAAGCGTGCGGCCGAGCTGACCCCCAGGCCGGCCGTCCGGGCGGAACGGGCCCTGGAAGCTGCGCACGCCAAGCACGAGGCAGGTGCGTCCGAAGCCCTGGAGCTGCTGACAGTCGCCGCGGCCGGGCCGTTGGACGCCGTGGCGCAGGCCCGCCTAGAGCTGCTGCATGCTCGGCTCGCGTTCCACGGGGCAAGGGGCGGCGAGGGGCCGCGGATGCTGCTGGACGCCGCCAAGAGCCTCGCCCCGCTGGACCCGCCGCTGTCCCGGGAGACCTACCTGGATGCGCTCGATGCGGCAATCGTTACTGGCGACCGCGGACCCGGCGGCGGCGTGCGTGCGGTGGCCGACGCAGCCCGGGCCGCGCCCGCACCACCGGAGACGCCGAGGCCCGTGGATCTGTTGCTCGACGGGCTGGTGACGACGTTCACGCAGGGCTACGCGGCAGGAGTGCCCGGCCTGCGGCGGGCGTTGGACGCCTTCAATCGTCACGAGCGGGACGATCATGCCGTGAACGACAGCGACGACCGCCGCTGGCTGTGGCTGGCCGGCCGGACCGCGATGTCGCTCTTCGACGACCAGATGGTGCACGCGCTGGCCGCTCGTCATGTCCGGCTGGTCAGGGAAACCGGCGCGCTGGCCACGCTCCCGGCAGCACTGCTCGTCCAGTCCGTCATGCTGGTGCTCTCTGGTGACTTCTCCCGGGCCGCCGAACAGACCGCGATCGCGGCCGCGACCAGAACTGTGCCCGTGCTCCACGGCCAGCTCATCCTGGCTGCCTGGCGCGGCCGCTCGGACGAGACCACCGAGATCCACGCGACCATGGTCCGGGAAGCGGCTGGACGTGGGCGCCGAACTGAGGACTTCCTGGCGCAGTACGCCATGGCGGTGCTGCACAACGGTCTGGGCGACTACTCGGCGGCTCTGGTCGCTGCGACGCGGGCTTTCGAGTCCGACGAGCTGACCCACAGCAACCTGGCCCACTCCGAGCTCATTGAAGCGGCATGCCGTGGCGGCCGGCCGGAGCGTGCGACCGCTGCGCTGGACCAGCTCAGCTCACGGGCGCTGGCCAGCGGCACCCCGTGGGGGCTCGGGCTGGCAGCGCGCTCACGGGCATTGGTCAGCACCGGCCCGGCCGCCGAGGAGTACTACCGCGAGGCGATCGAGCAGCTACGAAACTGCCGAGTGGCCACCCAGCTGGCCCGAGCTCATCTCGTCTATGGCGAGTGGCTACGCCGCGAGGGCCGCCGCCAAGGCGCCCGCCAGCAGCTCCGCACCGCCCACCAGATGCTGTCGGACATGGGTGCGGAAGCGTTCGCCGCACGCGCCGCCCGCGAGCTGCGCGCCACCGGCGAGCACCCACGCAGCCGGACCGCCCAGCCCTCGGACGCGCTCACCGCACAGGAGCTGACGATCGCCCGGCTGGTAGCTACCGGGGCGACCTCCCGGGAGGTCGGCGCACAGCTGTTCTTGAGCCCGCGCACCATTGAGGCCCACCTCCGCAGCATCTTCCGCAAGCTGAGCATCACCTCCCGGCGACAGCTGCGGGACCTGCGGCTTCCCTAAAGGGCTGGCAGCGTGCGTGCTATGTCGCGGTACAGCGATGCCGCCCGGAAGGCCAGCGAGCTGCGCCCTTTGGAGTTCATAAAGGATCAAGAGCGCGCCGTCTTGAGGCGACGCCTGCGAATGAGCGTGCAGACGAGGGGGACGACGGCGGGCGGCTT
>NZ_JBHVOC010000056.1:0-9126 GCF_044142145.1 Streptomyces sp. BK79
GGGGGGGGGGGGGGGGGGGGGGGGGGGGGGGGGGGGGGGGGGGGGGGGGGGGGGGGGGGGGGGGGGGGCGGGGGGGGGGGGGGGGGGGGGGGGGGGGGGGGGGGGGGGGGGGGGGGGGGGGGGGGGGGGGGGGGGGGGCCGGGGCGGGGGGGTGTCCGTCCTCGGAACGGCGCGGAATCGGTTGGCCACAGAAGTGCTGTGTGTTGACGCGCCAACCGCTGCGGGCGGACACCCCCCGGCCCGTCCCCTTCCCGCCGTACGCGGCTTTCCGTCCGGTCTCCCCTAGGCGCAGGTGAAGCGGGACTCCGCCCAGTTCGCCAGGGCCGCGCCGTCGAGGTGGTTGTGGGGTTCGACTACGAGGGTGATGTTCTCGCGGCCCGAGATGTCCACGTGCACGGGTACCGCCGGGTCGCCGCCCTTGACCATCCCGGAACTCCACAGGCGTACGCCGTCGGCGTGCACCGAGAAGTGGACCTTGCCCAGTTTCATCGTCAGGTCGTCGATGCCGACCAGGGCGTCGTAGGAGGAGCAGGAGCGGTTGAGGTCGATGGTGACGGAGGAGCTGCCGTTCACCGTGACGCCGTGCGTGTACCGCTCGCCGCCGATGGAGAGGGCGGAGCGTTGCCACACCCAGCTGCTGCCGGTCAGCCGCATCTCGGGGCCGGTGCCGTCGCCGCTCACGTCGTACGCCAGCTCGTTCCACTGGTAGACGGTCGGGGTGGGGGGTGGTGGTGGCGGCTTGGGGGTTGGGGTCGGGGTGGGGGGCGGGGTTGGGGTTGGTTTTGGGGGTGGGGTTGGTTTTGGGGTGGGGGTGGGGGTTGGGGATGGTTTGGGGGTCGGTTTGGGTGGGGGAGTCGGGCGGTCGGGTGCGGCTGCCGGGGGGCGGGGTGGCTGTGGGGTGGGGGTGGGGGTGTCGGGGGCCGGTTGGGCCACCGGGGAGGAGGCGGGCGGGGCGGCCTTCGGGGGTTTCCGGGTGGGGGTGTCGTCGCCGGCGAGGGCGAAGACCAGGGCCGCCGCGGCGGCCACGGCGACCACACCGGCCGCTATGCCCGCCTTCACCGGCGCGCCGAGTCCTTCGGAGGCCGCCGCGCCGCCGGACGCGCCGCCGCCTGATCCGGCCGCCGCACCTGCCGCGCCGGCGCCCGAGGCGATGAGACCCGCCGCCTTGGCGTACCCGGCGGCACCGAACCAGCCGATGACCGCGACCGGCACCACGGCGGGAATGCCGCTCGCGACCTCCTCGATCTGGCTGGCGGCCAGCCGGCACCTCGCGCACTCCTCCAGGTGCTTGCGCAGCCCCCGCTCCGCCCGGGTCCGCAGCCTGCCGCGCGCGTACGTACCGAGCTGGTCGGCGTAGCGGGCGCACTCCTCGTCGGCGGCGAGGGCCTCGCTGACGTGGGCCTGGAGGTAGGCCTGCTTCAGGCCCTCGCGGGCGCGGCTGGCGAGCACCCGGGTGCCGTTGGCGTCCAGCCCGAAGAGCATGGCCACCTCACTCGGCGACTCGTCCTCGACCTCCGTGTGCCACAGCACGGCCTGCCACCGCTCCGGCAGGGAACGGAAGGCGCGCAGGGCCATCGACTGCTCGGCCTCGTGCATGGCCCGGACGTCGGCGCCCAGTTCCAGGGTGTCGTCGTCCGCCGCCTGGGAGGCCTGCGCGGCCTGCGCCGCGAACACCGCGAAGTCGTCGACCAGTTGCTCCCGTCCGGCCGAGCGGGTCCAGCCGGCGGCGACCCGTCGGACCGCGGTGAGCAGGTAGGCGCGTACGGCGTGCTCCGGGCCCGAACCGCCGCGCACCGCCTGGAGCATGCGGGCGAACACCTCGGCGGTGAGGTCGTCCGCGGTGTGGGCGTCGCGGCAGCAGGTGCGCGCGTACCGGCGGACCGCGTCCGCGTGGCGGCGGTACAGCTCCTCGTAGGCCCCGTCGTCACCCGCGCGCATCCGCTCGATCAGCTCCGCGTCGGACGGCGGCACCTCACGGGGCGGCGGCAGGACACTCCCGTCCCACAGCTCGCGCGGCGGAGGCAGGACGCTGCCCCCGTGCCGCTCGCGCTGGGCCGGGACCCCGCCCTCCAGGGATGCGGTGTCCTCCGCGGTCCCGGTGACCCGCGTGGGCCCCGCGCCGGAGCCGTCCACGGGCACGTCGTCCCGCGGGTCCCGGGCGGGCCCGCCGCCCTGCTCGGGCACCTGTGGCGGGTCGCCGGCCCCGGTGCCGCCGTCACCCAGTGACCCGTCCCGTCCGTCAACGCTCATCGCGGAAAGCCCCCGCCGCCTGCCCACCCAGTCCGAACACCGGGTCAGCGTGCCATAGCGGTTTTTGGTCAGGACCCTCCAGGGCGGACCGTCACTCGTCCGAGGGGATTTGCCGCCGCCCGGTCATAACGCTCAGCCGTTCGGGGGAGGAAAAGGTGCCCCCGCGCCGGAGGGCGCGCCGAGCGAGAGGCCCGGCCACAGGGCGGCAGGGCCTGCCCGACCGTCCCGCCGCCTCACGCCGGCCGGGACCGCAGTCCCTCCAGCAGGATGTCCAGGAGCCGGGCTGAGGCGGCCGCCTGCTGTGCCGCGTCCGGCAGCGAGGGAGCCGCCGTCGCTATCACCAGCAGGACGTCCGACACCGACACGTCCGGCCGCAGCTCGCCCGCCGCTCGCGCCCGCTCCACGAGCCGGCCCACGACCTCCAGCAGCTCCGCCGCCCCGTCGTCGTGCGCCACCGAGGCCGCCTGGCCGACCGGCGCGAGCCCGTCGGACACCAGCCGCAGCTCACCCGAGCCCGGCTGTATCCGCTGCTGCGGCACCCGGGGCTCCTCGGCGACCCCGCCACCGTCGTCCGCCACCCCGACCCGCAGTATCTGCGGCGGCAGCAGCCGGCCGGCCCCCGAGGCCACCGACGTCCGCAGGAAGCGCGACAGCGCCGACCACGGCTCGTCCTCCTGCCCGAGCGCCGCCCGCGCCTGATCCGTCAGCCGGGCCGTCTCCTCCTCGGCTATCCGCCGCACCAGGACGTCCTTGCTGGGAAAGCGCCGGTACACCGTGCCGACACCGACCCGCGCCCGCCGCGCCACGTCCTCCATCGGCGCGCCGTACCCCAGCTCGCCGAACACCTCGCGTGCCGCGCGCAGCACGTGCTCCAGATTGCGCTGGGCGTCCACCCGCAGCGGCGCGGTGCGCCCCGCGTCCGCGCGTCCGCCACCCGCGCTCATCGCGCCCTGCGGCGTGACCGTGGACGCGGACGACCAATGAGAGTCCTGAACATGCATCGACAATCCCCCGGTAATGACGTCTCCCCCCGGAGACTCTCCCCGCCATTGAAAGCCGGAGTGCGCGGAACCCGCCCGGTGCTGCGGCCCCGACCGTCGCGGACCCGATGAGCACATCCCCCTGCACCCCGTCGGAAAGAACATAGTTGAGCGGGAGTCAATTCAGAAGGGGCAGGTTCCGCACGGAGCGGGCCCCGGTCGGAGTACGGATCTTTCCCACCCCGTATGCGGTGCTTTCCGCCCCCACTCCCACCCTTGCTGACCTGCGCAACCGCGACCTGCCACGGCGATCGGGCCCGGCCCGCGCCCCCGCGGGTTCCGGTCACACAAATCGACGAGCCTGTGGACAAACGCAAGCGCCGGGTGCGTCATGGGATGGTGAAGGAACGTGCGCGCATTCTCGTTGTCGGCGGCGGCTACGTCGGGATGTACACGGCCCTGCGTCTGCAGCGGAACCTCAGAGGCGAACTCAGGCGGGGCGAAACCGGCATCACGGTCGTCACGCCCGACCCCTACATGACGTACCAGCCGTTCCTCCCCGAGGCGGCGGCCGGCTCCCTCTCCCCGCGCCACGTCGTGGTGCCGCTGCGCCGCGTCCTCGGCCAGTGCGACGTCGTCATCGGCGAGGCACGCGCCATCGACCACGCGGCCCGCACCGCCACCGTCAGCACCCTCGCCACCGAGGAGGGCGCGGGCGTCCGCAGACTGACGTACGACGAACTGGTCCTCGCCCCCGGCTCGGTCTCGCGCACCCTGCCGGTCCCCGGCCTCGCCGAGCACGGCGTCGGCTTCAAGACCGTCGAGGAGGCCATCGGCCTGCGCAACCACGTCCTCGAACAGATGGACATCGCCTCCTCCACCCGCGACCCCGCCATCCGGGACGCCGCCCTCACCTTCGTCTTCGTCGGCGGCGGCTACGCGGGCGTGGAGGCCCTCGGCGAACTGGAGGACATGGCCCGCTACGCCGCGCGGTACTACCACAACGTCACACCGGACGACATGAAGTGGATCCTCGTCGAGGCATCCGACCGCATCCTGCCCGAGGTCGGCGAGGAACTGGGCCGCTACACGGTCACCGAACTGCGCCGCCGCAACATCGACGTACGCCTGGACACCCGCCTGGAGTCCTGCGCCGACCGCGTCGCCGTCCTCAGCGACGGCTCCCGCTTCCCCACCCGTACGGTCGTGTGGACGGCCGGCGTCAAACCCCACCCGGTCCTCGCCGCCACCGACCTGCCCCTCGACGAGCGCGGCCGGCTCACCTGCACCCCCCACCTCACGGTCACCGGCACCCCGCACGCCTGGGCCGCGGGAGACGCCGCCGCCGTCCCCGACGTCACCGCGCGGGAATGCGGCCGGCCGTGCGCCCCCAACGCCCAGCACGCCGTACGCCAGGCCAGGACCCTCGCCGACAACATCACGCACGCCCTGCGCGGCGAACCCCTGGAGACGTACGAGCACAAGTACGCCGGTTCCGTCGCCTCCCTCGGCTTCCACAAGGGCGTCGCGCACGTCTACGGGCGCAGGCTGAAGGGCTACCCCGCGTGGTTCATGCACCGCGCCTACCACCTCAGCCGCGTCCCCACCGTCAACCGCAAGGCGCGCGTGCTGGCCGAATGGGCCCTCGCCGGACTCTTCAAACGGGAGATCGTCTCCCTGGGTTCACTCGAACATCCGCGAGCGGAGTTCGAACTCGCGGCCGGTGGAAAGCCTTCTCAGGAACCACCGCGCAACCCGAAGGGGTAGTCCTGACCGGACCCAGGAACTCCCCGGCCCGGTCCGGCGTCTGACGGACGGCGGCCCGGCCGGCACCCTGCCAGACTGGTCCACCACCGCGGGCGCGCCACCGCTCGTCTCCGCGCGGCTCCGGGAACGGCCGATCCCGGCCCGTTCCGGCACTCGGCCGCCGACAACTACACGAGGCAAGGATTCGTGAACTTCACGCGCTGGAGCGCCCGACTCCCCGGAACGCAGCGCCGCGCCGCAGCGCGGACCGACACGCCCCTCTCCCCGGACCGGCGGCCGGACGGCTCCGTACCCGCCGCCCGCGCCGAGCAGCTGACCGACGAGGCGCCGCCCGTGCCCGCCGTCGACGACCTGCCCGTACGCGACGTCCTCGACCGCGTCCCGGCCCTCGTCGCCCTGGTCCACGGCCCCGACCACCGCCTCGCCTACGTCAACGACGCCTACGTCACCGCCTTCGGCACCCGCCCCCTGGGCGAACCCGTCCGCGACGCCCTCCCCGAGCTGGACGCGCTCGGCCTCTTCCCCCTCCTGGACCAGGTCCAGCGCAGCGGCAGGCCCCGCACCCTCAAGTCCCGCAAGACCCCCGACGGCCGCTCCTACACCTTCACCTGCACGCCGGTCACCGAGACCGGGAGCGGCGGCGACCGGGGCGACCGGGGTGTCCTGGTGTTCGCCACCGACGTCACCGACCACGCGGAGGCCGCGGCCCGCCTGCGCGCGAGCGAACGCCGCCAGCGCGAGACCGCCGTCACCCTCCAGCGCTCCCTGCTGCCGCAGGAACTGGAGGAGCCCGACGACCTGCGCGTCGCCGCCACCTACCACCCCGGCGGCACCGAGGCCGCGGTCGGCGGCGACTGGTACGACGTGATCACCCTCGGCGGCGGCCGCACCGCCCTGGTCATCGGCGACGTCATGGGAAGAGGCGTCCGCGCGGCGGCCGTCATGGGCCAGCTCCGTACGGCGGTCCGCGCCTACGCCCGCCTCGACCTGCCCCCGCACGAGGTGCTCCAGCTCCTCGACGGCCTCGCCACCGAGATCGACGCCAACCAGATCGCCACCTGCGTCTACGCCATCCACGACCCGAACGAGGGCCGGCTGGTCTACGCCTCCGCGGGGCACCTGCCGATCCTGGTCCGCGACGAGAAGGGCACCGTCCAGCGCGCCGACGAACCGACCGGCCCGCCGCTGGGCACGGGCGGCTGGATCCACTCGTCCGGCTCGATCGCCCTGTCCCCCGGTTCCACGGCCGTCCTCTACACCGACGGCCTGGTGGAGCGCCGCAACGAGGACCTGGACGAGGGCATCGCCGCCCTGGAGCGCGCCCTGTCCGGCGCCACCGGCACCCCGCAGGTCGTCTGCGACCGCCTGGTCCGCTCGGCGGGCGTCACCCCGGACCACGACGACGACGTCGCCGTCCTGGTCCTCCAGCACCCCGCCCGCAAGGGCGCCGAGGCCGAGCTGTTCCGCAACGCCGCCCTGGAGCTGCTCGGCGGCGTGGAAGCGGCCCCCCGCGCGCGTGCCTTCGCCTCCGGCGTCCTGACCAGCTGGCGTTTCCCCACCGAACTGCACGACCTGGGTGTCCTGGCCACCAGCGAACTGGTCGCCAACTCCCTCCAGCACGGCACGCCCCCCATGCGGCTGCGGCTGCGCCGTACCGACCGCCGCCTGATCATCGAGGTCACTGACGGCGACGACCACCTCCCCAGGCGCCGCCGCGCGGAGCCCGGGGACGAGTCGGGCCGGGGCATCGCGATCGTCGCGACGATCGCCTCCACCTGGGGGTCCAGACGCACCCCAGGGGGCGGCAAGGCGGTGTGGTGCGAGTTCGTCCTGCCCAAGCAGTGAGCCACCGGCCCCCGCTCAGGCCTCGGCGGCCACCGCGTCGGCCGGCGTCCCGCCCTGCCGGGTGACCACCCGGCTCCGCGCGAGCGACGGCTGGTTCTGCACGTCCGTGAGCTGCCGCCCCAGCCGTACCGCCAGCACCGAGATGCCGAGCGAGAACAGCAGGAACATCACGATGTACGGCGCGTGCAGCGAGGCCCCGAGCGGCCCGCCCACCGCCGGCCCGATGGCCAGCGCCAGCTGCTTCACCAGCGCGAAGGCGGAGTTGTACTGCCCGGCCAGCCCGGTCGGCGCCAGATCCGCCACCAGCGGCGCCAGCGTCGGCGACAGCAGGGCCTCACCCAGCCCGAACAGCGCGTACGTCGAGATGAACGCGGCCGTCGCCATCGTCTGGCTGCCGTGCCCGAGCCCGGCGTACCCGGCGACGGCCCACGCCACCGCCCAGATCAGCCCCACGGCCGCGATGACACGCGACCGCTTCCGCCGCTCCACGAACTTCAGCACGGCGAACTGAGCGACGACGATCATCAGCGTGTTGGCCGCCAGCGCGGTCCCCAGCGCGGACGTGGAGATCCCGGCCGCCTCGACGCCGTACGCGCTCAGGCCCGACTCGAACTGCCCGTAGCAGGCGAAGAAGAGCACGAAGCCCAGCACGCACAGCTGCACCATGGCCCGGTTGCCGAGCAGCTGCTTCCAGCTGCCCGCGCCCGACTGCCCCGGGGCCTGCTCGATACGCGGCGCACGCGGCGCGCGCACCGTCGCCATCACCGCGACCAGTACCAGGAACATCGCCGCCTCGATCGCGAACAGCAGCGTGAAGGACGACGCGCTCGTGGTGTCGACCAGGTGGCCACCGATGAGCCCGCCGACGCCGAGCCCCAGGTTCTGCAGGAAGAACTGCGTGGCGAACGCCCGGGACCGCGTCTCCGTGGTCGAGCAGTCCACGATCATCGTCGCGAGCGCCGGCTGCATCACGGCCTGTCCCGCACCCAGCGCGGCGGCCGACAGGAGCACGGTGGTCGCCGAGGCCGACAGGCCCAGGCTCAGCGCGCCGAGCGCGGCGGTGACCAGGGAGGCGAGCAGCACCGGGAGCGGGCCCCGCCGGACGATGGCCCGCCCGGCGAACGGCAGCACGATCAGCGCGGCCACGGCGAAGACGGCGAGCACGAGACCCGCCGTCATCGAACCCAGTCCCCGTACCTGCGCCACATAGACGTACAGGTAGGGGACGGTGAAGCCGAGCCCGAACGCGCTGAGTGCGTTGCCCACGTGGATCCGGCGCATCGCGGCGCCCCTTGCCCTGGTCACGTTCACCCTCTCTTGGATCGATCGCTCCAGCCGTTAGAGCTGAAGACTTAGAAGCTAAAGTTCGAAGCTAAAGAGTACATAGTGAAGGACTTCAAGGCAAAGGAGCTCCGTGCCATACTGCGGCCATGGGCGACACCTCCGGCGCCGGCGAGCCGACACTCGAAGAACAGATCGCCGCCTACCAGCGCGAGTTCCAGGACCTCGACCCCCAGGTCGAGAAGATCGTCTCGGCTCTCTCCCGCCTCAACCGCCGCATGAACGTCGCGTACGGCCGCCAGACGGCCGAGCTCGGCATCAGCAACACCGACTGGGAGGTCCTGAAGGCGCTCGTCCTGTCCGGCGCCCCCTACCGCCTGGGCCCCGGCGACCTCGCGAAGCGGCTCGGACTGACTCCGGCCGCGATGACCCACCGCATCGACCGCATGGTGACGGAGGGCCTGGTCACCCGGGAGCGCGACGAGTCCAACCGGGTCCGCGTCATCGTCGAGCTGACGGCGGAGGGACGCGAGAAGTGGCTGGAGGCCATGCGCCTCGCCACGGTCTTCGAGGAGGACCTGCTCCAGGACCTCTCCCCGGACGACCGGACCGCGCTCGGTGACGTACTCACCCGCCTTCTGCGCAGGGTGGAGCACGCCCAGCCGGACGCCGGTGGCCGGCTCAGCGACCTCGATTAAAGATCTTGACAGGGTCGCTTGACAGTCCCCTGCGGGATCCGTAGGGTTCTTCGGGTTGCCACGGGGCCGTAACGGTTCTGCGGTAACCACTCCCGCCGCGTCAGCGGCACCCAAACCACCAGCACGACTCCCAGTGGGAATGGCTTCGGCGTGTCCGAAACCAATTCCGATTGGAGTGCGACGGCCGATCGACCCGATTGGGAATCGCCGAAAGAGTCCGCTAAGGTTTGAGACGTCGGAACGGCCCAACAGCCGGGAAGGCAACCCCCTCTGACGGGGAATCAGAGCCCGAAAGGATCTGATAG
>NZ_JBHVOC010000057.1:0-8324 GCF_044142145.1 Streptomyces sp. BK79
TAATACAGCTGGAAGTCCCAGGGTCTCCCAGCGCCGACCGACACTCTCGGCCTTGTGGTGGGCCGTGCGGACACGTTGTCCGGGGCGCCATTGCCCTCCAGGGCTCTCCTCCAGAGCTTTCCCGCATGGTGATGTTGGCCTGGCCGTATGGTGGGGCTCGGCATGCGGCGTGGGCCATACCGGACTCGGTGCGGTTCCGCCTCGACGGGGCGTAAGGGGGGGCAGTGAGGGTGGCTGTGTGGGGCGACCGGCGCGCCGTCTTGGTGACGACGGTTCTGGTCCTGGCGGTCTTCGCCGGTGCGCTGTCGCTGCTGAGCTGGGACCGGGCGAACCAGGTGGCTGGCGTGGTCTCCGCGGTGGTCGGCGTGGCCGCCTTGGGGGTCGGCGTCTGCGCGTTACTGGCCCCGTCCGGGAGCACGTCGGTACAGGTGTCCAGTACCGGGAGCGCCACGGCCGCCGGCGGCGGGGACGCCAACACGGGTGCCGTCGCCTCCCCGTCCGACGGTGTGGTCTCCGTCGGGGAGACCGGTGACGCGCGGGCGGACGGCGGCAGCGCGAATACCGGTTACCGGGGGCAGGGTTAGCGGCGCATCCGATGTTCTTCCGCAGCCGCGCCGCGGTGCGTAAGTCGGGTGGATCCTCCGCCGAGGGAGCCGGGGCTTTCGCCAACAGTGGCGTGATGATTGACAGCTTCGTGCAGGTGTTCGCGGGGCGCGCCGCCGTCTCCGGCTATCTACTGCAGGTGGAACAGGCCCTCGCCGCCGCCGATTTCCAGGGGCGTGAGAGGGAACTCGCCCAGCTGGCCGCCTTCTGCGCGCACGAAGTCCCCGCGGACGGTCCCGACGGCAGTTACTGGCGCTGGGTGGCCCCGGCATGGGCGGGAAAGTCCGCCCTGCTGGCGCACTTCGTCCTGCACCCTCCACCCGGCGTCGATGTCGTATCGTTCTTCGTCACCTCCCGCATGGCCGCGCAGAACGACGCGGCGGCGTTTTGCGCGGTTGTCCAGCGGCAGGTGTTCGCCTTGCTGCGCGAGGAGGAGCCGCTGAGCACCCCCGCCACGCGCGACGAGCAGATGCTGCTCGCGCTGCACCGCGCCGCACAGGGGTGCGCGGCGCGCGGCCGACGACTCGTGCTCGTGGTGGACGGGCTGGACGAGGACCGCGGCGTGACCGCCGGTCCCGACGGCCACAGCATCGCGGCGCTGCTGCCACGCGTTCCCCCGCACGGCATGCGGATCCTCGTCGCCGGCCGTCCGCACCCGCCGATACCGGGGGACGTGCCCGCAGACCATCCCCTCCGCACCACGCGGATCGACCACCGTCTGGAGCCGTCCCCGCACGCCCGCGCGGCGCGCTGGGATGCAGAGCGGGATCTGCTGCGACTGCGAGACGGCGGCGGACTGGGCTGGGACCTGGCCGCTCTGACCCTCGCGGCCGGAGGCGGGCTGAGCGCGCACGACTTCGCGGAGCTGACCGGGAGCCCGGCGCGGCTGGTCGAGCGCGAGCTGTCCGCGGTGAACGGCCGCAGTTTCCGCCGGCGCTCCAGGCACTGGGCGTCCGCCGATCCGCCCGTTTTTCTCTTCGCGCACGAGGAGATCCGGCGCGGCGCGACGGAACTGGTCACGGACCAGGAGCTGGCGGCCCACCGCAGCCGTCTGCACCGGTGGGCGGACTCCTACCGGAGCGCCGGATGGCCGGAGGAGACGCCCGAGTACCTGCTGCGCGGCTACACCCAATTGCTGCATGACCAGGGGGACACTGCCAGGCTGGTGGCGCTGGCCTGTGACACCGGGTGGCAAGAGCGGTTGTGGCGGGCGTCCGGGGCGGACCTGGAGGCGCTCAGTACGGTGTCGTCCGCGTTCGACCTGGTGCTCGCGGACGGCTTGCGCCGCGGCGATCAGGACGTGTCCGTGGCCCTGCGGCTCGCCGCCGCGCGGGACGGGCTGCACGATCGGACGGCATCTCTCCCCTCCGGCCTGATCGCCCTGTGGGCCCGGCTAGGGCACCCGGCGCGCGCCGTTCATCTGGCCGAATCGCGGCGCGACGCATGGGATCGGGTGGCCGCTCTGAGCGCCATCGCCGGCGCCCTGGCCGCCGCCGGGCGCCCGGATCAGGCGGCCACCCTGCTCGACGGAGCGGACAGCACCGAGGACCGGGACCGCTTCCTGGAAGCGATCGCCAAGGGTCTGGCGGACGCCGGCCGACCCGCCGAAGCCCTACAGCCGGCCCGCCGCATCAGCGGCCCGGAGCGCAGGGCGGACGCTCTCGTCGCCGCCGTCGGGGCCCTGGCCGGGGTGGCGAGGAACGTCACGGAAGCTCAGGAGGAGGCCGGGGCCCCGGGCCCCGATGCGGTTCCCTGGGCGCTGGAAGCCGTCGACGCGGTCATGGCGGTGCCCAACACCGTCTCCCGGAGCGCCTTGGGCGCCTCGCTGACCGCCGCGCTCTCCCGGCTCGGCGAGCAGCGCCGGGCCCTGGCGCTGGCGGAGCGTGTCGTGTTCCGTTCGGCCGGCTCCGGTGACCCCGTCCGGCGTGCGCAGTACCTCGCCCTGTTCGCCCGGGGGATGTCCACGGCACCGGGGCTCGCCGAACAGGCTGCCGAGTTTGCCCTGACGTCGGCCCAGCTGGCAGCGGACATCGACGACCCCGACGGCGTGGACTGGGTCTACCCCCACGTCGCCGCGGGCCTGGAGGCGACCGGGCACCACCAGCAGGCGACCGACCTGGTCAGCCGTTTCCTGAACGATCCGGAGGACGGCCTGCTCGAGATCGGCATCACGGCCGCGGAAACCGGTGACCTCGATCGTGCCCTGGACCTGGCCGAGCGGATCACCGAACCCATCTACCGGGCGCGCGTCCTCAACGCCGCCGGCAGGACGACGGCAGAGTCCCGTGACCCGGCGCAGACGCTGCGCCTGGCCCGACAAGCCCGCGACGCCACCGACAAGGTGCCCTACCTCCACTGGCGGATGACGCTGTCGACTGACACCGCCGACTTCCTGCTGCGAGCGGGCCAGGAGGAACGCGCCCACGCCGTGGTCAAGCGGGCGACGGACGTGGCGCGGAGGGCTCGTGGGCGCGGGGTGCACACCCTCATCAAGCTGGCCGTCGTAGCTGGCCGGTCCGGGCGGCCGGGCGACGCGGTCCGCCTCATCCACCACGCCGAACAGGCCGCCGACGCGTCCGCCGGTTACGCACGCATCCTCGATCTCGCGGAGCTGGCCGAGGGCCTGCACCAGACGGGTCGCCCTGCTGAGGGGTACGAACTCCTGCGCCGCGTACTCCACGAGAGCCGGACCCTGGCAGATCCCGCCGAGCGCACCGAGGGCCTGCGACGGGTGGCCCAGGCATTCGGCCGCACCGGGAAACCAGACGGAGCGGCAGAGCTCGCTCAGGAGATCCTCGGCCTGGCAGCCACTGCTGACAGCCCCTCCCGTCGGCGCTGGGACACGTACGCCGCCGCCGATGCGCTCCTCGCGGCGGGCGATATCGACGCGGTACTCGGGCTGGAGGGTGGCCTGCCGGAAGACGCGGTCGACGAGATCCTCACCGGTGTGGTGAAGAAGCTCGTAGACGCCGGTGATCTGGCCGAAGCGGAGCTGATCGTCGACAGGCAAGGAGACGAGCGCGCCCTCGGCCACCTTGCGGCGGGCGCCGCAGCCACGGGGGACGTCACCCGTGCCGCCGCGCTGCTGGAGGAGATCAGCACCCCTGCCCTGCGCGAGGCGGCCACGCCGACCGTAGTCAAGGCGCTCTGCCGGGTGGGTGCCCGCACGGCGGCCCGCGCCCTGGCTGACGCCCTCGCCGTGCCCGAGCACCGCGGCAAAGCCCTCGCAGCGATCGCCCAGTCGCTCGGCCCCTGCCCGCAGGGACGCCTCGTGCTGATCGAGGCGCTGTGCTGGAGCCCGTGGGAGCAGGTGACCGAAGAGATCGCCGATGTGGTGCCGGGACACCTGCCCCTTTTGGCAGACCTCGCGCCGGGGGAAAGCTAGAGTCCTTCAAAGATCATCTTGTTGTGGATCACGGGGGATACGCCGTCATATAGTCACCGACCGGGAGTGAAGTGCGAACTGGGCCCAGTTCGCGTCGGCCGTCGACGGGCGCCGCGCTGAGGGAGCCGGTGGCCGCTGGTGGCCTTCGCCGGCCCCCAGGCCGCCGCTCCGGTCGGCATTCCCCGGCGCGGTCCCTTCTTTGCGCGTTCGGTAATGGCAATCAGGAATCTCCTCTGATCTGCACCGCTGGGGGCTATCACACGGTTCAGCAAGCTTCGGCGTCGCAGGGCTGCGCCGGAGCATCCTGCCCGGAACTCGCGGTCAACGCAGCCGGAGGCGTCGCGGGACCCGGGAGTATCCGGCAGGTCGACCGCGAAGACATCAACACTGCTGCAAGTCTGCCTACGGCGCTTCATACTCCGTGGGCATGCGGATTACCTGAATGGTCGCCGGGTCCCGCGGTACCGGAACGGCCTGGGTGCTGATGACCTGGGTGCCCGTGGCCTGAGCTGCGTTTGCCAGGTCTCGCAGGACGTCGTCAACCACGGTGTTGCCGATGCCCTGCTGGTATGGGTTGTCCAGGAGCAGCAGGCCGGGGAAAGCGGTTTCTTCGTCGAGGTCAGATGCCAGGAAGAGAGTGGCGTAGCTGTAGGCCAAGAAGAAGAGCACCTTTGTCTCTGCCCCAAGGGCTTGATCCCAGGGGCGGGTGCCGACGTAAAAGGTGAGGTCACTGTCATTGATGGTGATGGCGCCCTTGACCCAGCCACGTTCACGGTAGCGGTGAAGGAATTCGTTCATGCGCTCGGCGAACACGGCGCATCGTTCGACAGAGGTGAGCGAAGCCGCGGCAACGGCGGCTGGCTCTTGGTCGAGCGCGTCGACGGCCTGTTGTGCAGCGGTAACGGCCTGACTGGCTACCAAGCGGCGTTGGAGGATTTCTTCGATAGCGGGAAAGGCTGTCATCTTCTGTTCGAGCTGGGCGATCTGGCCGGCCAGGTTCTCGAGAGTGGCCATGAAAGGAGCTAGCTGCGCGGCGCGTTGTTCATTGATGCGGTGCGCGAGCCGTGTCTGTTCGTCTTGAAGCTCCGCTTGGCGGGTGCGGGCCGTGTGCAGATCGACCGCGGTGCGGGCGGTGACGTCTTCGAGGTCGGCGAGTTCCGACTTGAGCGACCGGATCTCCACTTGTGCCCGACGGCGACGCTGGTCGTCGCTGACCGGTTGGAAGCACAGGTAGCAGGCGCTTTCGTCGTGTTCTCGGTGTGGGTCGACCCGTTGCTCGCACGCCGGACAGAGCCGTACGGGGAGGGCGTCGAAGATTCCCACGGAGGCGATGAGGCGTTCCATGCGGGTTACCTCGGAGGTGACCGTCTGGGTGGAGTAGGTGTGTTCGCTGGCGAGTTGTTCGAGCGCGAGGACTTCGTCCACCGCGAGTTGCAGTCGCCTGGATACGTCTTCATACAAGCCCGTCAGGGACGAGTCATATCCGGCTGCCGTCTCGGTAGTCGACGTTCCCTGCAAGAGGCTGTTGATCTCCTGCGTCAGTTCGTGACGTCGTTGGCGAACCCCGTCGAGTTGGGAAGTGACCTCTTCCCGTGCGGCCGCTACTTGGTCGAGGGTGCGGGCGACGGGGATGCCGAGCCGTTCAGAGATGGCGGTGACGGCCTGCAAGGTGCTGTCCTGCACGTCGCGCTCCACTGCCTGGGCCACGGCAAGGCGCCGCTTGGCCTGGGCGACGGCGAAGTCCTTGGTGTCGTAGCGGGAGGGGGCGAAGCCGAGGAGCATGCTGATGACGCCGCGTCGGATGAATTCCTGTTCCTTGTTGGCGAAGGTCGTCCAGGATTCCTCGTTGCGGTAGAAGTGGCGCAGCAGATTCCGGAAGGACAGGGGCGTCAGTTCACTGGCTGTGGCCGGGTGGAGGCCCTTGGGTATGCGCAGGTTGGGCCAGCCCAGTTCGCGCAGGATCCAGTCGGAGAAGTCGGCGTCGGTCAGCTCGTCTCCGTCGACGTACACCTTGTTCATGCGCCCGTGCTGGAGGAGACGGGTCAGGACGCGAGGGTGGCCGTTGACCCGTATCGCGGTGGAGACCTCGATGTACTCGTCGGATACGGCGGCACCGAGAGCATCGATCATCCCGCCACGGTCGCCGAAGCAGTAGTCGATGACCTTCAGCGTGGTGGTCTTGGAGCTGTTGCGTGGCCCGCTGAGAATGTTCAACACGCCGGTTCCGAAGGCGTACTCGTTGATCTCTGCGGTGTTGTGGACGAGCTTGACGGAGTCGATCCTGATCCCGCGGTCGGGATGGGCGGTCACGGGCTTTGTCATGGCCGGATCTCCTGCCGGAAGGGCGCGTTGCCGACCTCGTCTGGGAACAGGTCGTAGATCAGGTTTTTCAGGTCAGTACCCGACATCGCAGCCAGGTTTCCTCGCATGGCCTGACAGCGCCGCACCAGCGGCTGGAACTGGGCGGCCTCGGTGAGGCGTTGTGCGGTCCTCTTGCCGGCGGCTTTGAGTTTCACTCGTTCAACCCGGTGGCTTGTGATGGTCACGAGGTCCCTGGCCACGAGGAAGGCGAGGAACTGCCGGTAGCGCTGGTCCCAGGGCCCGTAGCGGTAGCGGATCATCGGTGCCTCGACCTCGGACGAGTCGGGGGCGAGAAACGCGGTTTCGGTATCTACGGCTTCCGGCATCGCGGTGTGGGCCCGCTCCAGGAATCCTGGGTAGCGTACGAAGAAATCAAGCTTGGCGAACTTCGTCCGTCCCTCGATGTAGGGACCGGGCTCCTCACCACAGAGGTAGATGAGCAGCAGGAGCCGTGTTGCGTGAAAGTCAGGGGAGTCGTCCGGGTCCCAGGCGCGATACAGCGGGGGCACCACGCTGCTGCCGATCTTATGAGGCATCGGCGTACCTGTTCTGGCAGCGTGCCGTGATGTCGGAAAGCACTGCGTGGGCCTCAGCGAGGGTGAACTGCCGGCTGGTCACCTCGGGCAGCTCGCTCACCGCCACGAGCGTCTCGAAGTACGCCGTTGAGCCGGCGTCGAGACGTCCGGCGCGTCGTTTCGCCATCGTGAGCGTGCAGATGGCGTTGATCTGATCGGCCAAATCGTCGTACGCGCGGCGCCGGGTACCGACACTGGCACGGTAGGTCCGGCGGTAGCCGAGCATGGCATCGTGCTGGGCTTCCGCCTCGGGCTCCGGTATTTCGGCAGCCTGCAACTTGAACTTGAGTTTCATCAACAGTTCGGTGGAACCGTCTCGTCGTCGCCCAGTTGCTCTGCGCACGCTGTCGTCCAGGGCGCGGCCGAAGTCGTCCGCAGTGAAGGTTCTCGGTCGCAGCTCAAGTGCGCTGCGGGCTATGTACCGGGAGATCAGCCAAATCATGACCTCCTCGACTTCCTCGTACAGCGGTTTCTCGCCCAGGCATGCTTCCACCAGTGGCGCCAGTCTCGTCATGGCCTTGGCCTCGACCTGGTCGATGGTGCGCGCCTCTACCAGAACATCCAGACGGTCGACACACCATCCGATGTCCCTGCCGTCCGGCAGTTGTACGCCTCCGAGTCTCCTGACGATGTCCGCGCGGGCGTCCGCGCTCACAGGGCCGCGAGGACGATCACGTTCCGCGACGAACTCATGAAGGTCCCGCTGAGGCGTCTCGTTGACGATGAAGGTGAACCGAGTGCCGTCCGGCAGCGGCTTGCCCAGAAACAGCTTGCCCAGGTAGCTGCTGTCTGCGGCCTTCTTCTCCTCCGGTCGGCAAACGTTGGCGATACTGTGGCGCGTCCCGGCTTCCTCGATCGTCTTGACCTGCCGGTATACAGGTGCGCCGTCTCGATGACACAGGATGTCCTCTAGGTCCTCCCACGAGACCGCCGTCCACTGCCCTTCAAGCATGTCCAGGCAGTCCAGCAACGTGACGGCATCCTGATATGCGAACCCCCGCCTGCTCCGGCGGCCGCCGTCAGCAGGCGCGAGAGCCACGGCCGCCTCGTGTGCACTGACGCACGGCACTGGACCTTCGATTCACGGCAAAATGGCCTGCACGCACAGTTCCCCCAGAAGCCACTTCGGAGCATGCAGTAGATCACCGCGTCACCCAGAACAGCAACGGTCGTGCAGAACATAAGCTTCGCTCCGCGTTCGTGCCGCTACAGACGCAGCTCGGCAGGAGAAGTGAAGGTGGCTGGCTCAGTCGTAGGCCAGGACGCTGCAAGGGAACTGTCGGAGACGCGCGCCGGACTGCAGCTCGGAGCTGGCATGTCCATTCCCTCGACGGCGAGGCGTTTGACTGCCAAGGCAGGGCGAAGGCGTAGTCCCGCTCAGGGTGATAGAGCAGGCGCTT
>NZ_JBHVOC010000058.1:0-8170 GCF_044142145.1 Streptomyces sp. BK79
CCCCCCCCCCCCCCCCCCCCCCCCCCCCCCCCCCCCCCCCCCCCCCCCCCCCCCCCCCCCCCCCCCCCGCCCCCCACACCACGTACCGCGCTACGCGCACCCCCACCCACCCCGCACAGGCCGCCGCAGGCACCCCACCCCGCACCCACCCCACCCCGCACGCGCACCCGCACCCGCACCCGCACCCGCACCGCCGGAGGCAACCGTCACCCCCGCCGCACCACCGCCCCCGCCCCACCCAACGCCCCCCGCTGCGGCGCGATCCCCGCGGGAACCGCCCGCTGACGGGCCGGCGTACCGGTCCAGCAGGTACCCCGGCGGGCCAGCAACCGCCGGAGCCACAGTTCGAGGGAGACGAGGTCGGCCAGCCCGTCCAGGGGAAGCGTCTCCCCCGCCGCCGCCCCCCGCACCGCCTTGCGCACGACCCGCGCCTCCACCAGCCCCGCCTCCGCGAGCAGCGGCGTGTCGAAGAGCCCCAGCAGGGAGTCCGCGGCGACCCGCAGCCCCGTCCGCGCCGCCGACGCGGCCACCGCCTGCGTCGGCGCCCCCCACCCGCTCGGCAGCTCGCTCACCCCCGCCCCCTCCAGCACCCTCCGCAGGATCGCCGCCCGCGCCCCCGGCTGCACCCGCAGCGCCTCCGGCAGCGCCCGGCACGCGCGGACGACCTGGTTGTCGAGGAACGGCGTGTGCAGCCGCTGGAAGCGGATCTCGGCGGCCTGCTCCAGCACCCGCACGTCCGCCGCCTGCCGCGCCAGCGCCGCCCGCGCGCGGAAGTCACCGGGCCGCTGCCCCGGCCCCACCCCGGACCGCTGCGAGGACGTCTGAAGGCGAACCGATACTTCAGCCAGCGCCTCCCCGGTCAGCCACCGCGCCGCCGGCCCCGGTCCGGCCCAGGTCAGCACGGCGAGCGACGCGTCCATCGCCCCGTCCCCCGGGGTGTCGAACCGCCGCCGCAGCAGCCGGTCGGAGAGCACCTCCAGCCCGGTGCGGTACGGCGTCCGCGCCAGCCGCCGCGCCGCGGCGTACACGCGCGCGGGGACCAGGACCGACCCGTCGGCCTTGGCGAGCGCGGCGACCGGCCGCACGAGATGGCGCCGCTTGCGGTCCATCAGCAGGTCGGCCAGCCGCGCGGGATGCGCGTCCAGCACCTGCCGCGCCCCGTACCCGGTGAAGTGGTCCGCGCTGCCCGCCGCCAGCCGTGTCCGGTGCCGGGCCGCCGCGACCAGCGAGGAGCCCGGTTCGTCGGTCAGCGGCCCGTCCAGGACGCCGTAGGGCAGCATCTCCTCCCCGCCGGTGACCACCACGTGGTGCAGCCGCGGGTTGGCCGCGAGCGCCCCCGCCCGCTCCAGCTCGGCCTCCCGCCCGCCGACGGCCAGGTCGTTGAAGGTGACGGCCAGCAGCCGCTCGCCCGCACCGGTGCCGTGCCCCAGCACGGTCCCCGGCATCCCCGGCAGCCCGGCGGCCAGCAGCGCCAGCGTCCCCGAGGCCGGACCGCCGGACAGGTCGGCGCCGATGCCCGGCACCGGCATCCCGCGCGCGGCGCGCCGTTCCGCGGGCCCCATGCCGGGGACGGGCCCGGGGTCGATGCCGTCCCCGGGGACGTGCCGGGGCGCGGCGAGGCGGGTGCGCACCGCCTCCACCAGGGCGTCCCGCACGCCGTCCACCGCACGATCGGGGTCGGCCGAGGGCGCGGCCACGGCGAGCGAGGCGACCGGCTCGTACCCGGCGATCTCCCGCGCCCCGGCGCGCAGGATCAGCGCATGCCCCGGCGGAACGCGCTTCACGCCGTCGTACGGGGTGGAGTCGTCGAGCGCGGCCGGCACGTCGGGGGCGGCGAGCAGCGCGGCGAGGTGTCCGAAGTCGAGGTTGGCCTCGATGAGGTCGGCCAGCGGCAGCGCGGCCGTGGCGTACGCCGTGCCGCCCGCCCAGGGGGTGTGGAACACCGGCCGCGCGCCCGCGAGGTCGCCGCAGACCATGACGCGCCGCCCGACCTGGACGACGGCCGTGTAGCTCCCCGGCCACGCCGTCAGGTGCCGCAGCGCTCCCCCGCGCGCGGCGAACAGCCCGACCCGCAACTGCTCGTCGCTCGCGCCGCAGATGCCGAGGACGGCGATCCGGGTCTGCGGATCGGCCGTGACGACGCGCACCTCGTCGGGGCGCCAGTCGCCGACCGCCCACAGGGGGTCGGGGTCGCCCCACAACAGCTGGGAACCCACGGGCTGCACGGTCTCGCCGTCGTAGCCGGTGGCGCCCGCGGAACCCGACGCCCCGGCGATCCCCGCTGCTCCCACGGCGGCGCTGCTCCACCCCACCAACCACCGCATCGACGCCTCCACAGGCTGGGGACAACCAGTGCACCGTACGAACTGGTCCCATGCTGCCATGAAGGGCGCGCCGCAGAGCATCGGCGGAGCCGCGCGTGCTCCCGTGCACGCGCCCCGCGGAGAACTCACGCGAGGACGCCGACCGCCGTGCAACTCCCGCCCCGTGGGCGCGAAGACGACGCGAATGCGCCCCCGGAACGCGCTCTTTGGCTACCCGGCGCGCCCTCAACTCCCGTGGTGGGGGCGGCAGTACCCCGAAAACGCCGGGGTCGGTTTTCAGCCAAATCAGCGTCACGCGGACGCGCTCGAACACGCTCCGTACAGGCGTTGCGCACCGTTCGCCGGCGCGCGGTCCGGGAGGCGAGGCACACCCCCCGGACCGGTCCGCCGCCCGCGGGGATGTAGGCGGCGGTGTCCCCCAGCCCACTGGATCCAGTACAGCGGGCCGACCCACGCATCGCCCATGGAATCGCTCCCGCCGTGGCCGGAGTAGAGCGCACGGGCGGGCGCACGGCCACACACCGGGAGCACGCGGCAACGGACCGTAGACGCACCGCACTTCCGTACGGACCACAATCCCGCCATCCGGAACAATGCCTCTTAACGCATGGGATCCGGCGAACTACGCTGGGTTTACGAATGCCGCGTGGTTATGCCAGCGCGGCAGCCGTCTGTGTCGAGGGGTGGCGCATGTCCAGGGAGCAACGCGGGCCGAACGAGAAGCTCGGCGCCGTTCTCGCCCTCGCGGGAATCAGCAACGCAGGACTGGCCCGGCGCGTCAACGACCTGGGCGCCCAGCGCGGGTTGACGCTGCGCTACGACAAGACGTCGGTGGCGCGCTGGGTGTCGAAGGGCATGGTGCCGCAGGGTGCGGCGCCGCACCTCATCGCCGCCGCCATCGGGCAGAAGCTCGGCCGCCCGGTGCCGCTCCACGAGATCGGCCTGGCGGACGCGGACCCCGCCCCCGAGGTGGGCCTCGCCTTCCCCCGGGACGTCGGCCAGGCGGTCCGGTCGGCCACCGAGCTGTACCGTCTCGACCTCGCCGGCCGCCGGACGGGCGGCGGCATCTGGCAGTCGCTGGCCGGATCGTTCGCGGTGAGCGCGTACGCGACGCCCGCCTCCCGATGGCTGATAACCCCGGCCGACAGCTCGGTGGCGCGTGAGGCGAGCCCGGCCGAGGGCTCCGGCGCACCGCTCAAAGTCGGCCACAGTGATGTGCAGAAGCTGCGCGAGGCCGCCGAGGACGCCCGCCGCTGGGACTCCAAGTACGGCGGCGGCGACTGGCGTTCGTCGATGGTCCCCGAGTGCTTACGCGTCGAGGCGGCCCCGCTGCTCCTCGGCTCCTACTCCGACGAGGTCGGCCGCGCCCTGTTCGGCGCCTCGGCCGAGCTGACCCGCCTGGCGGGCTGGATGGCCTTCGACACCGGCCAGCAGGAGGCCGCCCAGCGGTACTACATCCAGGCCCTGCGCCTGGCCCGCGCGGCGGCCGACGTCCCGCTGGGCGGCTACGTGCTCGCCTCCATGTCCCTCCAGGCGACCTACCGCGGCTTCGGCGACGAGGGCGTGGACCTCGCCCAGGCCGCCCTGGAGCGCAACCGCGGACTGGCCACGGCCCGCACCATGAGCTTCTTCCGCCTGGTCGAGGCCCGCGCCCACGCGCGCGCGGGGGACGCACCGGCGGCCGGCGCCGCCCTGAAGGCCGCCGAGAGCTGGCTGGAGCGCGCGCGCCCCGGCGACAGCGACCCGTCGTGGCTGGGTTTCTACTCCTACGACCGGTTCGCCGCCGACGCGGCCGAGTGCTACCGCGACCTGAAGGCACCACGCCAGGTGCGCCGCTTCACCGAGCAGGCCCTGTCGCAGCCGACGGAGGAGTTCGTACGCTCGCACGGCCTGAGGCTCGTCGTCTCGGCGGTGGCCGAGCTGGAGTCCGGCAACCTGGACGCGGCCTGCGAGCAGGGTGTGCGCGCGGTCGAGGTGGCCGGCCGCATCTCCTCGGCCCGCACCACCGAGTACGTCAAGGACCTCCTCCACCGCCTGGAGCCGTACGGCGACGAGCCGCGCGTGGTCGAGCTGCGCGAGCGCGCCCGGCCCCTGCTCGTCACACCGGCCTGACCCGCCACAGTCCCCCGCCACCGTCCTCGTCCCCGGTCCCGTCCCCGGCACCCGGCCCCGTCCCCGGGGTTTGAAGGCATTGTCAGTGGCGCAGTGCACTATCGAAGCCGGGAGGTGGGCCGGGAGATGGAACGAGGGCGGAGCCCGAGGGCGCAGGGCATCGCGTACGACTGCGACGTGCTGGTGATCGGCGGCGGGATCGTCGGCCTGTCGACGGCGTACGCGATCACGCGCACGGCGCCGGGCACCAGGGTGACGGTGCTGGAGAAGGAGCCAGGGCCGGCCCGGCACCAGACGGGCCGCAACAGCGGCGTCATCCACAGCGGCGTCTACTACCGCCCGGGCTCCCTCAAGGCCCGCTTCGCGGTGCGGGGGGCGGCGGAGATGGTCAAGTTCTGCGCCGAGTACGGCATCGCCCACGCCGTCACCGGCAAGCTGATCGTCGCCACCGACCGCTCCGAGCTGCCCCGCCTGCACGCCCTCGTGCAGCGCGGCCGGGAGAACGGCATACCGGTCCGCGAGCTGGGCGCCGCCCAGATCCCGGAGTACGAGCCGGAGGTCAGGGGCCTGGCCGCCATACACGTCGGGACGACCGGCGTCTGCGACTACGTGGCCGTGGCCCGGCAGCTGGCGCGGGCCTCGGGGGCGGAGATCCGCTACGGGGCCGAGGTGCGGCACATCGACCGGCGCGCGGGCCTCGGCGTCGCCGTCCGCACCCGGAGCGGGGACGTGCTCCGCGCCCGCGTCCTGGTCAACTGCGCCGGGCTGCACTGCGACGAGATCGCCCGGACGACCGGGGACGACCCCGGCATGCGGATCGTCCCCTTCCGGGGTGAGTACTACGAGCTGGCGCGCCCGGAGCTGGTGCGAGGTCTGGTGTACCCGGTGCCGGACCCGGCGTTCCCGTTCCTCGGGGTGCACCTGACCCGGGGCATCGACGGGAGCGTGCACGTCGGTCCGAACGCGGTGCCGGCGCTCGCCCGGGAGGGGTACGGCTGGGGCGTGGTGCGGCCCGGCGAGCTGGGCGGGACGCTGGCCTGGCCCGGCTCGTGGCGGATAGCGCGGCGGCACTGGAGGTACGGGGCGGGCGAGCTGCGGCGGTCGCTGTCCAAGGCCGCGTTCACCGCGGCGGTGCGCAGGCTGCTGCCCGCGGTGACGGAGGGGGACCTGGTGGCGTCGCCCGCCGGGGTGCGGGCGCAGGCGGTCCTCGCGGACGGGACCCTGGTGGACGACTTCATGATCCGCGAGGGCGACCACGCCGTCCACGTCCTGAACGCGCCGTCGCCCGCCGCGACGGCGGCGCTGCCCATCGGGCGGGAGGTGGGGCGCCGGGCGCTGGCCCTGCTGGGAGACTCGTGGCCCGGCGGCGGACGACCGTAAAATTGGTGGCACTGTGTCTGATTTCCGCAGCGCTTCCGACGCTCCCCAGCCGACCGCCCCCCACGCCGGCGCGGCCCCCACCGGCGCCCCGCACACCGGTGCGGCCCCCACCGATGCCACACCCACCGGTGACACGCCCGCCGGTGCCGCCCACGCCGACCACTCCCTCCGGCACACCCGCGCCAAGGGCGAGCCCCGCTTCCCGGACGGTCCGAAGGCCGATCCCGCCGGGTCGCACTTCGAGCGGCGGATCCGGAGCTTCCAGCCCCGGCGGAGCCGCGTGACCGCCGGGCAGGCGGACGCGCTCCAGCGGCTGTGGCCCCAGTGGGGCCTGGACATCGACGGGCAGCGGATCATCGACCTCGGCGAGCTGTTCGGCAACGACCACCCCGTCGTCCTGGAGATCGGCTTCGGCATGGGCGAGGCCACCGCCCGGATGGCCGCCGCCGACCCGGGCACCGACATCCTCGCCGTGGACGTCCACACCCCCGGCCAGGGCAACCTGCTGGGCCTCGCGGAACGGCACGGGCTGTCCAACGTCCGCGTCGGCAACGGCGACGCGATCATCCTCCTGCGCGAGATGCTCGCCCCCGGCTCCCTCGCCGGACTGCGCGTCTACTTCCCCGACCCCTGGCCCAAGAAGCGGCACCACAAGCGGCGCCTGATCCAGCCGGAGTTCCTGTCCCTGGCCGCGACCCGCCTCGCGCCGGGCGCCGTCGTGCACTGCGCGACCGACTGGGAGCCGTACGCCGAGCAGATGCTCGAGGTCCTCACCGCGCACCCCGACTTCGAGAACACCGTGCCCGGCGGCGGTTTCGCGCCGCGCCCCGCCCACCGGCCGCTGACCCGTTTCGAGGGCCAGGGACTGGACAAGGGTCATGTGGTGAACGACTTGCTCTTCCGCCGCGTACAGCACCTCGTATCGCACCGTGATCAGCCCAAGGAGCAGCAGCCCCCCACCGGTTAGGGTCCATGCCGTGGCCACCAGTTCCCCGTATCCGACGCGTCCCCCGGTCCGTCGGCACCCGCTTCCGCACTGGTGGCAGCACGCGTGGGTGCGCTACGGGGCGCTGATCGCCCTGCTCGCGCTCGCGGGCCTGGTGATCCTGGCCCTGGTGCGCGAACAGACCGGCACCCAGGGCTTCCTGGTGGGACTCGGCCTCGCGGTCGTGCCGGTGCCGCTGCTCCTGGCCGCGTTCCGCTGGCTGGACCGGGTCGAGCCCGGCCCCTGGCGGAACCTGCTGTTCTGCTTCGCCTGGGGTGCCTGCGCGGCGGCGCTCATAGCGATCGTCGCCAACAGCTTCGCGACGAGATGGATAGCGACGGCCACCGCCGATCCGGCCGGTGCGGACGCCCTGGGCTCCACGGTCATAGCGCCGGTCGTCGAGGAGTCCGCCAAGGCCGCCGCCGTCCTCCTCGTCTTCCTCTTCCGCAGGCGGGACTTCACCGGGATCGTCGACGGCGTGGTCGTCGCCGGCGTCACCGCCACCGGCTTCGCCTTCACCGAGAACATCCTCTACCTCGGCACCGCCTTCGGCACCGACCAGCTCACCGGCGACAGCGGCATCGCCTCCGTCACCGCGGCGACCTTCTTCGTCCGCGTCGTGATGTCGCCGTTCGCCCACCCGCTGTTCACCGTGCTCACCGGCATCGGCTTCGGCATCGCCGCCCTCCGTCCGGGCCGTCACCGCCCGCGCCGCGCCCTGCTCCCCCTGGCCGGCCTGCTGCTCGCGATGGGCATGCACGCGCTGTGGAACGGCTCGGCGTCGTTCGGCGAGTACGGCTTCCTGGCCGTGTACGCGGCGTTCATGGTGCCGTCCTTCGGCCTGCTGACCTGGCTGGCGGTCTGGACCCGGCAGCGCGAACTGGCCACCGTGCGGGCCGAACTGCCCGTGTACGTCCTGGCCGGCTGGCTGGGGCCGACGGAGCCGCACGCGCTCGGTTCGATGCGGGCCCGCCGCATCGCCCGGCAGCACGCCCGCCGGCACGCCGGGAAGGACGCGGCCAGGACGGTGGAGCGGTACGAGGCGTACGCGACCTCGCTGGCGTTCCTGCGGCAGCGGGCGCGCCGGAACGGGGCGGGCGCCGGCTTCGCCGTACGGGAGCGGGAACTGCTGGACGCCCTGTGGCACCGGCGCGAGGTGGCCCGCCCGTCCCTGGAGTACGCGGCCCGGGCCACGGCCCCCGCCCGCCCCACGCCCTGGCCGCGCCACGGGACGTACCGGACGTACGGCCACGGCGGACCGCTCGGAACCTACGGCCCCTACCCCGCCCACGCCCCGTACGGCTACGCCCCGCACGGCTACTCCCCCGCGCTGCCCTACGGACCCGCGCCGACCCACCCCCACGGCCCC
>NZ_JBHVOC010000059.1:0-4701 GCF_044142145.1 Streptomyces sp. BK79
GCGAAGCCCGCGCCGTCGGCACCCGCCGCGAAGGCCTTGCAGCGGCCGTCACCGGCCAGGCCACGCTGATGGGAGAAGGCGGTGAACACCGTCGGGGTGGCCATGACCGTGGCGCCCCCGGCGAGAGCCAGTTCGCACTCGCCGGACCTCAGTGCCTGTACGGCGGAGTGGAGGGCGACCAGGGAGGACGAGCACGCCGTGTCGACCGTGACAGCAGGCCCCTCCATGCCGAGCGCGTACGAGACGCGGCCGGACATCACGCTGGCCGAGCAGGCGGTGGCCAGGTAGTTGGCGTACTCGCCGTCGGATCCGGCGAAGAGGGAGAAGTAGTCCTGGCCGATCGTGCCGAACCAGACGCCGGTGCGGCTGCCATGCAGGGACCTGGGGTCGATGCGGGCGTGCTCGATCGCCTCCCACGAGCTTTCGAGGAGCAGCCGCTGCTGCGGGTCCATAGCCAGCGCCTCACGGGGCGAGATGCCGAAGAACTCGGCGTCGAACCGTCCGGCGTCGTAAAGGAATCCGCCTTCGCGCCGGTACGACCGTTCGTCGTCGAACGCGGTGTCGAGGTTCCAGCCGCGGTCGGTGGGCAAAGGCGCCAGGGCGTCGGTTCCGGTGTCGAGGAGTTCCCAGAACTGCTCCGGTGTCCGCACGCCGCCGGGCAGTCGGCAGCTCATGCCGACGATCGCGACGGGCTCGGTCGCCCTGCGTTCGGTGTCGCGTAGCCGTTGCTTGGTGGTCCGCAGGTCGGCGAGGGTCTTCCGCAGATAGTCGCGGAGCTTTTCCTGAGGTGCTTCGGCCGTCATCAGGCCTCCCCCAGTTCGCTGTCGACGAGCGCGAAGATCTCGTCGTCGGTGGCCGTGGACAGGTCGTCGTCACGGACCGCCTCCGGAGCCCGCTTCTCCGCGGCCTCCCGCCACTCGGCGAGAAGGGCCTCCAGCTGGATCGTCACGTCCTCGGCGCCCTCAGCGTCCGGGGTGAGCGACCGGAGGTCGGCGCGGAGCCGTCCGACGGCGGCCAGGACCGGTTCGGCCGCGGAGGGCGTTGCGGTGCCCAGCAGGCCGGCGAGGTGCCCGGCGAGGGCCGTCGGGCTGGGGTGGTCGAAGACGAGCGTGGCCGGCAGGCGCAGGCCGGTGAGGGCGGCGAACCTGTTGCGCAGCTCCACGGCGGTCAGGGAGTCGAAGCCCAGGTCGCGGAAGGGCCGGTCCGGCGAGACGGCGTCGGAGGTGCCGTGGCCGAGCACCGCGGCGGCGTGGTCGCGCACCAAGCCCAGGAGCAGCTCCGTGCGTTCGGGGCCGGACAGCGAGGCGAGCTGCTGTTCGAGCCCGGCGCTGCGGACCGCGGTGCTCGCGGTGCGGCGGGCCGTGGCGTGGATCAGCCTGCGGAACATCGCGGGCACCTCGCCACTGCGGCTGCGGAGCCTCGCGACGTCCAGGTGCATGGGCAGCAGCACCGCCTCGGCGGTGTCCCGGGCGGCGTCGAAGAGGGCCAGGCCCTCCGTTTCGGACATCTCGGCGACGCCGTTGCGGGCGATCCGGGCGAGTTCGGTGAAGCCGAGCTGTCCCGTCATCGTGCTGCGGTCGGTCCACAGTCCCCAGGCGAGCGCCTGTCCGGCGAGGCCCTGTGTGCGGCGGTGTTCGGCGAGCGCGTCGAGGAAGGCGTTGGCGGCCGCGTAGTTGGACTGTCCGGCGCCGCCGAGCACGCCGCTGGCGGAGGAGAAGAGCACGAAGTCGGCCAGCGGGGCGTTGTCGAGGAGCCGGTGCAGGTTCCAGGCGGCGTCGACCTTGGGACGCATCACGGTGTCGAGCCGTTGGGGGTTCTGCTTGTCGATGACGCCGTCGTCGAGTACTCCCGCCGAGTGGACGACGGCCACGAGCGGATGCCGGTCTTCGACGGACCGTACGGCCTGTTCGAGGGCGGTGGCGTCGGCGAGGTCGCAGGAAGCCCAGGTGACGTCGGCGCCGAGCTCGGTGAGTTCCCGCACCAGGTCGGTGCGCTCCGCGCTGCGGCTGACCAGCAGCAGTCGTCGTATGCCGTGATGGGTGACCAGGTGCCGGGCGATGAAACCGCCCAGGGTGCCGGTGGCGCCGGTGACCATGACGGTGCCGTCGGTGTCGATGGGCCGGGGCACGGTGAGGACGATCTTGCCTATGTGCTTGGCCTGGCTGATATGCCGGAAGGCCTCCGGCGCCCGGCGCACGTCCCACTGGGTGATCGGCAGCGGCCGGAACGCGCCGGCTTGGAAGAGCCGGACGATCTCGGCGAGCATCTCCCCGGTGCGCTGCGGCCCGGCCTCGACGAGGTCGAAGGCCTGGTAGGCGACTCCGGTGTGGTCCTCCGCCACCTGCTCCGGCCGCCGTATGTCGGTCTTGCCCATGTCCACGAACCGGCCGCCGCCGGGCATCAGCCGCAGCGAGGCGTCGACGAACTCCCGGGCCAGCGAGTTCAGGACGAGGTCGACTCCCCTGCCGTCGGTGGCGTCCAGGAACTTCTGCTCGAAGTCGAGGGTGCGGGAGGAGGACAGGTGGGCGTCGTCGAGCCCCAGGGCGCGCAGCGCGCCCCACTTGCGCGGGCTGGCGGTGCCGAACACCTCGGCCCCGAGGTGCCGGGCGATCTGTACGGCGGCCATGCCGACACCGCCGGCGGCAGCGTGGATGAGGACGCGGTCGCCCGCGCAGATGCCGCCGAGGTCGCACAGCCCGTAGTAGGCCGTCAGGAACGCGGCGGGCACCGAAGCCGCCTGAGCGAACGTCCAGCCCTCGGGCATCCGTGCGAGGTAGCGGTGATCGGTGACGGCGAGCGGCCCGAAGCCGGAGGACAGGATGCCCATCACGCGGTCGCCGGGGGCCAGGTCCGGCACGGCGTCGCCGACCTCGACGACGACGCCGGCCGCCTCACGGCCGAGGGTCAGCTCGTCCTCGACCATGCCGAGGGCGGCGACCACGTCGTGGAAGTTGAGGCCGCCCGCGTGGACGGAGACCCGGACCTCGTTGTCGGCGAGGGTCTTCTCGGCGTGCGGGTAGACGCCCAGCGTGAGGTTGTCGAACGTGCCCGGTTCGGTGATCTCAAGGCGCCAGGCGTCGGCTCCGGCGGGCGGCACCAACTCGGGTGCGGTGGCACGGGCCAGGCGGGCGGCGGTGGGCCGGCCCTCGCGGACCATGATGCGCGGCTCGTCGGACTGGATCGCCTCGGCAAGGACGGCCACCGAGTCGGGGTGGTCATCGAGGTCGACGAGGGTGATGCGCCCGGGGTTCTCGGTCTGGGCGGAGCGCACGAGGCCCCAGACGGGGCTGTGCAGGAGGTCACCCGGGAGGGCGTTGCGGGTCACAACGGCCAGCCGGGTGTCGGCGAGCCGTTCGTCGGCGAGCCACTCCTGTACGACGCCGAGCACCCGAGCGGTCACGGCCCTGACCGCGGTGGGCAGGTCCGCGTCCGGCTCGCCGGGCGCCGTACAGGGCAGCAGCAGCACCTCGGCGGCGGTGTCGGCGGACGCGGGTTCCGGGGCGGCCCCGACCTCCCAGCCCGCGGCGCGCAGCGCGGCACCGAGGGCGAACGGGTCGTCGCCCAGCACGACGCCGTGCGCGGCGGTCGCATTCCCGACGACGGGGACGGTCTCGTCCCAGGCCACCTTGAACAGCGACTCGGGCCGCTTCACGGTCAGCTGGCCGCGGTCGACCGGCCGGGTCGCCAGGTGCCCGAGGGAGAACACCGGAAGTCCGGTGGCGTCCCAGGCCTCCCACGCCATCCCCTGCTGACCGGCCGGGGACACCCGTACGCGGAGCGACCGGGCACCGGTCGCGAACAGTTGTACACTGCCGAACGCGAACGGCAACTTGGTCGCGTCAGAGCGCAGTTGGGCGGTGGCCGCGGTCTGTATGGCGGCGTCGAACAGGGCGGGGTGGATGCCGAAGCCGTCCACGTCGGCGTCCTCGGGCAGTCCGACCTCGGCGTAGAGTTCCTCGCCCGCTCGCCAGACCTTGCTCACGCCCTGAAAGACCGGGCCATAGTGGTAACCGGCATCGGCGAGGCGCTCGTAGAACCCGTCAGCCTCCACCGGCTCCGCACCGGACGGCGGCCACACGGCCATGGTCTCCGGCTGCGCCCCTCCCGCGATGAGGAATCCCTCCGCGTGGGTCACCCAGGCCTGGTCGTCACCGCGCGAGTGCACCGACACTGCCCGGCGATCGGCCTCGCCAAGGTCGGAGACGACGACTCTGACCTGCACGGCGTCGGACTCGCCGAGCACGAGCGGCGTCTGCAGGGTGAGCTCCTCGACCGATCCGTAACCGACTTGGTGGCCCGCGTGCAGGGCGAGTTCGACCCACGCCACGCCCGGCACCAGGGTCTGCCCGAGCACCTGGTGATCGGCCAGCCAGGGGTACGCGGAGAGCGACAGCTCGCCGGTCCACACCCACTGTCCGCCGGGCAACTCCACTGCGATGGGCAGGAGTTCATGTCCCGCTTCGACCAGCCCGGCCACGTTGAGGTTCCCGGTGCGGGAGCTCGACGGCTCCAGCCACAGCCGCTCCCGGCGGAAGGGATACGTGGGCAGCTCGACCCGCCTGCCGCCGGCGAGCATCCCCGCCCAGTCGACGGGCACACCGCGCGCCCATGCCTCACCGGCGGACGTGACGAGCCGGGTGAGGGCACCCTCGTCACGTCGCAGGCTTCCCAGGACGACGGCCTGTGCGGCGCTCTCGTGAA
>NZ_JBHVOC010000060.1:0-3833 GCF_044142145.1 Streptomyces sp. BK79
GGGATGCTGGCCGGCGGTCGGCGGGTCGACCTGCCCACCTACCCCTTCCAGCACCAGCCCTACTGGCTCGACGCACCGCGCGCCCCTGCCGGAGACGTGACCGCCGTCGGGCTGACGGAGGCCGGTCACACGCTCGTGCCGGCGGCGGTCGACCTGCCGGACGGGCAGCGGGTCTGGACGGGACGACTGTCGCTGTCTTCGTACCCGTGGCTGGCCGATCACCAGGTGCTCGGGCAGGTGCTGCTACCCGGCGTGGCGTGGGTCGAACTCGCCCTGCACGCGGGCCACCAGGTCGGTTGCGGATCGGTCGAAGAGCTCACCCTGCAGACGCCGCTCGTGCTCGGTGAGGCCGACGCCGTACAGGTGAGGGTCGTCGTCGCGGAGACCGAAGAGCCCGGCACCCGTACCGTGTCGATGCACTCGCGCCGTGACGACGGCAGTTGGGCGACCCACGCCGAGGGGATCCTCGGTGCGGCCGGGCCGTCGCCGGAGGCGCTGCCGGAATGGCCGCCGACCGGCGCCACGCCCCTCGACGTCGAGGGGTTCTACGACGAGCTCGCGGTGGGCGGCTACCACTACGGGCCCGAGTTCCGCGGCCTGCGGCGCGCCTGGCGAGCCGGTGAGGATCTCGTTGCCGAGATCGCGCTGCCGGAGGGCGCCGACGTCGATGGATACGGCCTGCACCCTGGGCTCTTCGACGCGGCCGTGCACAGCGTGGCCTGCGCCCGGACGGGTGCGGGCGCAGGTGATGACGGCCCCCGGCTGCCGTTTGCCTTCTCGGACGTCCGGCTCTTCGCGACCGGGGCGACCTCGCTACGGGTTCGGATCAATCCGCAGGACTCCTCGTGGCAGGCGTGGGACGAATCCGGGCTGCCGGTCCTCACCATCGGGCGGCTCGCCAGCCGGCCCGTCGTCGCCGACCAGTTCGCCGTGCGGCGGACGGGCCACCTCTTCCGCGTCGAAACGCGGCAGGAAGCCCTGGCCGGACCGGCCCCCGCCTCCTGGGCGGTCATCGGAGCGGACCCGGCCGGGCTCGCCGCGGCTCTGGAGGCCATGGGCGCGCAGGTGACGACGACCACCGACCTGGCCGACCTCACATCGGCACCCGACGCCGCCCTGTTCACGCTCCCCGGCACACAAGACGCGGGGGACCCCGAGGATGTGCCGACCGCCGTCCGGGCGGCGACCGCTCAGGTGCTGGAGGTGGTGCAGGACTGGCTCACCGACGAACGTTTCGGCGACGCCCGGCTGGTCGTCGTAAGCCGCGAAGCGGAGGATGGCGACCTCCTCCACGGAACGGCGCGCGGCCTGCTGCGCGCCGCACAGGCCGAGCATCCGGACCGCATCACCCTTGTCGACCTCGATGCTCATCCCGCCTCGCTCGCGGCCCTTCCCGGTTACGCCCTCGGTCCGGAACCGGAGGTCGTCGTACGCGCCGGAGACGGCAGGGCGCCGCGCCTGGCCCGGGTGCAGGCCCCCACCAGAACGGGCTCACTGGGTACCGGCACCGTCCTGATCACCGGAGGTACGGGCACCCTCGGGGGACTCCTCGCCCGGCACTTGGTGGAGACGCACGGAGTCACCCGGCTGCTGCTGGTCAGCCGAGGAGGACCGGCCGCCGACGGCGCGGACCGGCTGCACGCCGAGCTCGCCGAGCGCGGCGCACACGTCGACATCGTGGCGGCCGACCTCGGCGACCGCGCGAGCGTGGCCGCGCTCCTCGCCACGGTCGACGCCGACCATCCGCTGTCGGCCGTCGTGCACGCCGCCGGAGCGCTGGACGACGGCGTGCTCGGCACCCGGTCCGCCGACTGGCTCGACCCGGTCCTGCGGCCCAAGGCGGACGCCGCCTGGCATCTGCACGAGCTGACCGCCGAACTGCCACTGACCGCCTTCGTCCTGTTCTCCTCGGCCGCCTCCGTGTTCGGCGCGGCGGGACAGGCCAACTACGCCGCGGCCAACGGCTTCCTGGACGCACTGGCCGCCCATCGCGTCGCCCAGGGACTGCCCGGCACCTCGCTGGCCTGGGGGCTGTGGGAGCACCGCAGCGAACTGACCCGGCAAGTGGGCTCCCCCTCCCGCAGCATCGCGGCCGTCGGCGCCCTGTCCACTGTGGAGGCCCTGGCCGCCTTCGACGCCGGCCTGACCGCCGGGGAGCCGCTGGCGGTGCCGATCCGGCTGGAGCCGACATCCACGGAGGAGGTCCCGCCGATGCTGCGCGGCCTGGTCCGCGTACGCCGCCGGGCCGCCACCGGCGCGGAACCCGCGGGGAGCGCGGGCGCAGGGCAGGAGACCCGGTGGCTGGCCGAGCTGGGCGCCGACGAGCGACAGCGGCGCGTGCAGCAGATCGTGCTCGACACCGCGGCGGCCGTCCTCGGCCACGACAGCCGCGACGCCATCTCCCCCACCCGGGGCTTCCTGGAGCTGGGGTTCGACTCCCTGACCGCGGTACGGCTGCGCAACCGGCTCTCCCGCCAACTGGGGCTGCGCCTGCCCGCCACGGCGGTGTTCGACCACCCCAGCCCGGCCGCCCTGGCCGCCCACCTGGTCGAGCAACTCGTGGGCACCGTCGACCCGACCGCGCAGGCCATGGAACAGCTGGAAGCCCTGCGTCGCAGCGTGCACCGAGCCACGCCCGACGGCGGCCTGGACCGCGCCTTCCTGACCCAACGCCTGACGGCCCTGCTCGACGAAATGCGGCAGCCCGACGGCCCCGGCGGCACCAAAGGCCCCGACGGCCCCGACGGCTCCGGGGACGACCTGGAGAACGCGACAGCGGACGAGATCTACGCCCTCATCGACAACGAACTGGGCATCGGGGGTACGCAGTGAACAGCGACGACAAAGCGCTCGCCTATCTCAAGCGGGTTACCGCGGATCTGCGGTCGGCGAGAGCCAGGCTGCAGGAACTGGAGTCCGCCGGCACCGAACCCATCGCCATCATCGCCATGGGCTGCCGCCTGCCCGGCGGCGTGCGCACCCCTGAGGACCTGTGGAACCTCGTGGAGAAGGGACGTGATGCGATCGGCCCCTTCCCCGCCGACCGCGGATGGGACCTCGAGAACCTCTACGACCCCGACCCGGACGCGCCGGGCAAGGCCTACGTCCGCGAGGGCGGGTTCGTCCACGACGTATCCGGCTTCGACGCGGGCTTCTTCGGGATCTCGCCGCGTGAGGCGCTGGCGATGGACCCGCAGCACCGGCTCCTGCTGGAGTGCGCGTGGGAGGCCCTGGAACGGGCGGGCATCGACCCGTCTTCCCTCAAGGGCACCCGCACCGGCGTCTATACCGGGCTCATGACTCACGAATACGCGACGCGACTCCCGTCGATCGACGAGGAGTTGGAGGGCGTGATCGGCATCGGCAACGCCGGTAGCGTTGCCTCGGGCCGCGTCTCCTACACGCTCGGCCTGAACGGCCCCGCCGTCACCGTCGACACGGCCTGCTCCTCCTCGCTCGTCGCCCTGCACCTCGCCGCCCAAGCCCTGCGCCAGAGCCAGTGCACCCTTGCGCTGGCCGGCGGCGCCTCCGTCATCGCGGCGCCGACGGTGTTCGCCACCTTCAGCCGACAGCGGGGCCTCGCCCCTGACGGCCGCTGCAAGGCGTTCTCGTCCACGGCCGACGGCACGGGCTTCGGCGAGGGTGTGGGCGTACTGGTCCTGGAGCGCCTCTCGGAGGCACGCCGCAACGGGCACGAGGTCCTGGCCGTCATACGGGGCTCGGCGGTCAACCAGGACGGAGCCAGCAGCGGATTCACCGCCCCGAACGGACCGTCCCAACAGGACGTCATCCGCCAGGCCTTGGCCGACGGTCACCTGACCTCTTCGGACGTG
>NZ_JBHVOC010000061.1:0-3377 GCF_044142145.1 Streptomyces sp. BK79
GATGTCGGAGGGGGCGAGGCGGCCAGCGGTCAGGGCGGACTGGATGACACGCTGCTGCGCCGGTCCGTTCGGGGCGCTCAGACCGTTCGAGGCACCGTCCTGGTTCACGGCCGAGCTCCGCAGGACGGCCAGGACCTCGTGCCCGTTGCGGCGTGCCTCCGAGAGGCGCTCCAGGACCAGTACGCCGACGCCTTCGGCCATGCCCATGCCGTCGGCGTCCGTCGAGAACGCCTTGGAACGACCGTCCTGTGCGAGCCCCCGCTGCCGGGAAAAGGACACCAGCGACAGAGGGGTGGACATCACGGTGACGCCGCCGGCCAGCGCAAGACCGCACTCGCCGGACCTGAGGGCCTGGGCGGCGAGGTGCAGGCCGACCAGGGAGGAGGAGCAGGCGGTGTCGATGGTGACAGCAGGGCCTTCGAGCCCCAGCGCGTACGACACGCGGCCCGAAACCACGCTGGAGGCGTTGCCGGTCAGCAGGTGGCCCTCGGAACTCTCCGCCCCACCGCCCCTGCCGTAGTTGCTGTTCCATGCGCCGACGTACACGCCGACGTCCTTGCCGCGCAGCGAGCCCGGGTCAATGCCGGCCCGCTCAAGGGCACTCCAGGAGCACTCCAGCAGCAGCCGCTGCTGCGGGTCCATGGACAGGGCCTCGCGGGGCGATATCCCAAAGAACGCGGCGTCGAACTCGCCCGCGTCGTAGAGGAACCCGCCTTCGCGGACATAGCACTTGCCCGGCTCGTCGGGGTCGGGGTCGTAGAGGTTCTCTAGGGCCCAGCCACGGTCCTCGGGGAAGCCGGCCACTGCGTCGACGCCTTCATCGAGCAGGTTCCAGAAGTCCTCAGGCGACCGCACCCCGCCGGGGTAACGGCACCCCATGCCGACGATCGCGATCGGCTCGGCGTTCTTTTCCTCTGCTCGCTGCAACCGCTCCGTCACGTCGGCCAGGTCGGCGGTGACGCGCCGGAGGTAGGTGCGGAGTTTCTGCTCGTCCCCCATGGAGAGGCCCGTCCTTTTCACATGGTGATCGTGGTCTTCGGGGTGTACGTGGCGCTCGCGGTGTGTGTGGTGCTCGGGGTGTACGTGGTCGTCGTGGTGTAGGTGGAGTTCGCGGTGCTCGACCGAGGTCACGAACGGCCGAACTTCGCGTCGATGAAGTCGAAGAGGTCGTCGTCGCTCACGTCGTCGATCTCTTCTCGGGCAGCCTGGTCCTCGCAATCGGCCTGGCCCCACCGCTCCAGCAGCACCCGCAGCCGTGCGGTGAACGCCGCTCGGTCCCGGGCGTCTGGCACGGTCTCGGCGAGAGGTGCAGCGGTCAGGGTGGCGACGGTGGACTCAAGCCGCGCGAGATCTTCCAGCAGGGCGGCCCCAGCGGGGTTGCCGTCGATTCCGAGCCGGGCGCCCAGGTAGGCGGCGAGCGCCGTGGACGTGGGATGGTCGAAGACCAGGGTGGCCGGAAGATCGAGCCCGGTGGCAGTGACGAGCCTGTTGCGCAGTTTCACCGCGCTGAGGGAGTCGAATCCGAGCTCACGGAACGGCCGGTCGACCGGTACGGCGTCCGCGCCGGGGTGGCCGAGCACCACCGCGGCCTGCGCCCGCACCTCGGCGAGCAGGGCCCGCCGCCCTTCGTCCGCGGACAGCGCCGCCAGCTTGGCCGCGAGTCCCTGCGTGGACTGATCCGCCCCCTGTGGTGTCGGTTCGGGGCGGGCTTCAGGGATGTCGGCGATGAGGGGGCGGCTGCGGGCCGAGGTGAACAGAGGAGCGAACGTCCGCCAGTCGATGTCGGCGACGACGAGCGTGCTCTCGGCGCGGTCGATGGCCTGGTGCAGCGCGTCGAGGGCGGCCTCAGGGGCCATGAACCGCAGCCCCTGCCTGCTCCACCATTCCTCGCCGGCGCCGGCCGTCATGCCGTCACCGGCCCAGGCGCCCCAGGCGACGGAGGTCGCCGGCCGCCCCTGGCTCCTGCGCTGTTCGGCCAGTGTGTCCAGGTAGGCGTTGGCCGCCGCGTAGGCGCCCTGGGCGCTGCTTCCCCACACACCCGCTCCGGAGGAGAACAGCACGAACGCGTCAACGTCGTCGAGGAGTTCGTGCAAGTTCCGGGCTCCGGCCGACTTCGCCCGCAGCACCGCCGCGGTCTCCTCGGCGTCGGTGTCCAGCAGCCGGGCGGCGCGACCGGAGCCGGCCGCGTGCACGACCGTACGGATCGGCGGGCCGTCCGCCTGCACCCGGTCGAGGAGCGCCGAGAGCGCGGCGCGGTCCGCGACGTCGCACGCGGCGATCGTCACCTGTACGCCGAGGGCGGTGAGGTCGTCGCGCAGACGGTTCGCGCCGTCCGCCTCCGCCCCCCGACGGCTGACCAGCACGATGTGCCGTACGCCCGCGGTCGCCAGCCAGCGGGCGACCTGCCCGCCGAGGCCGCCGGTGCCGCCCGTGACGAGCGCTGTGTCGCGGGGCTGCCAGCCGGGGGCCACCGCGTCGTGCGGAACGGGTGCACGCACCAGCCTTCGTGCCAGCAACCCGGCTTCCCGCAAAGCCAGTTGGTCCTCTCCATCGCCTGCGGACAGTGCGGCGACGAACAGGGCGGCCGCACGGTCGTCGAGACGGTCCGGCAGGTCGAGCAGACCGCCCCACGCCTCCGGGTGCTCCAGACCGGCCACCCGGGCCACGGCCCACACTTGCGCGGCGTGCGTGGGAGCCACCGGGTCCGTCGCCGTCGCGGACACACCGTTGCGGGTCAGGGACCACACCGGTGCTCGTACGGCGCCGTCGGAGAGGGCCTGGGTGAGCAGAACGGTACTGGCGACGGCACTGGGCAGCACCTCGTGGTCGGGGTGCACCTCCCCGCTCAGCCCGAGCAGGGAGATCACGCCCATGGGGGGATTCGCGGCCAGCCGGGTGGTCAGCGCCGAGCGGCTCTCCCTCAGGCCCAGCACCATTCGCTCGGGCTCGGCCCCGTGGCCCCGCAGCACCGAGCAGATCCAGTCGACGACAGGGTCGTCCTCGTGACCGGCGGGCACGACGACAGCCCAGCGCCCCGTCACCATCCTGTCGTACGAGGGCGTGGCGACCGGACGCCATACGATCCGGTACCGCCAGGAGTCCACCACCGCCCTGCGCTGCCGGTCCCGACGCCACGCTAAAAGCGTCGGCAGCAGATCCGCGACGGGTGTATGAAGATCCTGCCCCGGCTCCGCCGCCGACCTCCGAAGCAGGTCCGCCAACTCGGTGGCGTCACCCTGCTCCACGGCCGCCCAGAACTCGTCGTCGCCCGGGCCGGTCACGGCATGATCCGTGGGCGTCGAGGCTTCCAGCCAGTAGGGCTGGTGCTGGAAGGGGTAGGTGGGCAGGTCGACCCGCCGACCGCCGGCCAGCATCCT
>NZ_JBHVOC010000062.1:0-3219 GCF_044142145.1 Streptomyces sp. BK79
GAGGATTCCGGCGCCTTCGGCCCAGGCCACCCCGTCGGCGGAGGCCGCGAAAGCCTTGCTCCGGCCGTCCGCGGCCAGGCCGCGCTGGCGGGAGAACTCGACGAAGGGACGTGGCGTGTGCATGACGGTGACGCCGCCAGCGAGAGCCAGTTCGCACTCACCGGTCCGCAGAGCCTGCGCGGCCAGGTGCATGCCGACGAGGGAGGTGGAACATGCGGTGTCGACGGTGACCGCGGGCCCGGTGAAGTCGAATGTGTAGGAGATGCGCCCGGAGGCGATGCTGCCCGAGCTCCCGGTGCCGAGTGTGCCCTCGAAGCCTGCGGGCGCGGCGCCCAGGCGGGAGGCGTATTCGTGGTACATCACTCCGGCGTACACGCCCGACCGGCTGCCCCTGAGCGTGGCCGGGTCGATGCCGGCCCGCTCCAGGGCCTCCCAGGAGCACTCCAGCAGCAGCCGCTGCTGCGGATCCATCGCCAGCGCCTCACGCGGCGAGATCCCGAAGAAGCCCGCGTCGAACTCGCCTGCCTCGTGCAGGAATCCGCCGTGCCGTACGTACGACTTGCCGACGGCGTCGGGGTCCGGGTCGTAGAGGTTCTCCACGTCCCAGCCGCGGTCGGTGGGCCACTCCGAGATGGCGTCCATGCCGGAGTGGACGAGGTCCCACAGGCCTTCAGGTGTGCGCACGCCGCCGGGGAAGCGGCCCGCCATGCCCACGATGACGACCGGGTCGTCCTCGGACGGCGCCGCGGCCGGGGCGGTGCCGACGGCCGGGGCGGCGGTCTCCTCCAGCAGGGTGAGGCGGGTCAGGACGTGCTCGGCGATGGCCGCGGGGGTGGGGTGATCGTAGGTGAGGGTGGCGGGCAGGCGCAGGTCGATGACGGCGGAGAGCCGGTTGCGGAACTCGACAGCGGTGAGCGAGTCGAACCCGGCGGCGTCGAGGCTCTGGTCGGGCGGTACGCCGTCGGCAGCGTTGTAGCCGAGTGTGTCGGCGACCGCGTTGCGCACCAGGTTGAGGACCGTGCGCTTGCGTTCGAGGACGGTCAGTTCGGCGAGCCTGTCCCGAAGCGAGGCGGCAGGCTGTGTACGTGCCGATCGCGTCCGCTCGGGGACCAGGCTCCACATCGGTGCGGGAAGGTGGTCGCGCCGGGCGCGCAGCGCTGCGGTGTCCACCCGCATCGGCACGAGCTGTGACTGATCGCCGGCGCATCCGGCGTCGAACAGCCGCATGCCGTCCTCCGCGCTCAGTGCGGTGACGCCGATCCGGGAGATCCGCGTCAGCTCGGCGTCGCCGAGGCCGCGGGCCATGCCGCCGTGCTCGGCCCACAGTCCCCACGCGAGGGACACGGCGGGCAGGTCGTTCCTGCGGCGGTGGGCGGCGAGCGCGTCGAGGTAGGCGTTGGCCGCGGCGTAGTTGCCCTGTCCGGCGGCGCCCAGCACGGCCGACGCGGAGGAGAACAGCACGAACGCGGTGAGATCCAGGTGGGAGGTGAGTTCGTGGAGATGGCGGGCGCCGTCGACCTTCGCCGCGAACGAAGTGTCGATGCGCTCGGGCGTGAGGGCGTGCAAGACGCCGTCGTCCAGTACGCCTGCGGTGTGCACGACGGCGGTGAGCGGGTGGTCGTCCGGCACGGAGGCGAGCAGTGCGGCCACGGCGTCGCGGTCGGAGACGTCGCAGGACACGGCCGTGACGTCGGCGTCGAGCAGGTCGGCGCCCGGGGCGGGCCTGCCGCTGCGGCTCGCGAGGACGAGTCGGCGTACGCCGTGACGTTCGACGAGGTGCTGGGCCACGAGCCCTGCCAGGGCACCCGATCCGCCGGTGATGAGGACTGTTCCCTCGGCGTCCCACTCGGCCGGCTCCTGCGGCGCGGAGGCCGCGGTCAGCCGCGGGGCCAGGACGGCGCCGTCACGGATCGCGACCTGGGGTTCCCCGGTGGCGAGCGCCGCGGCCAGGACGTCCGTCGTCGGTTCGGGGTCGTCCGAGTCGACGAGCCGGAAGCGGTCGGGGTGCTCGGTCTGGGCGGTGCGGACCAGGCCCCACAGAGGTGCGTGGTGGAGGTCGTGGACGTCGTCGCCGACCGCCACGGCACGGTGGGTGAACAGGGCGAGCGTGGTGGTGCCGGTGTCGGTGGCCAGCCAGCGCTGCAGCAGTTCCAGTGCGTCGTACGTCGCCCGATGCGGACTCTCGCTGTCGAGGCAGGGAACGAGCACGATGTCGGCGTCCGCCGCGAGGGCCTCCTCCACGGTGGCGGCACGGGCCAGCCGCAGACCGGAATCGTCGGCGGCGGGCACGGAAACCCAGTCGACCCGAAACAGCGAGTCGCGCGGGACGGCCATGAGCTGACCGGCGGAGACCGGTCGCAGCGTAAGCGATTCGGCCGTGAGCACCGGCCAGTCCGCGGTGTCGGTGACGTCCAGCCGGATGGCGTCGGTGCCCGCCCTGGAGATTCGCACGCGTACGGCGGTCGCTCCGCTGGTCCGCAGGGTCACGCCTTCCCAGGCGAAGGGCAGGTACTTCTCCTCCGGCCGCTCCCGGAAGGCACCCAGCCGTGCCGCGTGCAGGACAGCGTCGAGCAGGGCCGGATGCATGCCGTACCGGGCGGCGTCGGCACCGGTCGCCTCGGGCAGCACGACCTCGGCGAGAACGTCGTCGCCCAGCCGCCACGCGGCCCGGACGCCCTGGAACAGCGGGCCGTAGTGGTAGCCGTGCTCGGCGAGTCCGGCGTAGAAGCCGTCGAGGTCCACGGCCTGCGCCTCCGGCGGCGGCCAGGCTCCGGCCGCCACGGCGGGCTCCGCCGGGTCGGCCGACGCCAGCAGCCCACCGGCGTGCAGCGTCCACTCGTGCTCCGCGTCGTCGTCGGGGCGGGAGTACACCCGGACCTCACGCCGCCCATCGGCTTCCGGTGCACCCACAGCCATCTGCACCTGCACGGCACCCCGCTCGGGTACGACCAGCGGTTGGTGCAGCGTCAGGTCCTGTACGACCGGACAGCCCACCTCCTCACCGGCGCGCACCGCCAGTTCGAGGAAGGCCGTTCCGGGCAGCAACACCACACCGAGCACGGTGTGGTCGGCCAGCCAGGGGTGTGTGCGCAGCGCCAGCCGCCCGGCGAAGACGACCTTGTCGTCCCCCGCGACGGTGACGACGGAACCGAGCAGCGGATGCCGGGCATCGCCGAGCCCCAGCTCCGCCGGCTCGGCGGCACCTCCGGTGTTCTGCAT
>NZ_JBHVOC010000063.1:0-2938 GCF_044142145.1 Streptomyces sp. BK79
CCCCAGCCGGTGCCGTCGGCACCCGCCGCGAAGGCCTTGCAGCGGCCGTCACCGGCCAGGCCACGCTGCCGGGAGAAGACCTCGAACAGGCGGGTCGTCGGCATGACCGTCACGCCGCCGGCCAGAGCGAGGTCGCACTCCCCCGCCCGCAGGGCACGGGCCGCCAGGTGGATGGCGACCAGCGAGGACGAGCACGCCGTACTGATCGTGACCGCAGGGCCCTCCAGTCCGAGCGTGTAGGAGATGCGGCCGGATAGCACGCTCGCGGAGGCGCCCGTGGCGAGGTAGGCGTGGGAGCGGTCGTCGGCACGCAGGAGAAGCGTCCCGTAGTCCTGGCCGTTCGAGCCCACGAACACGCCCGCGCGGCTGCCGTGCAGGGCCTTCGGGTCGATCCGCGACCGCTCGATCGCCTCCCACGAGCACTCCAGCAGCAGCCGCTGCTGCGGGTCCATGACCACGGCCTCACGCGGGGAGATACCGAAGAATTTCGGGTCGAACTGCCCCGCGCCGTCGAGGAATCCGCCTTCCCGCACATACGACTTGCCGGGGGCGTCCGGGTCGGGGTCGTACAGCCGCTCCACATCCCAGCCCCGGTCCTGCGGGAACTCCGAAACGGCGTCCGCGCCGTTCTCCAGCAGCGACCAGAACTCCTCCGGGCTGTTCACCCCGCCGGGCAGGCGGCAGCTCATCCCCACGATCGCGATCGGCTCGCGCTCGTTCTCCTCCAGTTCGTGCACCCGCTGCCGCGCCTCCTGGAGGTTCGCGGCGGTCTGCTTCAGGTAGTCGAGGAGCTCTTCGTCGTTGGGCATGTGGTAATCCGCTCCCGGTGCGTCAGGCAAGGTCGAAGGTCGGCGTGGCCGAACGGCGCAGCCAGGTGCGCCGGTCGTCGCGGTCAGTCAACTGGTCAGCGGGAGATGCCGAGTTCGTTGGTGAGGAAATCGAGCACTTCGGTGCGTGAGGCGGACTTCAGGTCGCGCAAGGACTCCGACCTGGGTTCGCAGGCGGCCTGCATGTCCTTGAGCCTGCGTCCGATGCGGGTGCGCGCCTCCGGGTCCAGCCCGGCGGCGGCGAGTTTGGCCGCGAGTGCGTCGAGTTCGGCGAGCAGGCCGTGCGCGGTGTCCGTCATGTGGGCGTCGTCGACGACCAGTTGCTCATGCAGGTGGTCGGCGAGCGAAGCCAGGGTCGGGTGGTCGTAGACGAGGGTCGCGGGTAGCTTCAGCCCGATGCGTACGGTCAGCAGGTTGCGCAGCTCGACGGCGGTCAGCGAGTCGAAGCCGATGGCGTGGAAGGAGCTGTCCGGGCCGATCGTCGCGCGCGTCTCGTGGCCCAGCACCCCGAGGACCAGTTCCTCCACGAGGTCCAGCACGGCCCGTCGGCGGTCGGCTTCGGGCAGGGCTGCCAGCTCGCTCACCAAGCCGCCCTCCTCGCCCTGACCACCTGGGCCGTCCTTTCGCTGCTCGCCCAGGGAGCGCACTTCAGGCAGGTCGGCGAGGAGCCGGCTGGGGCGCACCGCGGTGAAGTCGGCGACGAATCGCTGCCAGTCGACGTCCGCCACCACCTGCGTGGCCACCGGCTCGGCCATGACCTGCCGCAGGGCGGCGACGGCGCGGTCGGGGCTCATGAGCGGGAGGCCGTAGCGGCGCGTGCGGTGGGCTACGGCGGCGTCGGCCACCATGCCCGCGCCCTGCCAGGCGCCCCAGGCGACCGAAGTGGCGGGCAGGCCGTCGGCACGCCGCCGTTCGGCCAGGGCGTCGAGATAGGCGTTGGCGGCGGCGTAGTTGCCCTGTCCCTTGGTTCCGGTGGTTCCGGCCAGCGAGGAGAAGAGCACCAAGTGGACACCCCCGGCCGCCTCGTGGAGATTCAGTGCGCCCTTGGCCTTGACCTCCAGTGCGGCGGCGAGGCGCTGCGGGGTCAGGGCGTCGATCAGGCAGTCGTCCAGTACGCCCGCGGCGTGGACGACCGTGCTCAGCGGCCGTTCGGCCGGTACGGCGCCGATCAGCCGCCGCACCGCGTCCGCGTCGGTGACGTCGCAGGGCTCGATGGTCACGGAAGTTCCGGAGGCGCTGAGTTCGGCCAACAGCTCAGCGGCTCCGGGGGCGTCCGGGCCGCGCCGGCTGACCAGCAACAGGTGCTGGATGTCCTGGGTGACCAACCAGCGCGCCACGTTGGCTCCGACGCCCCCGGTGCCGCCGGTGACCAGCACGGTGCCGCTCGGCTGCCAGTCGTGGGCCGGGGCCGGTGCGGCGGAGCGTACCAGCCGACGAACGGCGACGCCGTCGGCCCGCACGGCCAGTTGGTCCTCGGCATCCGGAGCGGTGAGGGCCTGGGCGGCTAGGTCCCGCATCCGTTCGTCGGCACTTGCGGGCAGGTCGACGAGGCCGCCCCACAATTGGGGCTTCTCCAGCGCGGCGACCCGGCCGAGCCCCCACACGGCGGCCTGCACGGCATCGGCGGGGCCGTCGGCCTTCCCGGTCCTACCGGCCCCGTCGGCCCCGTCGACGGAGACCGCCTGTCGGGTGGCGACCCACAGCGGGCCGATGCCTAGCTCGTCACTGACCTGCACGGCCTGCGCCGTGGCGACCAGCCCTGTCGGCACCGCAGCCGCATCGGGATGCGGGCGGCCGTCGAGCGCCAGCAGGCTGAGCACACCGTCGACCCGACCGTCCCCGACACTCTCACGCACGGCCCCGGCCATCGCGTCCCGGTCGGCCGTCGCCGCGATCGGCACGCTGACGACTTCACACCCCCGCTCGGCCAGCATCTTCTCGGCCCCCTCCACCCAGGGCACCGACCCGTCCGACTCGGGCACCAGCAGCAGCCAGCGGCCGCAGAGCCGGCCCCCGGAGTCCCTCGTGCCGAGCCGCCGCCAGTCGATGCGGTACCGCCAGCCGCCGTCCTGAGCCGCCGAGGAAGCGGTGAACAGAGGAGGTACGTTGAG
>NZ_JBHVOC010000064.1:0-2493 GCF_044142145.1 Streptomyces sp. BK79
AACACAGTGGACGCGAGCAACTGAGGACAAGCCCTCGGCCTATTAGTACCGGTCACCTCCACACCTTGCGGTGCTTCCAGATCCGGCCTATCAACCCAGTCGTCTACTGGGAGCCTTAACCCCTCAAGGGGGTGGGAGTCCTCATCTCGAAGCAGGCTTCCCGCTTAGATGCTTTCAGCGGTTATCCCTCCCGAACGTAGCCAACCAGCCATGCCCTTGGCAGGACAACTGGCACACCAGAGGTTCGTCCGTCCCGGTCCTCTCGTACTAGGGACAGCCCTTCTCAAGACTCCTACGCGCACAGCGGATAGGGACCGAACTGTCTCACGACGTTCTAAACCCAGCTCGCGTACCGCTTTAATGGGCGAACAGCCCAACCCTTGGGACCGACTCCAGCCCCAGGATGCGACGAGCCGACATCGAGGTGCCAAACCATCCCGTCGATATGGACTCTTGGGGAAGATCAGCCTGTTATCCCCGGGGTACCTTTTATCCGTTGAGCGACGGCGCTTCCACAAGCCACCGCCGGATCACTAGTCCCGACTTTCGTCCCTGCTCGACCCGTCGGTCTCACAGTCAAGCTCCCTTGTGCACTTACACTCAACACCTGATTGCCAACCAGGCTGAGGGAACCTTTGGGCGCCTCCGTTACTCTTTAGGAGGCAACCGCCCCAGTTAAACTACCCATCAGACACTGTCCCTGATCCGGATCACGGACCCAGGTTAGACATCCAGCACGACCAGACTGGTATTTCAACGACGACTCCACCCACACTGGCGTGCGAGCTTCAAAGTCTCCCAGCTATCCTACACAAGCCGAACCGAACACCAATATCAAACTGTAGTAAAGGTCCCGGGGTCTTTCCGTCCTGCTGCGCGAAACGAGCATCTTTACTCGTAGTGCAATTTCACCGGGCCTATGGTTGAGACAGTCGAGAAGTCGTTACGCCATTCGTGCAGGTCGGAACTTACCCGACAAGGAATTTCGCTACCTTAGGATGGTTATAGTTACCACCGCCGTTTACTGGCGCTTAAGTTCTCAGCTTCGCCACACCGAAATGTGACTAACCGGTCCCCTTAACGTTCCAGCACCGGGCAGGCGTCAGTCCGTATACATCGCCTTACGGCTTCGCACGGACCTGTGTTTTTAGTAAACAGTCGCTTCTCGCTGGTCTCTGCGGCCACCCCCAGCTCAGACCGTAAAGATCATCACCAGGTGTGGCCCCCCTTCTCCCGAAGTTACGGGGGCATTTTGCCGAGTTCCTTAACCATAGTTCACCCGAACGCCTCGGTATTCTCTACCTGACCACCTGAGTCGGTTTAGGGTACGGGCCGCCATGAAACTCGCTAGAGGCTTTTCTCGACAGCATAGGATCATCCACTTCACCACAATCGGCTCGGCATCAGGTCTCAGCCACAAGTGCGACGGATTTACCTATCGCACGGCCTACACCCTTACCCCGGGACAACCACCGCCCGGGATGGACTACCTTCCTGCGTCACCCCATCACTCACCTACTAACCGCTTGGTCCGGCGGCTCCACCACTTTCCTTTCCCCGAAGGGTCCGGAACGGCTTCACGGCCTTAGCATCACGATGCTCGATGTTTGACGCTTCACAGCGGGTACCGGAATATCAACCGGTTATCCATCGACTACGCCTGTCGGCCTCGCCTTAGGTCCCGACTTACCCTGGGCAGATCAGCTTGACCCAGGAACCCTTAGTCAATCGGCGCAAACGTTTCTCACGTTTGTATCGCTACTCATGCCTGCATTCTCACTCGTGAACCGTCCACAACTCGCTTCCGCGGCTGCTTCACCCGGCACACGACGCTCCCCTACCCATCACAGCCGGCGTTGGCCGTATTGCTGCAATGACACGACTTCGGCGGTACGCTTGAGCCCCGCTACATTGTCGGCGCGGAATCACTAGACCAGTGAGCTATTACGCACTCTTTCAAGGGTGGCTGCTTCTAAGCCAACCTCCTGGTTGTCTGTGCGACTCCACATCCTTTCCCACTTAGCGTACGCTTAGGGGCCTTAGTCGATGCTCTGGGCTGTTTCCCTCTCGACCATGGAGCTTATCCCCCACAGTCTCACTGCCGCGCTCTCACTTACCGGCATTCGGAGTTTGGCTAAGGTCAGTAACCCGGTAGGGCCCATCGCCTATCCAGTGCTCTACCTCCGGCAAGAAACACACGACGCTGCACCTAAATGCATTTCGGGGAGAACCAGCTATCACGGAGTTTGATTGGCCTTTCACCCCTAACCACAGGTCATCCCCCAGGTTTTCAACCCTGGTGGGTTCGGTCCTCCACGAAGTCTTACCTCCGCTTCAACCTGCCCATGGCTAGATCACTCCGCTTCGGGTCTTGAGCGTGCTACTGAAACGCCCTATTCGGACTCGCTTTCGCTACGGCTGCCCCACAACGGGTTAACCTCGCAACACACCGCAAACTCGCAGGCTCATTCTTCAAAAGGCACGCAGTCACGA
>NZ_JBHVOC010000065.1:0-2308 GCF_044142145.1 Streptomyces sp. BK79
GAAGGTCCAGGGCAGACCGCCGGCGCGGTTCCCGCACGCGGCCATCCCGATGCCCGCACCGGACGACAACTCGAAGTCGTCTGGTGGCGGGTACATATCCCGGTACCAGGCCGCCGGGCCACCACCCTGCTGTCGTATGACATACCGGGCACAAGCGCGCTCTTTCTGTCACCAGGAAGATCCGTCGGGCTGGACACCGGAATCGGGAAATACGGGTTTCGCCCGGGGCCTACGCTGGCGCTACCTTCCACCCAGTCTAGGAGTAGCGTGCCGCCTGCCTTCGTTCACCGGATCACGAAGTACGACCCCGCCGACCGTGACGAACACGGCACCTACCAGGGTGCGGAGGAGGCGGTCAGCGACAACGGACCGGTCGAGGCCGCATACCTGGAGGCGATTTCCGCGTTCGCGGAAGCTGCAGGCATTGATCATCTGGAAATCCGTGAGCCCTCCATCACCGGACACGTCCACCTCGGTGCCCAGCCGGCGGTCCAGGGGCACGGTCTCAGCGGGCTCTTCCCGGCTGACCTCGCCGGCTACCACGACGGGGCCGAGGTCTCCCTGGCGCTGGCCTTGGAGCTGGTCCGCGTCATGCTCCGTGAGCAGGGCGCCTGGTGCCGACTGGAAGCAGAAGACGGTTTCGCCGTGCATGTCGGATGGGACCAGTACGTGTATGTGAGCAGCGACCAGCCCTGCACAGACGCCGTGCTCCGTACGCGGAAACTCGGCCTCTTCGCGGAACGGCTGCCGGCCTCCCCTTACGCCGCAGAACCAGAAGTGACAGAAGCCGCCGACGAGGCCTTCTGGGCGTCCGTGCACACCGCGCTGGTGGCGCGACAAGGCCTGCTCCTGGAAGAAACCCATATCGTCAACGCCACACGCTGGCACCGTCTCACCACGGAGAACCTCAACGCTGTGCGCGCCGGTCTCGGCCCGCGTGCCCTGCTGACCGTCTGGCCCGACTTGCAACCCGACGTCGGCGCGGTCCTGACCGCGCTACCGTCGGAAGGGCACATCGAGTTCGTCTGGGAGGCGAAGGAGGGAACGATCAGAAACGTGACCGTCGATGAGACCCATTATCAGGAGCTCGCTGCCCTGGTAGCCGACGCGCGAGCGGCCCGCGCCCTGTCCCTCTACACCGACGAACGCAGTCCACTGCTCCGAGCCGTTCTACCCGACACCGACGGCGTGCTGCGCGCACGGTGGTGACCCGATCCATGAGCCGACGCTCAGAAGTTGGTCACAGCACCGGCCGAGCTGGCGAATGGAGATGGTCGAGGCAGTCTGCTACGAGGAGGCTCGATCATTCTGACCTCGGGCAAGGCCTTCAGCGAATGGGCCAGGTCTTCGGCGACGAAGTGCTGGTCACCGCCATTCTCGACCGGTTTCTCCACCCTGGCGACGTGATCTCGGTCAACAGCCCCAGCGACCGGCTCAAGAACCGGCTCGCCGCCATCGAACGGGACACCCAAGTGGCCTGACCAGCTACAGGGGCGGAGCCCGTCACCGGACGACAGAAATCTTAGGGAGGGACTGCTGCCATTCACCCAGTTCCGCAACGAGAACCCGGCGGGCCAGCCGCCGGGCCAGAGCCCACCCCGCATCAGTGGACAGGGCATCTCTTGCCCATCGATCAGCGTTCTCGCCACCGCTCATCTCGCTGAGGATCACATCAATCTGCCGCAGGTCAGTCATGACTTCGCGGGCGAGCAGCCCCTCGGCCACCAGTACGTCGGCCATACGGAAAGCGTGATCGAAGTCCAGGGCGATCTCATCCGTCATCACCGCATGCCTGACCAGCCAGGCCACTTGGAGCTGGGCATCAGCCGCCAACACGGTCAGTGCCTCCATCAACAGGCGTCGACGGAACGAGGGATCAGGGCTCTCCACCGCACGATCGTCGCACGCCTACTGCCGAGGCGCACAGGCGAACATCCGGCTGAGCGCACTGTCCGTACCTACCTGAGCACTACTTTTGCAAGGCAAAATGGTTGCGAAGTTCGCGACGAACCGTGAGGTCAAGCGCGACTTTTCACCGTTCCAGCTATGAACGTTCGGCCCAGAAATAGGCACCGTATCCCCTATCGATCTGCCCTGCGAAGTCTCTATTTGAGCTCGCGAGGGCTCTGATCCATGTCATGAAACCATTTACGGGGAGCCGGAGTGGCGGCGGGCGAGGGTCTGCCAGCGCCGCTCGAATTCGTCGGCGTGCTCGTTGACGTAGGCGGTGGTGATGGGTTTGTTGTACTGGCCGGTGATTCCCTGGGCTGCGCAGTGCCGTGCGACGGTGTCCGCGCCGGGGTTCTCT
>NZ_JBHVOC010000066.1:0-2195 GCF_044142145.1 Streptomyces sp. BK79
GCCTTCGGCCGCAGCACCTTCTCCACCCGCTCCGGGGTCATGGCGTCCAGCACCCCGTTGTCCATCACCCCGGCGGCGTGGACGACCGCGGTCAGGGGGTGTGGGGCGGGGATGTGGTCGAGGAGTGCGGCGAGTGCGGTCCGGTCGGCGGTGTCGCAGGCCGCGATGGTGACGGTGTGGGCGCCGAGGTCGGTCAGTTCGGTGCGCAGGGCGTCGGCGCCGGGGGCGTCGGGGCCGCGGCGGCTGGTGAGCAGCAGGTGCCGCACCCCGTGCTCGGCCACCAGATGCCGGGCCAGCCGAGCCCCTAGCAGACCCGTCCCCCCGGTGATCAGCACGGTACCGGTCGTCGGCCACCGTACGGCCGTGTCCCCTGCCGCGGCCGATGCCGCGGCACGGACCAGCCGAGGCACCCGGACCCCGCCCTCGCGCAGGGCGATCTCCGGCTCGCCCAGGGCCGCGGCCGCGGGCAGGGCACGGACGGACGCGGGTGAACCGTCGGTGTCGATGATCGTGAAACTGCCGGGATTCTCCGCCTGCGCCGCCCGGACCGCGCCCCAGACCGGCGCTCCGCCCAGATCGATCGAGCGGTCGGACGCGTCCACGCACACGGCACCGTGCGTCACGACCACCAGCCGGGCCGAGGCGCACCGTTCGTCCGCCAGCCAGGAGCGCATCGCGGCCAGCACCCGGTGGACCGACTCCCGCGCCCGGTCCGGCACGGCTGTGCCTCCGTCCTCGTCCCCGTCCTTGGGGACCAGGGAGAGGGTGACCAGTTCCGGTACCGGTACGCCGTCCGGAATGTCCCCCCACTCCGGCAGGGCGACCGGCTCCACAGCGCCCACGGTCCGTCCCGCCCCGCCCGAGCCGGACAACGGCTGCCACGCGACGCGGTACAGAGGATGCGCCGAGCCACCCAACTGCCGTGCGGTCACAGGACGCAGTGCCAACGACTCCACCACCGCCATCGGACGGCCGTCGCTGTCGGCGATGTCCAGGGAGACTCCGCCGTTGGCCACGGCCCGCATACGCACACGGAGCGCGGCGGCACCCGTCGCGCGCAGGGACGTACCGGCCCAGGCGAACGGGATCCGGGTCTCCTGGTCGCCGTCGGCCGGACCGTCGCCCGTCAGGAAGTCCGTCAGATGCAGCGCGGCGTCCAGCAGCGCCGGGTGTATCCCGTACCGCGCCGCGTCGACCGCCTCCTCGGGCAGCGCGATCTCTCCCAGCACATCCCCGTCGTGCCGCCAGGCCCGCCGTACGCACCGGAACACCGGACCGTAGTCGTACCCCTGGTCGGCCAGTTCCTCGTACAGCCTCTCCACCGGGATGGGGGTGGCGTCCGAAGGTGGCCAGACCTCGGTGTCCTCGCGGAATGCTCCCGCGCCGTGGGTGGTGTCGGAGGTGAGGGCGCCGACCGCGTGCCGGGTCCACGGAGCTGCGGGGTCGTCGGCATCGCGGGAGTGGATCTCCACCGCGCGGTGACCGGCGTCGTCGGGGGCGTTGACCGTGACCTGGAGGGCGAGGGCGGTGTGAGGGGGGAGCGTGAGGGGGTTCTGGAGGGTGAGTTCGTCGAGGACGGGGGTGCCGGTGTGATGGCCGGCGTGGAGAGCGAGTTCCACCAGTGCGGTGCCGGGCAGGAGGGTGGTGCCGTGGACGGCGTGCTGGGCGAGCCAGGGATGCGTGTCGACGCTGAGCCGTCCGGTGAGGGCAAGCGCACCGGACGCGGGCAGAGTGATGGCGGCGCCCAGCAGGGGATGCGCGGCGGGTGTCTGCCCTAGAGCCGTCGGGTCGCTGGGCGCGGAGAGGGTGGCGTCGAGCCAGTAGCGCTGGTGCTGGAAGGGGTAGGTGGGCAGGTCGACGGTGCGGGCACCGCGCCCGTCGAAGAACGCCTCCCAGTCGACTGGGACGCCTCGGGTGTGCAGGTCGCCCAGGGTGGTGAGGAGCTGCTGCGTCTCGGGGCGGTCGCGTCGCTGGGCGGCCAGGAAGACGGCGTCGTCGCCGCAGCCCAGGCCGGCGAGAACGGCCTGCGGGCCGACCTCGACGAACGTGCGGACGCCCTGGTCCTCCAGGGCCCGGATGCCGTCGTGGTGGCGGACGGTCTCGCGGACGTGGCGGACCCAGTACTCCGGGTCCTGGAGGTCACCGGGCTCGGCGAGGCCGCCGGTCACGTTCGAGACGACGGGCAGGGTGGGCTC
>NZ_JBHVOC010000067.1:0-2179 GCF_044142145.1 Streptomyces sp. BK79
GGCGAGCCAGAGTCCGCGCTGTCCGAAGGAGAGCGGAAGCGGTCGGTCGCGGTCGACGGGGACCAACGGTGGAGCGTCCGTCCGGTGTTCGGTGCCGGTCAGGTAAGGGGCGAGCTCCCGTACGGTGCCGTGCTGGTACACCATGGGCAGGGGGATCTCGACGCCCAGGTCGGACCGGATCCGGGCGATCATCCGGGCGGCCATGAGGGAATGGCCGCCCAGTGCGAACAGGTTCTCGTCGATGCCGACCGACTCGATCCCGAGCAGCTCGGCGAACACCGCCGCCAAGGTGCGCTCCTCCGGGGTACGCGGGGCGGTGCGCTCGGCGGGCTTCGCACGTTCCGGAGCGGGCAGGGCGCGCCGGTCCAGCTTGCCCGACGCGGTGAGGGGGATCGCGTCCAGTACGACGAGGGACGAGGGGATCAGGTGGCGGGGCACCTGATCGGTGAGAGCGGTCCGCACGGCGGCGGCGAACTCCTCGGGCGAGGGGGTGCCCCTGGGCACGACGTAGCCGACGAGCTCACGCTCGCCGGGGCGGTCCTCCCGTACGACGGCGACCGCGGCGGCGACGGACTCCTGCCGTCGAAGTGCCGCCGCGACCTCGGCGGGTTCGATGCGAAAGCCGCGGATCTTGACCTGCTCGTCGGCCCGCCCCCGGTACTCGATCACGCCGTCGGCACGTCGACGCACCAGGTCGCCGGTGCGGTACAGCCGGCCGCCGGGCGTGCCGAAGGGGTCGGCGACGAAGCGTTCGGCGGTGAGTCCGGGGCGTCCGAGGTAGCCGCGGGCCAGACCCGCGCCGCCGAGGTACAGCTCGCCGACGACGCCGGCGGGGACGGGGCGCAGGTGTGCGTCGAGCACGTAGGCCCGGGTGTTGTCCATGGGCATGCCGATCGGCATGGACCGGACCGGCAGGTCGGCGGCGGTGACGGGGTGGCAGCTGGCGAACGTGGTGGTCTCGGTCGGTCCGTAGCCGTCGACGACGGTGAGGCCGGGGTGCGCGGTCAGCAGGGCGGTCACCGTCTGGGGCGACACCGCCTCGCCGCCGGCCCACACCTCCCGCACGGTCGCGAAGGTCTCGGGGCTCACGTCGGCCAGGAGGCTGAACAGGCCCGCGGTGAGCCACAGCCCGGTCACCCGGCCGCGCGTGACGGCGCGGCTCAGGTCGGCCGTACCGAGTTCGCCGGGCGGGGCCACGACCACGCGGCCGCCGGACAGCAGGGGAACCCACAGTTCGTAGGTGGACGCGTCGAAGGCGTGCGGGGAGTGCAGCAGGACCCGTTCGTGGTGGCCGTTGCGCCAGCGGGAGTCGAGGGCCAGGGCGATGACGTTGCGGTGGGTCACGGCCACGCCCTTGGGTACGCCGGTCGTGCCCGAGGTGTACATCACGTAGGCGAGCGTGTCCGGGTGCGGGGTGATGTCGGGCCGGTCGTCGGGGCCTTGGGTGTCGGCGGCCGTGGCGAGGGTGGTGATCCCGGTGCCGCGCAGGATCTCGTCGGTGGTGTCGGGCCGCTCGCTGAGGACGAGCCGCGTGCCCGCTTCCTCGAGGAGCAGGCGGGTGCGTCCGGCCGGGTCCCGCCGGTCGAGCGGCAGGTAGGTGCCGCCGGCGGCGAGCACGGCGAGGATCGACACGACGAGGTCCGGGCCCCGGTCGAGGTGGAGTCCGACGGTCTGCTCGGGTGTGAGGCCGGCGGCCAGCAGGCGATGGGCGAGACGGTGTGCCCGCCGGGCCAGTTCCGCGTAGGTGCACGTGGAGCCGTCGGGCAGTTCGAGGGCGATCGCGTCCGGTGTACGGGCGGCCTGCCGGGCGAACAGTTCGGGCAGTGAGGCTTCGGGCAGGGGGCGGTCCGTGTCGTTCCCGGCGGCGAGGAGGTGTTCGCTCTCGGTGCCGTCGAGGAGGGAGACATGGGAGACGGGCCGGTCGGGATCGTCCAGGAGCTGGCGCAGGGCGGTGCCGAGGTGGCGGACGAACCGCTCGACGGTGCTCTGGTCGAACAGTGCGCGGCTGAACACCAGCCTGCCGTTCAGCCCGCCGTCGTCGGCGGGGAAGAGGTAGACCTCCAGGTCCATGCGGGTGAACTCGCGGTCCGTCCGGAAGAGTTCCACGTCGAGGTCGCCCAGCGCGCCGAAGTCCGGGAGCTCGTTGACGATCTGGAACATGACCTGGACGAGCGGGTTC
>NZ_JBHVOC010000068.1:0-2020 GCF_044142145.1 Streptomyces sp. BK79
ACACTCCCTCGCCTGGGGACTGTGGAGGGAGAACAGCGGGATGGGCGACCCCGACGAGTCCGACCTGCGCCGCATGGACCGGCTCGGCCTGCCCGCGCTGGACCGGCAGCAGGGTCTGGCCCTGTTCGACCGTGCGCTCTCCCTGTCCCCCGCCGAGGCGGTGGTCATCCCGGTGCGGGTCGACGCGGCGGCGCTGCGGGCCCGTGGAGACGACCTGCCACCCTTGCTGCGCGGCCTGGCGCGGTTGCCCGTACCCCGGGCTTCCGCCGCGGTGTCCGGGCAACCGGTGGGCGGCGCTGCCGGGGCGGCTTCCCTAGTCGAGCGGCTGACCGGCCTGCCCGGTACGGAGCGCGACCGGGTACTGCTGGACCTGGTGCGCGGGCAGGTCGCCAGCGTACTCGGACATGACGGGCCGGAAGCGGTCGAGCCGGGACGGGCCTTCCGTGACCTGGGCTTCGACTCGCTGGCCTCGGTCGAGTTGCGCAACGCCCTGCGCGGCACCACCGGTCTGGCGTTGCCCGCCACCCTGGTCTTCGACCATCCGACGTCGCAAGCCGTGGCCGAGTTGCTGAAGCGTGAGCTTTTCGACGCGCTGGGCATCTCGGACACGGACACGGACTCGGTCACGGTGGCCGAGGCCGGAAGAGCCGCGCGGCCGGCCGCCCAGTCCGACGATCTCATCGCCATCGTCGGGATGAGCTGCCGCTACCCGGGCGACGTGCACAGCCCCGAGGAACTGTGGCGCCTCGTCGCCGACGGCGTCGACGCCGTCTCCGGATTCCCCACCGACCGGGGCTGGAACACCGACCGCCTGTACGCACCCGAGCCGCAGGACGGCAAGACCTACGTGCGGTACGGCGGCTTCCTGCGCGACGGCGCCGAGTTCGACCCCGACTTCTTCGGGATCAGTCCGCGCGAGGCGCTGGCCATGGATCCGCAGCAGCGGCTGTTGCTGGAGGCCGCCTGGGAGGCGTGCGAACGTGCCGGGATCGACCCGGTGTCCCTCCGGGGCAGCCGGACCGGTGTGTTCGCGGGCGTCATGTACGACGACTACGGGACCCGGCTGGGCGACGACGTCCCCCCGGACGTGGCGGGCTACCTCGCCAACGGCAGCGCCGCCAGCGTGCTGTCCGGGCGGCTCGCGTATCTCTTCGGCCTGGAGGGCCCCACGGTGTCGGTGGACACTGCCTGCTCCTCCTCCCTGGTCAGCCTGCATCTGGCAGCCCAGGCGCTGCGCAACGGCGAGTGCACCATGGCACTGGCCGGTGGCGTCACGTTCCTCTCCACCCCCGACGCCTTCGTGGACTTCAGCAGGCAGCGGGTGCTCTCCCCGGACGGGCGGTGCAAGGCCTTCTCGGCCGCCGCCGACGGCGTGGGCTGGTCCGAGGGGGTGGGTGTGCTGGTGGTGGAGCGTCTGTCCGATGCCCGTCGCAATGGGCATCGGGTGCTGGCGGTGGTGCGGGGTTCGGCGGTGAATCAGGACGGTGCGTCGAATGGTTTGACCGCGCCGAACGGTCCGTCGCAGCAGCGGGTGATCCGGCAGGCGTTGGCGGCTGCGGGGTTGCGGGCGTCGGATGTGGACGTGGTCGAGGCGCACGGGACCGGGACGACGCTCGGGGATCCCATCGAGGCGCAGGCGCTGCTGGCTACTTATGGTCAGGAGCGGCCGGGTGAGGGTGCGCCGTTGTGGCTGGGGTCGTTGAAGTCGAACATCGGGCATGCGCAGGCGGCTGCGGGTGTGGCCGGTGTGATCAAGATGGTGATGGCGATGCGGCATGGGATGCTGCCCAGGACGCTGCACGTGGAGGAGCCGTCGCCGCACGTGGACTGGTCGGCGGGAGCGGTGGAACTGCTGACCGAGGCCCGGGCGTGGGAGAGCGGTGACCGTCCGCGCAGGGCGGGCGTGTCGTCGTTCGGGATCAGCGGGACCAATGCGCACGTGATCCTGGAGGAAGCGCCGGTACTGGCAGAGGAGGAGCGTCCTCGTGCACCGTTGCCGGTGGTGCCGTGGGTGCTGTCG
>NZ_JBHVOC010000069.1:0-1965 GCF_044142145.1 Streptomyces sp. BK79
TCGGGTCATCCGTTGTTGGGGGTGGTGGTGGAGTTGCCGGGTTCGGGTGGGGTGGTGTTGTCGGGGCGGTTGTCGTTGGGGGAGCAGGGGTGGCTTGGTGATCATGTGGTGGGTGGTCGTGTGGTGGTGGCGGGGACTGTGTTGTTGGAGATGGTGGGGTTTGCGGGGGGTTGGGTGGGGTGTGGTGTGGTGCGGGAGTTGGTGCTGCGTGAGCCGTTGGTGGTGCCGGAGGGTGGGGGTGTGGTGGTGCGGGTGAGTGTGGGTGAGTTGGTGGATGGGGTGTGTGGGGTTGAGGTGCATGGTCGTGTGGTGGGTTCGGGTGGGTGGGTGTGTCATGCGGTGGGGTCTGTGGGTGTTGAGAGTGCTGCTGGTGTTGAGCGTGTTGAGCGTGTTGAGAGTGCTGTGTGGTTGGAGGGGGTGTGGCCGCCGGTGGGTGGGGTGTTGGTGGGTGGTGAGGGTGTGTATGGGGAGTTGGCGGGTGCGGGGTTTGAGTATGGGCCGGTGTTTCGGGGGTTGGGGCGGGTGTGGCGGCGTGGGGTTGAGGTGTTTGCGGAGGTGGGGTTGCCGGTGGGTGGGGGTGGGTTTGGGTTTCATCCGGCGCTTGCGGATGCGTGTTTGCATGCGTGGGCGGTTGGGGGTGGGGGGCGTGGTGTGGTGCCGTTTGTGTGGTCGGGGGTGCGGTTTGGTGGGTCGGGTTGTCGGGTGGTGCGGGTGAGGTTGGTTCCGGTGGGTGGGGATGCGGTGTCGGTGGTGGCGGTGGCTGCCGATGGTGAGGGTGTGGGTGGGGTGGTGTGGTCGGTGGAGTCGTTGTCGCTTCGGCCGGTGTCGGGGCTGGTGGGTGTGGGTGTGGGTGGCGGGGGTTTGTATCGGGTGGGGTGGCGTGGGGTGGGTCTGCCGGCGGGTGTGGGTGAGGAGTTGCGGGTGCTGGATCTTCGGGGTGTTGCGGGTGGGATGGGTCCGGGTGAGGTGTGTGGTGCGGTGGTGGAGGCGGTTGGGGTGTTGCGGGGGTGGCTTGCTGGGGAGGGTGGGCCGGTGGTGGTGTGGACGGAGGGTGCCGTACTCGGCCGTGCGGGTGCGGGTGTGGGTGCGGGTGCGGGTGTGGATGGTGTGGGTGTGGCGGTGTGGGGGTTGGTGCGGTCGGTGCAGGCGGAGTTTCCGGGGCGGGTTGTGTTGGTGGATGGCGGGTGTCGGGAGGAGTTGGCGGGTGCGGTGGGGTTGGGTGAGCCGGAGGTGGTGTTGGAGGGGGGTGCCGCGTGGGTGCCGCGGCTGGCTGAGGTGGTCGTGGATGGGTCGGTTGAGGTGGGTTCTGGTGGGTGGGATGGGTCGGGTGTGGTGTTGATTACGGGTGGTCTGGGGGTTTTGGGTGGTGTGGTGGCTCGGCATGTGGTGCGGGTGTGGGGTGCTCGGGATGTGGTGTTGCTCGGTCGTGGGAGTGGTGGGGGTGGTGGGTTGGTTGCGGAGTTGGAGGCGTTGGGGGCGCGGGTGCGGGTGGTGTTGTGTGATGTGGCGGATCGTGGGGGGTTGGCTGGGGTGTTGGGGGATGTGGGGGATGTGCGGGTGGTGGTGCATGCGGCGGGTGTGGTGGATGACGGGTTGTTGGGGTCGTTGACGGCGGAGCGGGTGGAGGGTGTGTTGGCGGCGAAGGTGGTGGGGGCGTGGAATGTGCATGAGGTGGGGGTGGAGTTGGGGTGGCGGTTGGATGCGTTTGTGTTGTTTTCGTCGTTGGCGGGTGTTGCGGGTTCGGTGGGGCAGGGGGCGTATGGGGCGGGGAATGCGTATTTGGATGCGTTGGCGTGGTATCGGCGGGGGCTTGGGTTGCCGGCGGTGTCGGTGGCGTGGGGGTTGTGGGAGGAGCGGTCGCGGATCACGGCTGGGTTGTCTGTTGCTGACCGGGCGCGGATGGAGCGTCGGGGTGTGCTGCCGTTGGCGACCCAGGACGCGCTACGACTCCTCGACACCGCACTC
>NZ_JBHVOC010000070.1:0-1871 GCF_044142145.1 Streptomyces sp. BK79
GCGCGGCCAGCACCGTCAGGCTGGAAGAGGCTCAGTGTCTGGCCCCCATGCCCGTGCCGCGCCACGGCACCGCCGAGGTGACGATCGGGGACACCGTCTACATTCCCGGCGGCGGCACGGCCGCCGCCGGGGGCCCCGTCACCGTGCATCACGCCTACAGGCCGCCTCGGCCCTGGCCGGCAACTCCACACGCCCCACCCCCGGAAGGTGGCGCCGGAGTCCTCAGGAGTGCTGCGGGTCGGCGGTGCTGCGGCCGTAGCGGGCGAGCATCGTCGTGACCGCCTCGTCGACGGCGTGGCCGACGTCGGCAGGTGCAGGGCTCCAGTCGGCGAGCAGCATCCGCGGCCACAGGACGTAGTTGGCGATCATTCCGAGGAACTGGTTGGTGGCGCTCTCCGCGTCGGGTACCACCGCGTTGCCCGCGGCGTGCTGGGCCTCCAGGTAGTGCTGGACGGAGATGAAGTAGGGCAGCTTGCCCAGCTCGAACTGAGCCCGTCCCAGTTCCGGGAAGCGCGGCAGTTCGGCGATGACGATGCGGAAGAGGGCCGCCATCGCGGGCCGGCCGATCAGGTCGGCGTACTGGCGGCCGATCGCGCTCAGGCCGGCGCGCAGGTCACCGGGCTGCGTCGCAGGCGCCGCCGGGTCCGGACCACCCTTCCAGTACTCGGTGACGATCGCTTCGAAGAGCGCCGCCTTGGTGGGGAACTGCTTGAACAGCGTCGACTTCGAGACGACTGCTTCCTGCGCGATCTTCGCCAGCGAGGTCCCGTCATAGCCCCGTTCCAGGAACAGCCTCGTGGCCGCTGCGGTGATCGCCTCGCGCTTGCGCTGAGCGAGTCGCTGATGGTGCGCGGAGAGTCCTGCGGTCATGGGCCCAGTATGACCCATCCCGAGGCGAGTCACTTGACTCGCCACTGCGCAGATGTTTACGTGAAAGGGAGGCGAGTCGCACGACTCGCATTCGGTCGACGGGAGCACTCCCGTCGGCGTCCTTCCGTTCTCGCATGGAGAAGCACTCATGGAGACAGGCAAGATCGCATTGGTGACCGGCGGCAATCGCGGGCTGGGCCGAGCCACGGCCCAGTCGCTGGCCCGGCACGGGCTGCGCGTCATCGTCACCTACCGCGGCGACGCTCAGGAGGCCGAGGAGACGGTCAAGAACGTCCAGGAAATCGGCGCCACGGCCGCCGCACTGCAGCTGGACATCAGCGACGTGGCTTCCTTTCCCGCCTTCGTCTCCCACCTGGCCGCGCAGTTGGAGCGCTGGGACGCGACCCGGCTGGACGTCCTGGTCAACAACGCTGGGGTCGGGCTGTTCGGACCACTCGAAGCGGTCACGGCCGACGACTACGACGCGGTGATGGACACCAATGTGCGCGGCACGTTCTTTCTCATCCAGGCGCTTGCACCCGTGCTGGTCGACGGGGGGCGGATCATCAACGTCTCCTCCTCTCTCAGCCGCCACACCAGTGCCGGCACCTCGGTCTATTCGGCCTCCAAGGCGGCGGTCGAGGCCCTCAGCCGGACATTGGCCGTGGAGCTGGGGGCACGCAAGATCCGCGTCAACGCCATCGCGCCGGGGCCGACCGCCACCGACTTCAACGGCGGCGCCATGCGGGACGACGCGCAGATGCGTGAGGGCCTGAGCGCGCAGACCGCGCTCGGCCGTGTCGGCGAACCGCACGAGATCGGCGACGCCATCGCCGCGCTCGCCTCCGAGGACCTGCGATGGGTCACCGCCCAGCGCCTCGAAGTGTCCGGCGGCGTCCTGCTGTAGGTACCCTCGCCCGCCCCGTGTGTCCCGCCCCTCACCTGGCAGAACCGGGAGGTGGCACAGTGAGCCTTTTCCAGCCTGACGGTGCCGGCCGCGT
>NZ_JBHVOC010000071.1:0-1707 GCF_044142145.1 Streptomyces sp. BK79
CGGCCGCCCCACGTATCCGCGCGCCAGGCCGGGGCCGGCGACGCAGATCTCGCCGGGGACGCCGACGGGGACCAGGCGGCGCTGCTGGTCCATCACGTAGATGCGGTGGTTCCAGGTGGCCGTGCCCACGGGGGCCTTGCGGGGCCAGGCGGTGACGTCCTCGGGGAGGGTGTAGGCGGTGACGACCTGCACTTCGGTGGAGCCGTAGTGGTTGTGCATCCGCAGGTCCGGGCAACGCTCGAACAGCGCGCGCAGGTCCTCGTCGAGGGCCAGGGGTTCGCCGGCCTGGCTGATGTGGCGCAGGGCGCTGAGGTCGGCATCCTGCTGCCGGGCCCGGGCGCACATCGCCCTGACCATCACGTTGGGCACGAACACCTGGTTGATCGCCTTGTCCGCCAGCCAGCGGACGAACTCCGCCGGGTCGCGGCGGGTGTCCGCTCGCGGGACGACCAGCGTCTCGCCGTACAGCAGGGCGGAGAGCACCTCCTGCACGGACACGTCGAAGGTGAGCTCGGTGAACTGGGCGGTACGGGTGCCCGGGCCGCCGGGAACGGCCACCTTCTGCCAGGCGAGCATATTGACGACGCAGCGGCCGGACATGGCGATGCCCTTCGGCTCACCGGTCGAGCCGGACGTGTGGACCACGTAGGCGAGGTGGTCGGGGGTGACGCCGCTGTCCGGTGTGGTGGTGGGGAGGGTGCGCAGGTGCTCCGCCAGGTCGGGCAGGAGTACGGCGTCGACCGTGGGCGGGAACAGGTGGCGGGCGGTCCGGTCCGTCACGGCCGTCGTCATCCGGGCGTTGTCGGCCATGCGGTGGACGCGGTCGGCCGGGTGGTCCGGGCTGACGGGTACGTACGCCGCGCCCGCCTGGAGGATGCCGACCAGGCCGACGAACATGTCGATGCCGCGGGGCAGGCACAGGCCGACCATGCTGTCCGGGCCGGCCCCCAGGGACCGCAGGTGGTGGGCCAACTGGTTGGCCCTGGCGATGAGTTCGGCGTAGGTGAGGGTCTGGTCCTCGTACTCGACGGCGACGAGGTCCGGGGTACGGGCCGCCTGCTCGGTCAGCAGTCGCGGCAGCGACCGGACGTCGACGGGGACCTCGCCGGCGTCCCGGGCGGCGCGCAGGAGTGCGCTCTCGGTGTCGTCGAGGAGGGAGACGTGGGAGATGGGCCGGTCGGGGTCCGCCAGGAGCCGGCGCAGGGCGGTGTCGAGGTGGCGGACGAACCGCTCGACGGTGCTGTGGTCGAACAGCGCGCGGCTGTAGACGACGGGGCCGGAGACGCTGCCGTCCTCGTTCTCGACGAGGTGGACCTCGAGGTCGACGCGGGTGGTGACGTCGGCCCCCTCGAACAGCTCGACCTGGGCGCCCGGCAACGGCACGCGAGTGAAGGGGGTGTTGACGATCTGGAACATGACCTGGACGAGGGGGTGGCGTGAGAGGTCGCGTTCGGGCTGGAGCCGCTCCACGAGGTACTCGAAGGGAAGATCCTGATGCGCGTACGCACCCAACGCGGTCTCCCGCACCCGCCCCACCAACTCACGAAACGACGGATCCCCCGACACATCCGTCCGCAACACCAGCGTATTGACGAAGAACCCGACCAGACCCTCCAACTCACGCCGCGGCCGATTCGCCACCGGCGAACCCACCACCACATCCTCCACCCCGCAATACCGCCCCAACACCACCTTGAACGCCGCCAA
>NZ_JBHVOC010000072.1:0-1556 GCF_044142145.1 Streptomyces sp. BK79
TTAGACGGTGTCTCGATTGGCTGTAGCTCGTTGACCTGGCATGGACATAGTTGAGCGGCTGGTGCCGGACGGGCTGTGGGAGATCTTCCAGACGGTGGCGCCAGAGCCGCCGGTACGTGCCCAAGGTGGGGGCCGGCGGCGGTGCGATGACCGCGCGGTATTGGCCGCGATTATCTTCGTCGCCACCTCGGGCTGCACCTGGCGGCAACTGCCGCCGATCTTCGGCGCCTCCTGGCAGACGGTCCACCGCCGCTTCACCGACTGGTCCACGGCCCGGGTGTGGGCCAAGCTGCACCGGGTGGTGCTGGACCGGCTCGGCGGGAGCGGCGAGCTGGACTGGTCGCGCTGCGCGATCGACTCGGCCAGTGTCCGGGCGGTCAAAGGGGGCCGCTGACTGGACCGAATCCGACAGATCGCGGCAAGCTCGGGTCGAAAATCCACGTCATCTGCGACCGCAACGGGCTGCCGATCTCGGTGGGCATCTCCGGCGCCAACCTCCACGACAGCCAGGCCCTGATACCGCTGATGCGCGGCATCCCTCCGATCCGCTCCCGCCACGGGCCCCGGCGCCGCCGCCCGGCCAAACTCCACGCGGACAAGGGCTACGACTTCGACCACCTGCGCGGCTGGCTGCGCCGTCGACAGATCGTGCCACGCATCGCCCGCCGCGGCATCGAGCCGTCCGGCCGTCTGGGCCGGCATCGCTGGGTGGTCGAGCGCACGATGTCCTGGCTGAACGGCTGCCGCCGTCTGCACCGCCGCTACGAGCGCACGGCCGAGCACTTCCTTGCCTTCGTCGGCATCGCCAGCGCCCTCATCTGCTACCGCCGACTCATCCGATGAGGCTCGCCTTCCCCGCGGCCCAGCGCCAGGGGCGATCTACCAGTGGTGCCAGACCTCTGCGGGAGTGATGTCCCAGGAGCTGCCCGCGATCTCTCCCGTGTTGAAGAACGATGCCCAACTCAGGACCGTATCGCCAGCGCGCTGCCCGCCCCGATCGAACTCGAAGCCGGGCCAGCACAGGTCGCCCGTGAGGCAATACGAGATACCCAAACTACGTTCAACAGCGCACGCCTCCATCTCCGCGTCCAGCTCCGACGGCACACGGCCGATCAGGCGGACCCCCTCGCAGATGACCTGGGGACCGCGCAGCCCATCGACGAGCACACAGGTCAAGCCCACGTCTTCGACGAAGTAGCACTTCACAGCAGGGCGATGCTTGTCCCACTCGGCCCTGCGAAACTCCACGCGCCACTGAGCCCGTTGCGGACTCCACCGCTCAATCTCACTTTCCTCGGCAGCAAAGCCATGCCCCGCCATGATCGCTACCACATCATGTCGATGGTCTCCGAAGCTCAGCGGCCCAACCGTCTGGCAGGGAACGTAATCCCACTGCTCCCGCTCCGAGTCCGCGAGCACCGCCCAGTAGCCCATGTCCATCGACGCATGATCGTCCACTCGGCACTGCCGACACAATCTGACCGAGGGCCCAGAGGAACCACCCAGGTCCACGACCTCGCGCGACCCCACTATCGCAGCCAATCAAGACGAGGTCT
>NZ_JBHVOC010000073.1:0-1423 GCF_044142145.1 Streptomyces sp. BK79
GGGCCGCCCCACGTACCCGCGCGCCAGGCCGAGACCGGCCACGTACAGCTCGCCGGGCACGCCCACCGGTGCGGGCCGCAGCCGGTCGTCGAGGACGAGGACGCGGTGGTTGGGCAGCGGACCGCCCAGCGGGACGCCTTCGGCTCCCGGCGGGTTCAGCGCGTCGGTCCGGAAGGAGGTGACGATCACCGTCGCCTCGGTGGGTCCGTAGACGTTGACGATCCGCAGCTGCGGATGCGCGTCGAGGAGCCGTGACATCGCGGCCGTCGGCGCCGTGTCACCTCCGACCTGTATCTCGCGGACCCCCGCGAACGCCTCGGGGCACTCGTCGGCGAGGACTTCGAGCAGGCCGGGGGTGAGGAACAGGCCGGTGACCGCCTGTTCGGCGATGAGCGTGCCGTACGTCGCCGCGTCGATGCCGCCGGGCGGGGCGAGGACGAGGGTTCCGCCGGTCAGGAGGGCGGGCCACATCTCGGCCGTGGACACGTCGAACGCGTACGACGAGTGCACCAGCACCCGCTCGTAGGCGCCGCTGCCGAAGAGCGCGTCGCCGGCGAACGCGACGACGTTGCGGTGGGTGACCGCGACGCCCTTGGGGGTGCCGGTGGAGCCCGAGGTGTAGATCACGTAGGCCAGGGAGTCGAGGGCCGGCCGGTGTGCGGGCAGCGACCGGGCCGGCGACGGGCCGGTGCCGGCACCGACGTCGACCACCGTGAGGTCGCGGTCCGCGAGCAGCCCGGTGAGTTCCGCGGGGCGGTCGGTGAGCACGAAGCGGGCGCCCGACTCGTCCAGCATCGACAGTTTGCGGGACAGCGGGTTGCGTTCGTCCATGGGGAGGTACGCGCCCCCGGCCTTGAGCACGGCCAGCGAGGCGATCACGGTCTCGGGCGACCTGCCGATGTCGAGGCCCACGATGTCCTCAGGGTTCAGGCCGAGCCCGGCCAGGTGACGGGCCAGCCGGTCGGAGGCGCTGTCGAGGTGCGCGTACGTGAGGCGTCGTCCGTCCTGGAGGATCGCCGTCGCGTCCGGTGTCCGCGCGGCCACCTCGGTGAACAGGTCCGGCAGTGTGCGGGCGGGTACGGGCTGGTCCTCCCCCTGCCAGGTGGTGAGGACGTGTTCGCGTTCCTCCGCGCCCAGCAGCGACAGACGGGACAGCGGCCGGTCGGGATCGGCCGCGGCCTGCCGTACGACGTTCCCGAGGTGGTCGAGCAGGCGCTGCACGGTGGAGTGGTCGAACAGGGCGCGGCTGTAGATCGCCTGCCCGGTGATACCGCCGTCGGGGTCCTCCACGAGGTGCAGTTCCAGGTCGACCCTGGTGGAGACGCGGTCGGCGGCGAAGATCTCGATCTCTTCGCCCGTCGCGTCGAGCCGGCCGAAGGACGGGGTGTTGACGATCTGGAAGACGACCTGGACGAGGGGGTGG
>NZ_JBHVOC010000075.1:0-1255 GCF_044142145.1 Streptomyces sp. BK79
CGGCGTAATGGTCATCGGGTGTTGGCGGTGGTGCGTGGGTCGGCGGTGAATCAGGACGGGGCGTCGAATGGTTTGACGGCGCCGAATGGTCCGTCGCAGCAGCGGGTGATTCGTCGGGCGTTGGCGGGTGCTCGTCTGTCGCCGTCCGAGGTGGATGTGGTCGAGGGGCATGGGACGGGCACGAGGCTGGGTGATCCGATCGAGGTCCAGGCGTTGCTGGCGACGTATGGGCAGGGTCGTGAGGTGGAGCGGCCACTGTTGCTGGGTTCGGTGAAGTCGAATCTGGGTCATACGCAGGCGGCTGCGGGTGTGGCGGGTGTCATCAAGATGGTGATGGCGATGCGGCACGGGGTGCTGCCCGCGACGCTCCACGTCGACGAGCCGTCGTCACATGTGGACTGGTCGGCCGGCGGGGTGCGGTTGCTGACGGAGCAGACGGCGTGGCCTGAGGGGGATCGTCCTCGGCGGGCGGGTGTGTCGTCGTTCGGGATCAGCGGGACCAACGCGCACGTGATCCTTGAAGAGGGTTCTGAGGCTGCGGTTGTGGCGGAGGGTGCTGCGCCGGAGTGGTCGGGGCCGGTGCCGGTGGTGCTGTCGGGCCGGACGGGTGCGGCGGTGGTGGAGCAGGCGGCGCGGTTGCGGTCGTTTGTCGCCGAGCGGCCTGATGTGTCGGTGGTGGATGTGGCTGCGGCGGCTGTCCGGCGCAGTGTGTTCGATCATGGCGTGGCGTTGGTGGTGGAGGACCGGGCCGGACTGCTGCGGGAGCTGGACGCAGTAGCCGCTGGAGAAGCGGATGGCCGCCAGGTCGAGGCAGCCATTGCCGCAGGGGACCGGGTCGCGTTCCTGTTCGCTGGGCAGGGTGCGCAGCGGGTGGGTATGGGGCGTGGGTTGTATGAGCGGTTCCCGGTGTTCGCGGGGGTGCTGGACGAGGTGCTTGATCGGCTGGGGGTGCGTGAGGAGTTCTTCGGCTCGGATGTCGCTGTGTTGGAGGGGACGGGTGTTGCTCAGCGGGTGTTGTTCGCGTTCGAGGTGGCGTTGTTCCGGCTGTGGGAGTCGTGGGGTGTCGTGCCCGATGTCGTCGCCGGTCACTCGGTGGGGGAGATTGCGGCTGCTCATGTGGCGGGTGTGCTGTCGCTGGAGGATGCGTGTGTGCTGGTGGGGGCGCGTGGCCGGTTGATGCAGGAGCTTCCGGCCGGTGGGGTGATGGTGGCGGTGGAGGCGTCCGAGGACGAGGTCGTCCCGCTGCTGGGCAATC
>NZ_JBHVOC010000076.1:0-1132 GCF_044142145.1 Streptomyces sp. BK79
TAAGAGGTCGTTTTCTCCCGTTGTTTCATCCCGGAATCTGCTGTTTGGTCTGCGGTGCCGGGCCGCGCCAGGAGATGGTGTTTTCGCTGGTTAGGCGGCGGGCCATGAGGTCTGTCATCGCTATGAGGATCATGGCTTCGGAGCGGGCGGGCCGGGTTTCGTAGTCGCGGGCCAGGCGGCGGTGGAGCATGAGCCAGCCGTAGGTCCGCTCGACCACCCACCGCTTTGGGATCGGGGTGAATCCCCTGGTCCCGGGCTTGCGTTGCGTGACTTCCATGTCGATGCCGAGGCTGGCTGCGTGCTCGACGAGGTGCTGGCGGTAGCCGCCGTCGACCCAAATCTTGCGGATGCGCGGATGTTCGGCGGCGACCTGGTTCAGTAGCTGGGTGCCGGCGATGGAGTCCTGCACGCTCGCCGCGGTGACCAGCACGGCAAGGAGAAGGCCCGTCGTGTCGGTGACGATGCTCCGTTTGCGCCCGACGATCTTCTTCCCGGCGTCGATGCCCTGACTGGTGGCGAGCACGCTGGTGGAGGTTTTCACGCTCTGCGCGTCGATCACGCAGGCCGACGGTTCGGCCTCTCGGTTTTCCTTCTGCCGTAAGAGTTGCCTCAGCAGGCCGTTGAGCTGGGCGAACACGCCTTCTTGTTGCCACCTGGCGAAGTAGCCGTAGACCGTGTTCCAGTGGGGGAAGTCGTGCGGGAGGTAGCGCCACTGAACCCCGGTGCGGTCGACGTACAAGATCGCGTCCATGATGTCGCGCAGGTCGTGCTCGGGCGGCCGGCCGAAGTCCAGGGCTCGGCCGCGGCGCTCGAAACGCCAGGCCGTCAGGACCGGCTCGATCAACTCCCAGCGGGCATCGGACAGATCACTCGGATACGGGCGTCGCTTCGACATGCATCCGGCGTACTGCCTCGGGCCGAGTGCGCCCAGTCGCGCTGAATCGGCGCTCGAAGCACACAACCTCAAGGACCGGACACCCTGGGATGAGACGGGATTGAGGCCCATTCCGCCCCGTCAGCAACATCCCCTGCCCCGCAGGTATCGACGGCCTCCAAGACCTCGCCGGCACCATCATCCATCACCCAGAGAATCGCCCAATTACGACGCAAGAAAGGTGAAAACGACCTCTAA
>NZ_JBHVOC010000077.1:0-1087 GCF_044142145.1 Streptomyces sp. BK79
ACGAACACTCACCCTGACGCAACGACTGCGCCGCCAGATGCAACGCCACCAACGACGACGAACACGCCGTATCCACCGTCACCGCAGGCCCCTCAAGACCGAACGTGTAGGCCACGCGGCCGGACGCGATGCTGCCCGCGCTGCCGTTGCCGAGATACCCCTCCAGTTCCTCGGGCACAGTGGACAGCCGCGACGCGTAGTCGTGGTACATCACGCCGGCGAAGACGCCGGTGTCGCTGCCCCGCAGGGAGGTCGGCGAAATCCCGGCCCGCTCGACGGCCTCCCACGACGTCTCCAGCAGCAGCCGCTGCTGCGGATCCATCGCCAGCGCCTCACGCGGCGAGATACCGAAGAACTCCGCGTCGAAGTCACCCGCGTCGTGCAGGAACCCGCCTTCCTTGGTGTAGAAGGTGCCGAGCCGGTCGGCGTCCGGGCTGTAGAGCGCGTCGAGATCCCAGTCGCGATTCTCCGGGAACACCGAGATGCCATCGCCGCCGTTCGCGACCATGTCCCAGAGGTCCTCCGGGGAGGAGACCCCGCCCGGGTAACGGCATGCCATCCCGACGATGGCGATCGGCTCGTCCGCTGCCGGGAGCACCGTGGGAGACGCCGCATCGTTCACCGTCTGCGGCTGCTTCGTCTCGTCGTCCGGCTGCGCGTCCACGAGTTGCGGGAGCAGGAAGCCGGAGAGCTCGGCCGGATTGGGGTAGTCGAAGACCAGGGTCGTGGGCAACGTCAGACCGGTGGCTTTGCCGAGTCGGTTGCGCAGGTCCACGGCGGTCAGCGAGTCGAAGCCCAGTTCCGTGAAAGCGCGCCCGGCGGGGACCGCGCCCGCTGTCTCGTGGCCGAGCACTGCGGCGATCTCCGTACGCACCAGCGACAGCAGCGACGCCGAGCGCTCGGCCGCGGGCAGCGCCGCCAGCCTCTGCCGCAGACCGGCTGCTTCCTGTCGGCTGCCGGTGATCTCTCGTCGTGGCCGAGCAGGTACGAGGTCCCTCATCAGGGGGGCGAGCGTGTCGTTGTCGGCTTCGGTGCGCAGGGCGGCGTCGTCCAGGCGGATCGCCACCAGGTTCGGCTCGTCGGCTGC
>NZ_JBHVOC010000078.1:0-1038 GCF_044142145.1 Streptomyces sp. BK79
CGCGCCCGCCGGCCTGGCGGCCGCCGGCATCAAGGAACCACCGATCCTCGTCACCGTCGAACGGATCCCCGCACCCCACGCCCAGCCCGACAACACCACGCCCAGCCCCGCACCGGACGACAGGACGGCGCCGGCGCAGATCCCACAGGCACACGCGGTACAGACTCCGGCTGCGGCGCCGGAGGGACCACGCCGTGCGGAGGCTGCCGGCGGGGAAGGTGCCGAACGGTTCGCCGACGCCTACCAGGCGTTCCTTGCGCGCTATCAGGTCGAGCCGACGCCCATGCAGTGGGCTTCGTGGCTCCGCGACACGTACGGCATCACCACCGCGGCAGGCAACCCCCTCGCCGACGACCAGGTACAACCCCTCCTCCTGGCCCTCCGGCAGCGCTACGCGGCACCGGCCGGGGAGCCGCGGGACTCCGATGAGCCGGAGCCGGCCGACGAATCCGTCGACTGGTACGACTACTTCCACAGCGCCTGGCGCGCCTACGCCGATGAGCATGGCACCTTTCCGGATGCTGACGCGTTGGCGGCTTTCGTCTACCAGCGGGATGCCGTCACGGGTGACGGCGGCCGCCCTGTCACCGGCGACGACCTGACCGACTTCGTCAACCGCTTCCAGGAACACCAGTCCGCCGGCGGACAGGATGCCGAAGCACCGGCCGATGAGCCCTTCGGACAGGACGTGGACGGAGCCACCGCACCACAGGAGCCCGAGACGGCCTCAGCGGGGGCTCAGGCCGCCAAGGAGAGGCGCAGCCCTCGGGTGGATGCGCTCATCGACGAGCCGACGCCGGGACCGGACGCTGCGACAGCGGGGAGTGCCGTCCTGACCACGGCCGACTGCTACTACCTCGGATGGATGGAGTACCAGGCCGAGCACGGCGTCGAGCCCACCGCCGAGGAACTGTCCGCCCACCTCGCACAGCACGGCATACACGGACGCGGGGGCAAACCGGTCAGCCCGGCGAACCTGCGCCGCTACTTCCTGCCCTCCCGCGTCTACAACGTCTGGGCCGAACACCGGACGGCCAG
>NZ_JBHVOC010000079.1:0-1008 GCF_044142145.1 Streptomyces sp. BK79
CCAGTAGTGCTGGTGCTGGAAGGGGTAGGTGGGCAGGTCTACGGTGCGGGCCTGCGGGAACAGAGGGGCCCAGTCGACCGGGTGGCCCTGGACGTACAGGGTGGCGACCGCGGTCAGGACCGTGTGGGCATCGTCGTGGTCGGGGCGGAGGGTGGGCGTGGCCGTCACGGAACTGTCCGCGCTTTCCGCGCAGTGGGTGACCATCGAGGTGAGCGTCCCGGCAGGACCCAGCTCGACGAACGTCGTCACACCGGCCTGCAAAAGGGCGTCAACGCCGTCGGCAAAACGGACCGGCTCGCGGGCCTGACGCACCCAGTACTCCGGCGTCCCCCACTCCTCCGGATCAACCCACGTACCGGTGACGTTGGAGACCACCGGCAGCGACGGAGTGCGGTACTCCACCGACTCCAGAACCCGACGGAACTCGCTCAGCATCGGCTCCACCAGCGGCGAGTGGAAGGCATGCGAGACCGCCAGGCGGCGCGAGCGCGCCCCGCAGGCAGCCATCACCCGCTCCACACCCGCCTCGGGGCCGGAGATCACGACCTGCCCGGGCGCGTTCACCGACGCGATCACCACATCGTCACCGAGGAAGTCGGCCAGATCCTCGGCCGTGGCCTGGACGGCGGCCATCGCCCCGCCGGGAGGCAGCGCCTGCATTAACCGGGACCGGGCGGCCACGACCCGGCACGCGTCCTCCAGTGACCACAACCCCGCCACGCACGCCGCCGACAACTCACCGATCGAATGACCGATCAGATAGCCGGGCCGCACACCCCAGGACTCCAGCAGCCGGAACAGCGCCACCTCCAGCGCGAACAACCCCGCCTGCGCCCACACCGTCCGGCTCAACTCATCCGCATCCGAACCGAAAACAACGTCCCGCAGCCCCGGACCAATCCGCCCACAGACCTCGTCGAAAGCCTCGGCGAACACCGGGAACCGCTCGCACAACCCCCGGCCCATCCCCAACCGCTGACTGCCCTGACCAGTGAAAACAAACGCGAG
>NZ_JBHVOC010000080.1:0-930 GCF_044142145.1 Streptomyces sp. BK79
CCGCGGGCCCGATCGCGGTGGGTGACGAAGTGATCACCTACACCGCGCCGGGTGCCTACGCCGCCGACATCGTCGTGCCCGCCCCGTCCGTGGTGCCGAAGCCCCTCGCCCTGTCCTGGGAGCAGGCCGGCGGGCTGCTGGCCGCCGGGGTCACCGCCGTACACACGCTTGAGGCGATCGGCCTGGGCAAGGGCGAGACGGTGCTGATCCACGGTGCCGCGGGGGGCGTCGGTCTCGTGGCCGTGCAGCTCGCGGTGGCACGCGGCGCGACGGTCGTGGCCACGGCGAGCCGGGCCAAGCACGACCTCCTGCGAGAGCTGGGAGCGATCCCGGTCGTCTACGGGCCGGGGCTGGCGGACAGGGTGCGCGCGGTGGCGCCGGAGGGCGTGCACGCGGCCGCCGATCTCGTGGGCACCGAGGAGGCGGTGGACGTCTCCGTGGAGCTCGTGCCGGACCGCTTGCGTATCGCCACCATCGCGGGCCACGAGCGCGGGGCTCGCGCGGGAATCAAGCTCCTGGGTGGTGTGCCGGGCGCGGATCCCGGCACCGAGATCCGCCAAGCCGCCCGCCTGCAGCTCACGGAAGCCGCGACAGCAGGCCGCCTGCGCATCGTGATCGCGGACAGCTACCCCCTGCGCGAGGCCGCCACTGCCCACCGCGAGATCATGGCCGGCCACACCACGGGAAAGATCGTCCTGGTCCCGTAACCCGTTCCTGTCCCCGCACCGCTGAAGCCACACCGCGAGCGGCCGCCCGCGCAATCACCGGTCCCAGTACGCAACGGATCGGGTGCGTGGGCGGTATGCGACCAGCTCGTCAGGTGTCCATGTCCTCGCTCTTGGCGCTCCATTCGATCAGCGGATGCAGGACACGCATCAGGCTGGCGCCTTGTTCGGTGGGCCGGTACGTGATCTGGACCGGCGTCGTCGG
>NZ_JBHVOC010000081.1:0-915 GCF_044142145.1 Streptomyces sp. BK79
TGGTCGGCCATGAGGGTGTCGTAGACGGGCCGGTCGACGGAGCGCAGGACGCCGATGGGGGTGTGGTGGAGGGTGTCGGGGTCGGCGAGGCGGGAGAGGGCGAAGGCGGTGGTGGGGGAGGTGGCGTGGGCGTCGTGGACGAGGATGTCGGCCTCGTTGTCGGGGGTGACGGTGACGACGGTGAGGTCGCCGGTGGCCGGGTCGCGGACGACGCCCTTGGTGTTGTCGGTGCCGAAGCGGATGGGCTGGCCGTGTTCGAGGCGGATGACGGCTTCCTGGGCCCGTTGTTTGTCTTTGAGGGCGTCGAAGGCGCCGTCGTTGAAGATGTTGCAGTTCTGGTAGATCTCGACGAGGGCGGTGCCGGGGTGGGCGGCGGCCTGGCGCAGGACCTCGGTGAGGTGTTTGCGGTCGGAGTCGACGGTGCGGGCGACGAAGGACGCCTCGGCGCCGAGGGCGAGGGAGACGGGGTTGAAGGGGGCGTCGAGGGAGCCCATCGGCGTGGATTTGGTGATCTTGCCGACTTCGCTGGTGGGGGAGTACTGGCCCTTGGTGAGGCCGTAGATCCGGTTGTTGAACAGGAGGATCTTGAGGTTGACGTTGCGGCGCAGGGCGTGGATGAGGTGGTTGCCGCCGATGGACAGGGCGTCGCCGTCGCCGGTGACGACCCACACGGACAGGTCGCGGCGGGAGGTGGCCAGGCCGGTGGCGATGGCGGGGGCGCGGCCGTGGATGGAGTGCATCCCGTAGGTGTTCATGTAGTACGGGAAGCGGGAGGAGCAGCCGATGCCGGAGACGAAGACGATGTTCTCCCTGGCCAGACCCAGTTCCGGCATGAAGCCCTGCACCGCGGCCAGGACGGCGTAGTCACCGCATCCCGGGCACCAGCGCACCTCCTGATCGGACTTGAAGTCCTTC
>NZ_JBHVOC010000082.1:0-887 GCF_044142145.1 Streptomyces sp. BK79
ACTGGCTCTAACAAAAGCTGCTGATCATGAGACGGTCGGCCTCTCTGCTCGTATGTCTGGGCATGGGAAACCGTCAGTCGCGGCCGTGGATCGTCTCGGACGAACTGTGGTCGCTGATCGAGCCGTTGCTGCCGAAGCCGGGTCCGAAGAAGGCCGAGGGCAGACCGCGGGTGCCGGACCGCCAGGCCCTGTGCGGGATCCTCTTCGTCCTGCACACCGGCATCCAGTGGGAGTACCTGCCCCAGGAGCTCGGTTTCGGCTCGGGCATGACCTGCTGGCGGCGCCTGGCGGCCTGGAACGAGGCCGGCGTCTGGGACCAGCTCCACCAGCTGCTGCTGAACGAGCTGAGGTCGAAGAACCAGCTGGACTGGGAACGGGCGGTGATCGACTCCTCGCACGTGCGGGCCGCCCGACGGGGCCCAAAAGCGGGCCCAGCCCGGTCGACCGCGCACGGCCGGGCAGCAAGCACCACCTCATCGTCGACGGACAGGGCATCCCACTCGCGGTGTCGCTGACCGGCGGAAACCGCAACGACGTCACCCAACTCGAGCCGCTGCTCGACAAGATTCCCGCCGTCGCGGGACAGGTCGGCAGACCCCGCCGACGCCCCGACGCGCTGCTGGCCGACCGCGGCTACGACCACGACAAGTACCGCCGCCTGCTCTGGCAGCGAGGGATCCGCCCCGTGATCGCGAGACGGGGCGAGCCACACGGCACTGGCCTGGGCATCTTCCGCTACGTAGTCGAGCGAACGATCGCCTGGCTCCACGGCTTCCGCCGGCTACGCATCCGCTGGGAACGACGCGACGACATCCACGAAGCATTCCTCGGCCTCGCCACCTGCCTGATCACCCACCGCCACGTTCGACGCCTTTGTTAGGAACTCT
>NZ_JBHVOC010000083.1:0-856 GCF_044142145.1 Streptomyces sp. BK79
CGAGGGCGTGGGCGTACTGGTGCTTGAGCGGTTGTCGGTGGCGCGGCGTAACGGGCGTCGGGTGTTGGCGGTGGTGCGGGGTTCGGCGGTGAACCAGGACGGTGCGTCGAACGGTCTGACGGCGCCGAATGGTCCGTCGCAGCAGCGGGTGATCCGCGCGGCCTTGGCCAGCGCACGCCTGGCCCCTGAGGACGTGGACGCCGTAGAGGCACACGGCACGGGGACGTCCCTGGGGGATCCGATCGAGGCGCAAGCACTGCTGGCGACGTACGGGCAGGGCCGGGATGCGGATCGTCCGCTGTGGCTGGGGTCGGTGAAGTCGAACATCGGTCATGCGCAGGCTGCTGCCGGCGTCGCCGGTGTCATCAAGATGGTGCTGGCCATGGAGAAGGGCCGCCTCCCTCGGACGCTGCATGTGGACGAGCCGTCGGGCGAGGTGGACTGGGGCTCGGGCGCGGTGCGGCTGCTCACCGAGGAGCGGAGGTGGCCGTCGGAGGACGGTCGTCTGCGGCGGGCGGGAGTGTCCTCGTTCGGGATCTCCGGCACCAACGCGCACGTGATCATCGAGGAGGCACCGGAGGAAGAGGAGGTGCCGGAGTCCGACGCGGGTGGTGTGGTGCCGTGGGTGCTCTCCGCACGGACGGCAGAGGCACTGAAAGCACAGGCAGCGCAACTGAGCGAGTATGTCGGCGAGTTGGGCCCGGCCGATGTGGGCTGGTCGTTGGCTTCGACGCGTACGGCGTTCGAGCACCGGGCCGCGGTCGTGGGCCGAGAACGGGACGAACTCGTGCAGGGCCTGGAAGAGGTCGCACAGGGCCGAGGCGTGAGGGGTGTCGCCTCCTCCGCGCCGGGTGGT
>NZ_JBHVOC010000084.1:0-834 GCF_044142145.1 Streptomyces sp. BK79
GCGAGGAGCAGGCGTTCCACGAGGTGGTCCCGGGAGCGAGCCGGTCCAGGAACCACAGCCGCTGCTGGGCGAAGGACAGCGGCAGCGGCCTGCTCCGGTCCGCACGCGGAATGGTGTGGTCGGCGCGCTTCCCGCTGAGCAGCTTCTCCAGGAGGATCCGCTGTTTGTCGCTGAGGTTGGCTATCCGCTCGTTCGCGTGGGTCATCGGTGATCGGCCAATCTGCCAGTCGCGGGGTGCTGAACGGGTCACTGCTGTTCGAGCCGTCGCAACGCCTCTTCGATCTCCTCGTCGGTCATGCCTTCCACGGCGCTCAGCGCCTCGCCGAGTTCACGCTCGCCGGCCTCGCGCACGGCGCGGACCTCGGCCGCCAGCGCACGCGGCGCGGGGTTGCGGAACAGGGTCTCCACGGACAGGTCCGTCCCCGTCGCGGCGCGCAGCCGGGCGACGGCCCGGGTGGCGAGCAGGGACTGTCCGCCCAGCGCGAAGAACGTGTCGTCGATGCCGACCGCGTCGACGCCGAGGACCTCCGCGAAGACCTGGCAGACCAGTTCCTCGTCGGGGGTCCGGGGCGCGACGTAGGCCGCCGCGCCGGCGAGCGGGTCCGGTTCGGGCAGGGCCTTGCGGTCGATCTTCCCGGTGGTGGTCAACGGGAGGGCGTCGATCACCATGAAGGCGGAGGGCACCATGTACTCGGGCACGGTGGCGCCGGTGTGTGCCCGCAGGGACGCGACGAGTTCGGCCCGGTCCGCCGCGTCGGCTTGTGCCGGCTCTTCCGGCACCACGTAGGCCACCAGCCGTTTGCCGCCCTGGCCGTCGTCCCGTACGACGACCAG
>NZ_JBHVOC010000085.1:0-822 GCF_044142145.1 Streptomyces sp. BK79
TCGACGGTCGCGGTCACGTCCGTCTCGTACGCCAGCACCTGCTGCGTACGCAGCGCCAGGCGCGCGGACTTGTCGGTGGGCAGCGCGATGGCCTCGTCGAAGGAGTTGGTGTGCAGCGACTGCGTACCACCGAGGACGGCACCCAGGCCCTGCACGGCGACACGGACGAGGTTGACCTCCGGCTGCTGGGCCGTCAGCTGCACACCCGCCGTCTGCGTGTGGAAGCGCAGCATCAGCGACTTCGGGTTCTTCGCCCCGAACTCCTCCCGCATCACCCGCGCCCAGATCCGGCGGGCCGCACGGAACTTCGCGACCTCCTCCAGAATCGTCGTCCGCGCCACGAAGAAGAAGGACAGGCGCGGCGCGAAGTCGTCCACGTCCATCCCGGCCGCCACCGCCGTACGCACGTACTCGATCCCGTCCGCGAGGGTGAAGGCGATCTCCTGCGCGGGAGACGCCCCCGCCTCCGCCATGTGATAGCCGGAGATCGAGATCGTGTTCCACTTCGGGATCTCGGCCCTGCAGTACTTGAAGATGTCCGCGATCAGCCGCAGCGACGGCTTCGGCGGGAAGATGTACGTCCCCCGCGCGATGTACTCCTTCAGCACATCGTTCTGGATCGTCCCCGTCAGCCGGTCCGCACTGACACCCTGCTCCTCGGCGACGAGTTGGTAGAGCAGGAGCAGCAGGGAGGCCGGCGCGTTGATCGTCATCGACGTGGAGACCTTGTCCAGCGGAATCCCGCCGAACAGCACCCGCATGTCGTCGATCGAGTCGATCGCGACCCCGACCTTGCCGACCTCACCACTCGCGATCGGAGCG
>NZ_JBHVOC010000086.1:0-811 GCF_044142145.1 Streptomyces sp. BK79
CGAGACGGCCAGCCCGATCGTCTCCGACTTCAGCGCCACCCCCGGACCCGACGTCGTCGTCACCGCCAGCGAACCGCCGAACGCCGCACCCAGCGCCGCCCCGATCCCCGCGATCTCGTCCTCCGCCTGGAACGTCCGCACACCGAAGTTCTTGTGCTTCGACAACTCGTGCAGGATGTCCGACGCCGGCGTGATCGGATACGACCCCAAGAACAACGGCAGATCCGCCTGCCGGGACGCGGCGACCAGCCCCAGCGACAGAGCCAGGTTCCCGGAGATGTTGCGGTAGGTGCCCGGCGGGAACGCCTTCGCGGCCGGCGCCACCTCGTAGGAGACCGCGAAGTCCTCCGTGGTCTCACCGAAGTTCCAGCCCGCCCGGAACGCGGCGATGTTCGCCGCCGCGATGTCCGGCTTCCTCGCGAACTTCGACCTCAGGAACGCCTCCGTGCCCTCCGTCGGCCGGTGATACATCCACGACAGCAGACCCAGCGCGAACATGTTCTTGCTCCGCTCGGCCTCCTTACGGGAGAGGTCGAACTCCTTCAGCGCCTCCACCGTCAACGTCGTCAACGGCACCGGATGCACATGGAAGCCGTCCAGCGAACCGTCCTCCAGCGGGGAGGTCCCGTAGCCGACCTTCTGCATCGCCCGCTTGGTGAACTCGTCCGTGTTGACGATGATCTCCGCGCCGCGCGGCATGTCGCCGATGTTCGCCTTGAGCGCCGCCGGGTTCATCGCCACCAGCACGTTCGGGGCGTCGCCCGGGGTGAGGATGTCGTGGTCGGCGAAGTGCAGCTGGAAGGACGAGACG
>NZ_JBHVOC010000087.1:0-811 GCF_044142145.1 Streptomyces sp. BK79
GGAGACGGCCAGCCCGATCGTCTCCGACTTCAGCGCCACCCCCGGCCCGGACGTCGTCGTCACCGCCAGCGAACCGCCGAACGCCGCACCCAGCGCCGCCCCGATCCCCGCGATCTCGTCCTCCGCCTGGAACGTCCGCACACCGAAGTTCTTGTGCTTCGACAGCTCGTGCAGGATGTCCGAGGCCGGCGTGATCGGATACGACCCCAAGAACAGCGGCAGATCCGCCTGCCGGGACGCGGCGACCAGGCCGTAGGACAGGGCCAGGTTGCCGGAGATGTTGCGGTAGGTGCCCGGCGGGAACGCCTTCGCGGCCGGCGCCACCTCGTAGGAGACCGCGAAGTCCTCCGTGGTCTCACCAAAGTTCCAGCCCGCCCGGAACGCGGCGATGTTCGCCGCCGCGATGTCCGGCTTCTTCGCGAACTTCGACCTCAGGAACGCCTCCGTCCCCTCCGTCGGCCGGTGGTACATCCACGACAGCAGACCCAGCGCGAACATGTTCTTGCTCCGCTCGGCCTCCTTACGGCTGAGGTCGAACTCCTTCAGCGCCTCCACCGTCAACGTCGTCAACGGCACCGGATGCACATGAAAGCCGCCCAGCGAACCGTCCTCCAGCGGGGAGGTGCCGTAGCCGACCTTCTGCATCGCCCGCTTGGTGAACTCGTCCGTATTGACGATGATCTCCGCGCCGCGCGGCATGTCGCCGATGTTCGCCTTGAGCGCGGCCGGGTTCATCGCCACCAGCACGTTCGGGGCGTCACCGGGGGTGAGGATGTCGTGGTCGGCGAAGTGCAGCTGGAAGGACGAGACA
>NZ_JBHVOC010000088.1:0-783 GCF_044142145.1 Streptomyces sp. BK79
TGTCGTCGTGGGGCGGAACTCCGAGGAGCTGGTGTCGCAGCTGTCGTCGGTTTCGGGGGTCGAGGTGGTGCCCGATGCCGGTGGCGGTGTGGTGCTGGTGTTCGCCGGTCAGGGCTGCCAGTGGGTCGGTATGGGGCGTGAACTCCTGGACGGCCATCCGGTGTTCGCGGAGGCGATGCGGGAGTGCGCCGAGGCTCTGGACCCGTATGTCGGCTTCTCCGTGCTGGATGTTCTGGGTTCGGCTGGGGAGTTGGGTCGGGTTGAGGTGGTGCAGCCTGCGTTGTGGGCGGTGATGGTGTCGCTGGCGCGGGTGTGGCGGTCGTGGGGTGTTCCGGTTGCCGCGGTGGTGGGTCATTCGCAGGGTGAGATTGCTGCGGCGACGGTGGCCGGTGCGTTGAGTGTGGGTGATGCGGCGCGGGTGGTGGCGTTGCGGAGTCGTCTGATTGCCGAGCGCCTGTCCGGGCTGGGTGGGATGGTTTCGGTGGCGCTGCCCCGTGACCAGGTGGTGTCCCTGATCGCGGATGTGCCGGGTGTGTCGGTGGCGGCGGTGAACGGTTCTTCCTCGACGGTGGTCTCGGGTGAGATCGCGGGGTTGGAGAAGGTGCTGGCCGAGTGTGAGTCCTCGGAGATTCGGGCGCGTCGTATCGATGTGGATTACGCCTCGCATTCGGTGCAGGTGGAGTTGATCCGCGAGGAGCTGTTGAAGGTTCTGGACGGCATCTCCCCGCGCTCCAGCGAGATTCCGTTCGTGTCCACGGTGACGGGTGAGCGGATCGACACCGT
>NZ_JBHVOC010000089.1:0-756 GCF_044142145.1 Streptomyces sp. BK79
GGTGCGTTGCGGGCGCAGGCGGAGCGGCTGGCGGGGTATGTGGCCGGGCGGGACGATCTGACGCCGCTGGATGTGGGGTTCTCGCTGGCCACCACGCGGAGCGCGCTGGAACGCCGGGCCGTGGTGGTGGGTCGCGACACGGAGGAACTGCTGCGTGGGCTGGGCGCGGTGGTGTCCGGTGAGAAGCCGGGTGTTTCGCCGGTGACCGGTCGTACGGCGTTCGTGTTCTCGGGGCAGGGCAGTCAGCGTGCGGGCATGGGACGGGAGTTGTACGAGGCGTTCCCGGTGTTCGCGCGGGCGCTCGACGAGGTGGTCGATGCGCTCGGGTTGCCGTTGCGGGAGGTGATGTGGGAGGGCGGCGACGACCTGGACCGTACGGGGTTCACGCAGCCCGCCCTGTTCGCCCACGAGGTCGCCTTGTTCCGGCTGCTGGAGTCGTGGGGTGTGCGCCCGGACGTCGTGGCGGGGCATTCCATCGGTGAGCTGACGGCCGCGCACGTCGCGGGAGTGCTGTCCCTGGAGGACGCGGCAACACTGGTGGGCGCCCGGGCCCGACTGATGGACGCGCTCCCCGAAGGCGGCGCGATGATCGCCGTACAGGCCACCGAAGAAGAAGTACGTCCGCATCTCACCGACGGTGTGACCGTGGCCGCCGTCAACGGGCCGAGGTCTGTGGTGATCTCCGGGGACGAGGACGCGGTCACCGAAGTGGCCGGGCACTTCGAGCGGACGACCCGCCTGAAAGTGTCCCACGCC
>NZ_JBHVOC010000090.1:0-679 GCF_044142145.1 Streptomyces sp. BK79
CGACGCTCCCACGGCTTGTAGGCACACGGTTTCAGGTACTATTTCACTCCGCTCCCGCGGTACTTTTCACCATTCCCTCACGGTACTATCCGCTATCGGTCACCAGGGAATATTTAGGCTTAGCGGGTGGTCCCGCCAGATTCACACGGGATTTCTCGGGCCCCGTGCTACTTGGGTGTCTCTCAAACGAGCCGCTGATGTTTCGACTACGGGGGTCTTACCCTCTACGCCGGACCTTTCGCATGTCCTTCGCCTACATCAACGGTTTCTGACTCGTCTCACAGCCGGCAGACTGTGAAAGAGAGATCCCACAACCCCGCATACGCAACCCCTGCCGGGTCTCACACGTATACGGTTTGGCCTCATCCAGTTTCGCTCGCCACTACTCCCGGAATCACGGTTGTTTTCTCTTCCTGCGGGTACTGAGATGTTTCACTTCCCCGCGTTCCCTCCACACTGCCTATGTGTTCAGCAGCGGGTGACAGCCCATGACGACTGCCGGGTTTCCCCATTCGGAAACCCCCGGATCAAAGCCTGGTTGACGGCTCCCCGGGGACTATCGTGGCCTCCCACGTCCTTCATCGGTTCCTGGTGCCAAGGCATCCACCGTGCGCCCTTAAAAACTTGGCCACAGATGCTCGCGTCCACTGTGCAGTTCTCAAACAACGACCAACCACCC
>NZ_JBHVOC010000091.1:0-563 GCF_044142145.1 Streptomyces sp. BK79
GGGGGGACTTGAAGAAGGGCGGCAGCCAGAGGCAGTCCACGCCCAGCCATTGCAGGTAGTCCAGCTTGGCGGTGAGGCCCTTGAGGTCGCCGACGCCGTCCCCGTTGCTGTCCTGGAAGGAGCGGACGAGGACCTCGTAGAAGACGGCTCGTTTGAACCAGTCCGGGTCACGGTCCTTGGCCGGGGTGTCCTCGAACTTGTCCGGGACGGGCTCGTTCACGGTCATGAGGCTGCGGACCCTTCGGTCTGGGGCGCGGCGGCGGAGGGCCGGCGGACGTGGAAGACGTGAGCGGGGGCCCGGCCGGGTTCCAGCCGCACGTAGTTCGCGCGGCCCCAGTGGTAGGTCTCGCCGGTGAGCTCGTCGCGCACCGGCACCGACTCGTGCCAGTCCAGGCCGAGCTGCGGCATGTCGAGCGAGATCGTGGCCTCCTGGGTGCGGTGCGGATCGAGATTGGCCACCACCAGCACGACGTCGGACCCCACGCGCTTGCTGTAGGCGATGAGCGCGTCGTTGTCGGTGTGGTGGAAGCGGAGGTTCCTGAGCCGGTGCAGCGCGGGATGGG
>NZ_JBHVOC010000092.1:0-557 GCF_044142145.1 Streptomyces sp. BK79
AGGGGGACTTGAAGAAGGGCGGCAGCCAGAGGCAGTCCACGCCCAGCCATTGCAGGTAGTCCAGCTTTGCGGTGAGGCCCTTGAGGTCGCCGACGCCGTCCCCGTCGCTGTCCTGGAAGGAGCGGACGAGGACCTCGTAGAAGACGGCTCGTTTGAACCAGTCCGGGTCACGGTCCTTGGCCGGGGTGTCCTCGAAGGTGTCCGGCACGGGCTCGTTGACGATCATATGGTGGGTGACCCTCCGATCTGCGGGTGGGACGGTCGCAGAACCGTGCAGACGTGCGCGGGCGTGACGCCCGGCTCCAGGCGCACATAGTTGGCCCTGCCCCAGTGGTAGGTCTCGCCGGTGAGCTCGTCGCGCACCGGCACCGACTCGTGCCAGTCCAGGCCGAGTTGCGGCATGTCCAACGAGACCGTCGCCTCCTGGGTGTGGTGGGGGTCGAGGTTGACGACCACCAGAACCGTGTTCGACCCCTGCCGTTTCGAGTAGGCGATCACCTCCTCCTTGTCGGTGGCGTGGAAGTGCAGATCGCGCAGTTGGCGCAGGGCCGGGCTCT
>NZ_JBHVOC010000093.1:0-478 GCF_044142145.1 Streptomyces sp. BK79
CGCCATGAAGATGCGCGGCATGACCGGGAAGTGGAACGCCATGTGGCACTCGTCGCCGCCGGAGGCGAAGTCGCCGAAGTAGTCGACGACGTCCTCCGGCCACTGGTTGGCCTCCGCCAGTACGACCGTGTCCGGGTACTGGGCGTCGATCTCCTTGCGCACCCGCTTCAGGAACGCGTGCGTCGCCGGAAGGTTTTCGCAGTTGGTGCCCTCCTCCTGGTAGAGGTACGGCACCGCGTCCAGCCGGAACCCGTCGATGCCCAGGTCCAGCCAGAACTTCAGCGCGGAGATCATCTCCTCCTGCACGGCCGGGTTCTCGTAGTTGAGGTCCGGCTGGTGCGAGAAGAAGCGGTGCCAGAAGTACTGCTTGCGCACCGGGTCGTAGGTCCAGTTCGACGCCTCGGTGTCGACGAAGATGATCCGCGCGTCCTGGAACTGCTTGTCGTCGTCCGCCCAGACGTAGTAGTCGCCGTACGGA
>NZ_JBHVOC010000094.1:0-478 GCF_044142145.1 Streptomyces sp. BK79
CCCGTACGGCGACTACTACGTCTGGGCGGACGACGACACCCGCTACCGCGACGCCCGCATCATCTTCGTCGACACCGAGGCGTCCAACTGGACCTTCGACCCGGTGCGCGGCCAGTACTACTGGCACCGCTTCTTCTCCCACCAGCCGGACCTCAACTACGAGAACCCGGCCGTCCAGGAGGAGATCCTGGCCGCGCTGAAGTTCTGGCTGGACCTGGGCATCGACGGCTACCGCCTCGACGCCGTGCCCTACCTGTACGCCGAGGAGGGCACCAACTGCGAGAACCTGCCCGCCAGCCACGCCTTCCTCAAGCGCGTCCGCAGCGAGATCGACGCGCACTACCCCGACACCGTGCTGCTGGCGGAGGCCAACCAGTGGCCGGAGGACGTCGTCGACTACTTCGGCGACTTCGCCTCCGGCGGCGACGAGTGCCACATGGCGTTCCACTTCCCGGTCATGCCGCGCATCTTCATGGCC
>NZ_JBHVOC010000095.1:0-457 GCF_044142145.1 Streptomyces sp. BK79
CGGGTTGTCGTATCGGGCTCCGGAGCGGCTGCGGTTTGTCTCCACGGTGTCTGGTGGTCCGGTGGTGGAGGAGATCGCCAGGGCGGAGTACTGGGTGGAGCAGGTGCGGCGTGAGGTGCGGTTCGCCGACGCGGTGCGTTCGCTGCATGCCGAGGGTGTGGAGACGTTCGTCGAGATCGGTCCTGATGGCGTACTGAGTGCGATGGGGCAGGGTGTCGTGCCCTCGGGAGTGTTCGTGCCCTCCGTACGCCGTGACCGGGACGAGTGTGTATCGGTCCTGAGCGCGCTCGCCCATACACATCTCCGTCGCAGCACGTCAGTCAACTGGACCTCGTTCTTCGCTGGTTCAGGGGCGCGACACATCGACCTGCCCGTCTATCCGTTCCAGCGGAGGCGGTTCTGGATCGAGGCGTCGGGTGCGGTGTCAGGCGAGCCGGCGGCACTCGGTCTGGAGTCT
>NZ_JBHVOC010000096.1:0-454 GCF_044142145.1 Streptomyces sp. BK79
TGGGTTGTCGTATCGGGCTCCGGAGCGGCTGCGGTTTGTGTCGACGGTGTCTGGTGGTCCGGTGGTGGAGGAGATCGCCAGGGCGGAGTACTGGGTGGAGCAGGTGCGGCGTGAGGTGCGGTTCGCCGACGCGGTGTCCTGTCTGCATGCCGAGGGTGTGGAGACGTTCGTCGAGATCGGACCCGATGGCGTACTGAGCGCCATGGGGCAGGGTGTCGTGCCCTCGGGAGCGTTCGTCGCGTCGGTGCGACGGGACTGGGACGAGTGTCTGTCCGTCATGACCGCGCTCGCCCACGTTCATGTGCGGGGTGCGCGGGTCGACTGGCAGGCGGTGTTCGGTCGTTCGGAGCCGTCGGAGCTGGAGCTGCCGACTTATGCCTTCCAGCACCAGCGCTACTGGATGACCGAAGGAGACTCGCGCGTCGGTGACGTGAGCGCCGTGGGCTTGGAGGTC
>NZ_JBHVOC010000097.1:0-421 GCF_044142145.1 Streptomyces sp. BK79
TGCCGGCTTCGGTGACGAAGTGGTCGAAGTCGTCGATCGTGCCGAGGGCGGGGTGGATCGCGTCGTGGCCGCCTTCGGGGGAGCCGATGGCCCAGGGGACGCCGACGTCGTCGGGGGCGGCGGAGAGGGTGTTGTTGCGGCCCTTGCGGTGGGTGGTGCCGATGGGGTGGACCGGGGGGAGGTAGACGACGTCGAAGCCCATCGCGGCGATGGCGGGCAGGCGCCGGGCGGCGGTGCGGAAGGTGCCGTGGGGCTGGTCGGGGGTGCCCTCGGAGCGGGGGAAGAACTCGTACCAGGCGCCGTACAGGGCGCGTTCGCGCTCGACCAGCAGGGGCAGCGGGTCGGAGGTGGTGACCAGCTCCCGCAGCGGATGCCGGGCCAGCACCTCGTCCACCTGAGGCGTCAACGCCGCCGCCAGCCG
>NZ_JBHVOC010000098.1:0-411 GCF_044142145.1 Streptomyces sp. BK79
CTTACTGATCATTTCAGAATGAGTTTGGCTCACTGGCTTGGCAGTTGGGCTGGTGGGCGGCAGAGTTCTCCGGGTGTCGGAGGATCTTGTGCCTGATGATCTGTGGGATCGTGTCGCACCGCTGCTCCCGCCTCGGCCGCCGCGGCGTCGGCGGTATCCGGGCCGGCTGCCGGCGGATGACCGTGCGGCTCTGCGCGGGATCATCTACGTGCTGCGCACGGGTGTGACCTGGGCGGACGTGCCGACCGAGACGATCGGCTGCAGCGGGGTGACGTGCTGGCGGCGGCTGCGGGACTGGACCGAGGCCGGCGTGTGGCCCCGCCTGCACGAGATCCTCCTGGCGGAACTCCGCAAGGCCGGACTGTTGGACATGGAGGACGCCGCGGTCGACGGCTCGCACGTCCGGGCCCT
>NZ_JBHVOC010000099.1:0-404 GCF_044142145.1 Streptomyces sp. BK79
TCCGAGTCGTGACCCATCTGGGTCGGCAGGTCGAAGGCGACCGACAACCCCATCGTCCCGTTCGCGATCAGCTGCTTGTACCGGGCGTTCGACTCCGTCGCCGTACCGAACCCCGCGTACTGACGCATCGTCCACGGCCGACCCGTGTACATCGACGGGTACACACCCCGGGTGAAGGGGTACTTCCCGGGCTCGCCCAGCTTCTCGGCCGCGTCCCACTCCGACAGGGCGTCGGGCCCGTACACCGGATCGATGGGCAGCCCGGACTCGCCTGTTCTGGTGTTGTCCTTCATCGTCTTCCGTTTCCAGAGGGCCGGCGTCAGCCGACGACGGTCCAGGTGTCGTTGCCGGCGAGGAGGGTGGCGAGGTCGCCCTTGCCGTGGTGTTCGACGGCGGTGTCGAGT
>NZ_JBHVOC010000100.1:0-393 GCF_044142145.1 Streptomyces sp. BK79
TGCGGGTGCGGGGTGGGTTGGATGTGGGTGTGTTGGGTGAGGCGTTGTCGGTGGTGGTGGGGCGGCATGAGGTGTTGAGGACGGTGTTTCGGGAGGTGGGTGGTTCGCCGGTGCAGGTGGTGTTGCCGCCTCCGGTGGGTGGTGTGGGGGTTGAGTTGGTGGATGTGTCGGATGCGGATGTGGGTGAGCGGGTGGGGTTGGCGCGGGGTGTGGTGGGGCGTGAGGTGGGGCGTGGGTTTGATTTGAGTGTGGGGCCGTTGGTGCGGTTGGTGGTGGTGCGGTTGGGTGTGGGTGATCATGTGGTGGTGTTGTCGATGCATCATGTGGTGACGGATGCGTGGTCGCAGGGTGTGGTGTGGGGTGAGTTGGCGGGTGTGTATGGGGAGTTGGTTG
>NZ_JBHVOC010000101.1:0-385 GCF_044142145.1 Streptomyces sp. BK79
ATGGACTGCTGTCCCTCGGCCCTGGGAACGAGCTTCAGTGCCTCAGTCATCGATGGCCTCCTTCAGCGCGGTGGCGAGCTGTTCCGCCTTGAACGGCATGCCGTTGACCTGGGTGTACGACCGTGCGTCGACGAGGTACTTCGCGCGGATGAGGGTGGCGAGCTGGCCGAGGTTCATCTCCGGGACGACCACGCGCTCGTACCGGGCGAGTACCGCACCGAGGTTGGGCGGGAAGGGGTTGAGGTGGCGCAGGTGCGCCTGGGCGATCGCCTGGCCCGCTGTCCGCAGCCGGCGTACGGCGGCGGTGATCGGGCCGTAGGTCGAGCCCCAGCCCAGCACCAGGGTCTTCGCGCTGTCCGGGTCGTCGACCTGGAGGTCGGGGACG
>NZ_JBHVOC010000102.1:0-361 GCF_044142145.1 Streptomyces sp. BK79
GCCGTGAGAGTGAGTTCAGTGGCCATCGATGGCCTCCTTGAGCGCGGTGGCGAGCTGTTCCGCCTTGAACGGCATGCCGTTGACCTGGGTGTAGGAGTAGGTGTCGATGAGGTACTTGGCGCGGATGAGGGTGGCGAGCTGGCCGAGGTTCATCTCCGGGACGACCACGCGCTCGTACCGGGTGAGTACCTCGCCGAGGTTGGGCGGGAAGGGGTTGAGGTGGCGCAGGTGCGCCTGGGCGATGTGACCGCCCTCGGCTCGGATGCGGCGCACGGCCGCGGTGATCGGGCCGTACGTGGAGCCCCAGCCCAGCACCAGGGTGCGGGCCCCGTCGGGGTCGTCGACCTGGAGGTCGGGGACA
>NZ_JBHVOC010000103.1:0-314 GCF_044142145.1 Streptomyces sp. BK79
CCAGCTCGCCACCGGGTTCGGTATCGGCGTCGCAACCGTGTACCGCTACATACGCGAGGCCGTCGATGTGCTGGCCGCCCTCGCACCCACCCTGGCCGAGGCGATGGACATCGCCCGGACCAAGGCGTTCGTGATCCTGGACGGCACCCTGCTGCCAATCGACCGGATCGCCGCCGACACCCCGTACTACTCGGGCAAACACAAACGTCACGGCATGAACGTCCAGGTCCTCACCGATCCCTTCGGGCAGCTGCTGTGGGCCTCACCGGCCCTGCCCGGATCGACCCACGACCTGACCGCCGCCCGCACCCACG
>NZ_JBHVOC010000104.1:0-282 GCF_044142145.1 Streptomyces sp. BK79
TCATGCGCAGGCTGCTGCGGGTGTGGCGAGCGTGATCAAGATGGTGAAGGCGATGCAGGCGGGTGTGCTGCCTCGGACGCTGCATGTGGACGAGCCGTCGGGTGAGGTGGACTGGGGCTCGGGTGCGGTGCGGTTGCTGACCGAGGAGCGGGAGTGGCCGTCGGAGGAGGGGCGTCCGCGGCGGGCGGGTGTGTCGTCGTTCGGTATCTCTGGGACGAACGCGCATGTGATTCTTGAGGAGCCGCCGGCGGAGGAGGCGGTGCCGGAGTCTGATGCGGGTGG
>NZ_JBHVOC010000105.1:0-282 GCF_044142145.1 Streptomyces sp. BK79
GCACACGCAGGCGGCTGCGGGTGTGGCCGGGGTCATCAAGATGGTGCTGGCCCTGCGTAAGGGCGTACTGCCGCGGACGCTGCACGTGGACGAGCCGACCACCAAGGTGGACTGGTCCTCCGGTGCGGTGCGCCTGCTGTCGGACCACACGCGGTGGCCGTCGACGGAGGGGCGCGTGCGGCGGGCGGGTGTGTCGTCGTTCGGTATCTCCGGCACGAACGCGCACGTGATCGTCGAGGAGGCTCCGGAGGAGGAGCCCCGGCCGGAGGCGCCTTCTGTCGA
>NZ_JBHVOC010000106.1:0-272 GCF_044142145.1 Streptomyces sp. BK79
CTGGCGGCGTTCAAGGTGGTGTTGGGGCGGTATTGCGGGGTGGAGGATGTGGTGGTGGGTTCGCCGGTGGCGAATCGGCCGCGGCGTGAGCTGGAGGGTCTGGTCGGGTTCTTCGTCAATACGCTGGTGTTGCGGACGGATGTGTCGGGGGATCCGTCGTTCCGTGAGTTGGTGGGGCGGGTGCGGGAGACCGCGTTGGGTGCGTACGCGCATCAGGATCTTCCCTTCGAGTACCTCGTGGAACGGCTCCAGCCCGAACGCGACCTCTCACG
>NZ_JBHVOC010000107.1:0-260 GCF_044142145.1 Streptomyces sp. BK79
CACCCCGAGTGGTTCCACCACCGCGCCGACGGCTCGATCGCCCACGCCGAGAACCCGCCCAAGAAGTACCAGGACATCTACCCCGTCGCCTTCGACGCCGACATGGACGGCCTGGTCACCGAGACCCTCCGCGTCCTGCGCCACTGGATGGACCACGGCGTGCGGATCTTCCGCGTCGACAACCCCCACACCAAACCCGTCGTGTTCTGGGAGCGGGTCATCGGCGAGATCAACCACGCCGACCCCGACGTCATCTTCCT
>NZ_JBHVOC010000108.1:0-248 GCF_044142145.1 Streptomyces sp. BK79
GTTGGACAGATCGGTGGAACGACGAAGCTCCTGGTAGACGGGTTCTCGACCAAGATTGCCCGTAGCCACTAGGAGCTTCGCGTGCTTGTCTACCCGTCGTCGATCGACCTGTCCAGTCGCTCCCTGCGGTGCCTGACGGGACGACTCGCTGCCCGGCGAGGGGAGATCGGGACCCGATGGCGTCGGCTGACCGCCAACCGTCAGGCTCTCCTCGCCCTGGCCCATCTGCGATGCGGTGACACCTACGC
>NZ_JBHVOC010000109.1:0-247 GCF_044142145.1 Streptomyces sp. BK79
CACGCCTACCTCCAGCACGGCGGCCGCCCCGCCTTCGAGGTCCGCGCCGTCCTGGCCGCCACCCTCTCCCCCACCTGGGGCATCTACAGCGGCTACGAACTGTGCGAGAACACCCCCCTGCGCGAAGGCAGCGAGGAATACCTCGACAGCGAGAAGTACCAGCTCAAACCCCGCGACTGGGCCGCCGCCACCCGCGAGGGCCGCACCCTCGCCCCCCTCATCACCCGCCTCAACACCATCCGGCGCG
>NZ_JBHVOC010000110.1:0-246 GCF_044142145.1 Streptomyces sp. BK79
AAAATACAGCGAGGACGCTGTGAACGGCCGGATCATTCCTCCGGCTGTTCCGCTCCCGTGATGTAAAGCATTCACGGAGAGTTTGATCCTGGCTCAGGACGAACGCTGGCGGCGTGCTTAACACATGCAAGTCGAACGATGAACCACTTCGGTGGGGATTAGTGGCGAACGGGTGAGTAACACGTGGGCAATCTGCCCTGCACTCTGGGACAAGCCCTGGAAACGGGGTCTAATACCGGATACTGA
>NZ_JBHVOC010000111.1:0-231 GCF_044142145.1 Streptomyces sp. BK79
GCGGTGTGGCAGCGGGGTTGGTTGTCGGGGTCGGTGTTGGAGGAGCAGTGGGGGTATTGGGAGGGGCGGCTTTCGGGTGTGTCGGGGGTGTTGGAGTTGCCGGGGGATCGGCCGCGTGGGCCGGTGGCGTCGTTTGAGGGTGGGTCGTGTGAGTGGCGTGTTCCGGTGGGTGTGGTGGAGGGGTTGCGTGGGTTGGCGGGTGGGGAGAATGCGACGTTGTTCATGGTGTTG
>NZ_JBHVOC010000112.1:0-223 GCF_044142145.1 Streptomyces sp. BK79
GGGCCAGAACACGTCCGTGCCGTCGTCCAGGGTGTGGTTCGGGCCCTGCGCGAACCGCACCGCCAGATCCGGCAGCTCGTCGACGTCCGGGACCCGCCACGGCTCCGAGCCGTTGGCGAGGTAGCCGTCGGACAGCAGGAAGACCGGCGTGCGGTAGACCAGCGCGATCCGCGCCGCTTCCAGCGCGGCGTCGAAGCAGTCCGCCGGGGTGCGCGGCGCGACC
>NZ_JBHVOC010000113.1:0-223 GCF_044142145.1 Streptomyces sp. BK79
CGTGGCGCCGCGCACCCCGGCGGACTGCTTCGACGCCGCGCTGGAAGCGGCGCGGATCGCGCTGGTCTACCGCACGCCGGTCTTCCTGCTGTCCGACGGTTACCTCGCCAACGGCTCGGAGCCGTGGCGGGTCCCGGACGTCGACGAGCTGCCGGATCTGGCGGTGCGGTTCGCGCAGGGCCCGAACCACACCCTGGAGGACGGCACGGACGTGTTCTGGCCG
>NZ_JBHVOC010000114.1:0-207 GCF_044142145.1 Streptomyces sp. BK79
GGGCTGACGGCGGAGCGGTTCGTCGCCGATCCGTTCGGCGAGCCGGGCTCGCGCATGTACCGCACCGGCGACGTGGGGCGCTGGATGGCGGACGGCAACCTGGAGTACCTGGGCCGCGTCGACGACCAGGTGAAGATCCGGGGCTTCCGCGTCGAACCGGGCGAGGTCGAGACCGTACTCCGCCGGCACCCGTCCGTCGCCCAGGCC